>NZ_JBTNSY010000019.1:0-151710 GCF_054515735.1 Mycobacterium sp. ML4
TCGCCGGCCAGGTAGTGCTCGACGGACTGCACCTTCTGGGTCATCGCGCCGGTCACCCCTGAACGCCAGTCCACCTTGATCACGGTACTGACCCGCGGTGCCCGCGCGGCCACGGCTTCCACAGCCCGCTGCACCACGGCCATCACTTCCGCCCAGCTGTCACCTTCGATCACGGTGAACATCGAGTCCGTTTTGTTGGGCAGCCCCGACTCGCGGACAACCCGGACCGCCTCGGCGACGATCTCGCCGACGCCCTCCCCCACGCCCATCGGCGTCACCGAAAACGCAACCAGAACAGACACTGAGTCGAGCCTACCCATGGCAGCATCGAGCCCATGCGACTTCTCGTGCAACGGGTCTCCTCGGCTTCAGTGACAGTGGACGGCCGGGTGGTGGGCGCCATTAGGCCCTCGGGTCAGGGCCTGCTCGCATTCGTCGGCGTGACCCATGGCGACGGATCCGAGCAGGCTCGCCGCCTGGCCGAAAAGCTCTGGCAGTTGAGGATCCTCGAGGACGAGCAATCCGCTTCCGACGTTGATGCTCCAATTCTGGTGGTCAGTCAGTTCACTCTTTATGCCAACACCGCAAAAGGCCGACGTCCGTCCTGGAACGCGGCCGCGCCGCGAGCGGTCGCCGAACCGCTGGTGGACACATTCGCTGACGCGCTACGCGCACAGGGCGCACACGTCGAAATGGGAGCGTTCGGTGCGCACATGCAAGTCGCTCTGACCAACGACGGCCCGGTGACCGTGCTGCTGGAGCTGTGACAGGTACGTTCGGCTGCATGAAGACACCTGACTACGGCTCCCTCCGTTCCGACGACGACCAGTGGGACATCGTCAGCGGTGTCGGCTATACGGCGCTGCTCGTGGCGGGCTGGCGGGCGGTACATGCATTGAGTGCACGGCCGCTGGTGCGCGACGACTACGCGCAGCATTTCATCAGGGCGACTGCTGATCCCTATCTCACCGGATTGCTCGACAACCCCGGTACCTCCGAGGACGAAACCACCTTTCCCCGCTTGTACGGCGTGCAAACCCGATTCTTCGACGACTTCTTCACCAACGCCGGCGAAACGGGCATCGAGCAGGCGGTGATCGTCGCCGCCGGCCTGGACTCCCGGGCGTTTCGCCTCGATTGGCCCTCGGAGACAACGGTTTTCGAAGTGGACCTGCCGAAGGTACTGGATTTCAAGTCGCAGGTGCTCGACCGGCTTGGCGCCCAGCCCAAGGCGCGGCGGGTGCAGGTCGCGGCGGATCTGCGCAGCGACTGGACCGCTCGGTTCACCGAAGCCGGTTTCGACCCAGAGGTTCCCGCCGCCTGGTCGGTGGAGGGACTGCTGCCCTACCTGACTCGCGACGCCCAAGAAGCCCTGTTCGGTCGGATCCACGAACACAGCGCACCGGACAGTCGGATTGCGACCGGCGCATTGGGTTCTCGCCTGGACCACGACCAACTCGCCGAACTGGAACGGGCGCATCCCGGCGTCGATATGTCCGGGGACGTCGACTTCTCCGCGCTCACCTACGACAACCCGGCCGATGCGGCGGTATGGCTCAGGGAGCACGGGTGGTCTGTCGAGCCCGTCCGGAACACCCTGAGCCTGCAAGCCGGCTACGGGCTGACCCCGCCCGCCGTCGACGTGAAGATCGACAGCTTCATGCGCTCGCAGTACGTGTCAGCCACCCGCTGACGGTCACGACGGTGCGACATGCTGTCGGTAGTAACGGCGACCGTGCGCCCGTTGGTAGTGCCACACCACCGCCGGCAGCGCGCCCCGGGGGTGCAGCCAGAACCGTTCAGGCACAACGGAGCTCGGCTCGCCACGGCCCACGGAGACATCGGCCACGATGACGCCTTCGCCCTCGGCCGCAGAGGCCAGCACCCTGCCGTCGGCGGCGACGATCATAGTGCCGCCCTCAAACCGGCCCGCGTACCCCAACGGCAACCACGGCATGCGGCACCGCACGGCTCCCACGTGTGCCGCATGCAAAACCGGGGCCCCCACATAACCGGCAAACGACGCCGCTGCCTGCCGGGCCGTCGCCGCATTGCGCCGTTCCATCCGGCGGAAGGCCACTCGCGGCCACCAGTCAGGGATGGACCACCAGCCGGAACCCGTCATCGCCAGGTCAATGCGGCCACGCAGGCGACGTACGGTCTGGGTGCGCATCAACTCCCAGCACACCGCAGCGCCCACCGTCAGATCACCGACCTCGATTACCCCGTCGTCGTACCCGCCCACGTAGAAAGCGTTCTCCCACATCGTCGGAAGGTCTTTATCGTGCCGCCCGGCGACGCCCTGCGGAGTGACAACCAGATAAGCATTGCGCACGTTTCCGTCGGTGTCGCGGATCAACAATGAGCCGCCGAGCATCACCTCGTGCCGGGCCGCCAGAGCCAGCAGCAGTTCGGTGGCCTTACCGTCGACCGGCAGCGCCGCATCGGCCAGCTCGGGCCAGAACCCGACGCCGGTGGTGAAGAACTCCGGCAAAGCGATGGTCTGCGCACCGGCGCCGACGGCTTCCTCGACGAGACGTTCAACGGTGGCCAGGTTGGCGTCGACGTCGGCCGGCACCGCCTCGAGTTGGATTGCTGCACAGCGCATGGAAATTATGCTGCCACAAGTGACTAAGGCGTCAGCAGGATCTTGACATGATCACCGGACCGTGCGGCGGCGGTCGCATAGCCTTTGGCCGCCTCATCCAGAGGCAGTGTCGTCGTGAAAATCCCGTCGACATCAAGACGGCCGGACTGCAGCAACGGAATCAGCTCCGGCCAGGTGCGCTGCACGGGTGCGGTGGTCCAGCGCACCGTGATGCTGCGGATCAGACACGCCAGGGCCGGGAAGGGAAACGGCCGCAAATCATGCACGCCGACCACCGAGACGGTGCCGCCCGGTCGCACGGCGTAGAGGGAGTCGGTCAGGGATGCGTCCGTCGCGACGGCATCGATCACCGAGTCCGCGCCGCGACCGCCGGTGGCGGCCAGGATGGACTCCACCGTGGGCGACGACACCGGGGTGGCGCCCCAAGCAACGGCGCGCTGTAGCCGCCCCTCGACGCGATCGACCGCGAAAACGGTTGCCGCGCCTTGGGCGAACGCACTGCGCAGCGCGCACAAGCCCACCGCGCCCAATCCGAACACCGCAACGGTGCCGCCCAACGGAATGTCGGCCCGCTGCGCCGCAGCCCAGCCGGTCGCGAGATTGTCGGTGAGCAGAAGTGCCTGCTCGGTGCTGATGCCCTCGGGAATCCTGCGCACCTGAAAGTCGGCCGCGTGTACGGCGAGCAGATCCGTTTGAGCACCGGGAAGCTCACCGCCGCCGAAGATCTGCAGACCCGAGTGGCACATCACCGGGTCGTTGGTGGCGCAGCCTGGGCACCTACCGCATCCGGCCACCGAGGACACCAGCACTTCGTCGCCGACTTTAACGGTACGCACGTCGGAACCGGCCTCCACCACGGTGCCGACGGCTTCGTGACCGAGAGCCACCGGCTGGGCCAACGGATAGTCGCCCTCGTAGAAGTGCAGGTCGGATCCGCAGATGCCGGCGGCGCTCACGGCCACGATCACGCCGTCCGGGCCGGTGAGCTCGGGGTCAGGGCGGTTGTCGAGCCGGATGCTGGCCGGGCCGTCGATGACTACCGTGCGCATGAACTCAATTCTCCTGTCGCAGAACGAAATCAGACCAGTCCGGTTTGCGCACCGCGGCCCAGTATTCGTTGAGGCGCCACGGACTGACGGTGTGGATCTCCCCGTGGGCGTTCTTGAAGTAGGAGTGCTTGACGGCGGGGTGCGACCACACCATCTGCTTTATCTCCGCCTGCGTTCGCTGATGCCACTGCGCGGCCGCCTCGTCGGTGGGCTCCAGCGCGACGATCTGTTGCTCGACCATATGCTGCAGACACAGGTTGATGTAACGCATCTGCAATTCGGACTGGAAGATCAGGCTGCCGCCGTGGGCCAGGTGCGTGCCCGGCCCGTAGATCAGGAAAAGATTGGGAAATCCCGGCACGGTGATGCCCAGGTGCGCGAACGGACGGCTCCCCCACCGCTCGTGCAGGTCAATCCCGTTGCGGCCGCGGATCTTCAGCGGCCACAGCACGTCGGTATGACGGAACCCGGTGGCGTACACGATGATGTCGGCGTCATGTGTCGCACCGTCGTCGGAAACGATGCCGCCGTGCGTAATTCGCTCGATCGGTGTCCGCACCAACTCGACATTGTCGCGCTGCAGGGTTTTCAGCCAGCTTCCGTCATCCTGCAACGTGCGCTTGCCGGTGGCCGGGTAGTCCGGCATCGCCTTGGTCAGCAACTCCGAGTCCTCGTCGAGCTGACCGGTGATCCACTGACTGAACATGATTCGTGCGGCGGCATTGACGTCGCTGACCGCGTAGTCCTGATCGGCGTAGTTCGGGTCCGCCCGCGCCGCGTCCAAGCCCTTGTCGGCACCCGGCCACAGCAGCAGGAACCGGTACCACCGGCCGTAGTACGGCAGGTGTCGCATCGCCCAGCGCACGCCCTCGCCGACTTGGTCGTGATACATCGGGTTGGGGAACATCCACTGCGCGGTGCGCTGGAAAATCGTCAGATGTTCGACGCTTCCGGCAATCGCCGGAGCGATCTGGAATCCGCTGGCACCGGCGCCCACCAGCGCTACCCGTTTGCCGGTCAGGTCCACCGAGTGGTCCCACGCCGCGGAGTGGAACGACGGCCCGGCGAAGGTGTCGGCCCCCTGGAACTCGGGGATGTGGGGTCGATTCAGCTGTCCGACCGCCGTGATGACCGCTCGCCCCTGAATGCTGGTATCGCCGTCGGCACCGCGTAGCGCCACGTTCCAGACGCCGGCCGCATCGTCCCATTCGGCGCCGAGTACCTCGGTCTTCCAGAGCACGTTGCGGTGCAGATCGTGCTTGGCCATCACCGCGGTGAAGTAGCGCTGCAATTCGGGCTGTTCGGCGAAGAAATGTGTCCACTCGTTGTTGGGTTCGAAGCTGTAACAGTAGAAATGATTCGCGACGTCCACCCGCGCACCGGGATAGCTGTTCTCCCACCACGTTCCGCCGGGGCCGGCGTTCTTCTCGATGATGGTGAACGGTATGTTGGCCTGTCGGAGCCGGACTCCGGCCAGAATGCCCGATTCACCGCACCCGATCACGACAACCGGGAAGTCCGCCGCACTCTCCGCGGGTAGCGCCGACGGATGACGAGGGTCGGCACCCTCGAGGTCCATCTCCTCCAGGGCCAGCGGCAGATAATCGTCTGGAACGTGTTCGCAGGCCGCCCAATCCATCATCTCCCGGATCAGTTCGTCGCTCAACGGCGCCGGTTCGGGGCAGCCTCGGTCGCGGTAATCGGTGAGCACCGCGACGGCCTCGGCCCGCGCCCTGGCCTTGTCCTCCTCGGACATAAATCCCTGCACCTCATTGAGGAACAGGCCCATCTGCTTGAAGTCGCGGATGAAGCGCGGGTCGCCGGTGATGTGCACCAGTGACAGCAGCAACGTCGGGACGCTGACGTCCTCGAGCGCCTCGGCGATTTCCGGTGTGGACGTCGTGAAGGGTTCTCCGGCGTACCGGTTGCGCATCGAGCGACATCCTTTCGGTAGGCCTGGGAATTACGCTACCGCAAGTTGCGTAATGCCCGCTACGGTACCCGCGGCGGCGTGCTGGATCAAGGCTGACCCGCAGTTCCAAGCCCGTTGCGCGACAATAACGACCGTTCGCCGACACAATGGGTCGTCGGTAAACGGAGGTGAGCGCAGACGATGACACCGCTCCTGACTGCCTGCGGCGGGTTCCTACTCGCCGTGCTGTGGATGGACCTCATATTCGACGTGCAGGTGTTGCGGCGGCGGGATACGGGCGCAGAGTTGCCCGAGGCTGTTCTGGCGTCGATCGCCGGCTACTACCGCCGCGCCACCACCACCTCTCGGCCGATGAGTCGGCTGATTGTGCTGGTGATGCTGATCTTGTTGGGCGCGTTGGCATTCGAGGCTGCCGACGGTGGTGGCCCATTCTGGCTCTTGGTGACATCGGGCGTCGCCGCAGCCATCCCGGTGGCGCTGGCCCTCGTGCGCACCGTCCCCCACGCGGTTCGCCTCGGCAGCCGTGTCGACCCGCCCGTCGAGCAGAGCCGTCTTGCGCTTGCCGTATGCCGCGATCACCTCGTCTGCTTTGCCTGCATGGCCGGCTTTCTGGCGGTATGGCTGGCGTACGGCCTACTGACCTGAAGGGGCCTAGTTGCAACAAAGCGGACCTGGCCGGTCTCATCGACGAGATTGGTATTAAACTAGAACACGTTTCAATTTCTTGCATCGGTCCCGCGCCCCACAGGAGTAGGCATGCACACCGCCCTATGCGATCAACTCGGTATCGAGTTCCCGATCTTCGCGTTCACTCACTGCCGCGATGTGGTCGTCGCTGTCAGCAAAGCCGGCGGGTTCGGCGTGCTGGGCGCCGTCGGCTTCACCCCCGAACAGCTCGAGATCGAGCTGAACTGGATCGACGAGAACATCGGGGACCACCCCTACGGCGTGGACATCGTCATCCCTAACAAGTACGAGGGCATGGACTCGCACCTGTCGGCCGAGGAACTGGCCGAGACCCTGCGCAAGATGGTTCCGCAGGAACACCTGGATTTCGGCAAGAAGATCTTGGCCGACCACGGTGTTCCGGTGGAGGAGAGCGACGGGGACAGTCTGCAGCTGCTGGGTTGGACCGAGGCTACCGCCACCCCGCAGGTCGAGGTCGCACTCAAACATCCCAAGGTCACGATGATCGCCAACGCGCTGGGTACGCCGCCGGCGGAGATGATCAAGCACATTCACGCCGAAGGCCGCAAGGTGGCGGCCCTGTGTGGCTCGCCGTCGCAGGCCCGCAAGCATGCCGATGCGGGCGTCGACATCATCATCGCCCAGGGCGGCGAGGCCGGCGGTCACTGCGGCGAGGTCGGCTCCATCGTGTTATGGCCCCAGGTCGTCAAGGAGGTCGCGCCGCTTCCGGTGCTGGCCGCCGGCGGCATCGGCAGCGGCCAGCAGATCGCCGCGGCGCTGGCGCTGGGCGCGCAAGGCGCGTGGACAGGCTCCCAATGGCTGATGGTCGAGGAATCGTCGAACACCCCCATCCAGCAGGCCGCGTACGCCAAGGCGAGCAGCCGCGACACCGTGCGCAGCCGGTCGTTCACGGGCAAGCCGGCCCGCATGCTGCGTAACGACTGGACCGAGGCCTGGGAGAAGCCGGAGAACCCGAAGCCGCTTGGAATGCCGTTGCAGTACATGGTTTCCGGGATGGCGGTGCGGGCCACCAACCGGTACCCCAACGAGTCGGTCGACGTGGCCTTCAACCCGGTAGGGCAGGTCGTCGGTCAGTTCCACAAGGTGGAGAAGACGTCCGCCGTCATTGAGCGGTGGGTGCAGGAATACCTCGACGCGACCACCCGCCTCGACGAACTCAACGCCGCGGCCGCCATCTGATCGCGGGGCGCAGCGCGCTCAGTCCAGGTCGTCGTCGTCCTTGCCGGTGAAAACCTCTTTCACGCGGTCGACTGCATGCGTGCCGATCTCGATGGAGTTCTGCACAATGCCGCTGGCTCCGCCGGCGATGTCGCCACGGAGGATATCGCTGGCATGCTCCACGATGTCCGACGCCTTCTCGACGGCGTTGGTGGCGATGTCGCGGACGGCGTCTACCGCATCTTTGGGATCGAAGGCCATGGTGATCTCCTCTTCGTTGGCAAACGTTGGATGTGACAGTAGGCGCGTCGATCAGTAGTCGACGAGAGAGCGCCAGTAGTCCTCTGGGATCTCGCCACCGGACCGGAGAACTCGTGCCAGTCCTGCGGCCATCGCGATTCCGAGTAGGCCCAGCCATAATCCTGCCAGCCCGATAATCCACCACAGCACGGTGGTCACAGTCGGCCATGGCGACAGCGCGGCCAACACCGGCGCGAAGAAGAACCCGGTGCCGATGTACCACGCGGATCCGGCACGATCAGATGCCAGGACAAACCGCAACCACCGTGGAATCGGTGCAGCGTTCGCGGACATCGGGATCGCGCCGGATTACGGCTCGGGCGGGAAGAACCCGGCTCCGGTGAACCACCCCTCCTGCCACCCCTGCGCGCCCAAGCACAGCATCGGAAGGCCGGCCGGTGACTGTGCCGCGGCCTGCGGCTTGGGGCACGGCGCCCCGATCTGCTGCACTCCGTAGAGCGGATAGGAGATGACCCAGTAACCGGTGGTGGCCGCCGGGAATTGGTTGGGCGGCGGGAAGTGGCAGGCCTCGGCCTGACCGCTGGGGCCGCGCCCGAAGATGAAACGTTCGTAGTTGTCGCACGGCGCCCCCAGCGATGCGTCGTAGTTCATCCCGGGGACGTCGCCCTCCCACCGTCCGTTATCGGCACTGGCGACGGGTGCCAACCCGATCACCGAACCCGTGATCGCAGCGGCGGCGACTATTTCGCGAATCATGTTCCGCTCGTCCTTTCCTGGCACCGGTGCCTCGTTCCTCACGAGCATAACTATTGCTGTACCGGCCACAAGGCCATATCGGCGACCACATTTGGAAGGGGCAGCCGCGACCCAGCTAGCGGTGTCCAAACATACTGGCGGGCAGCACAATCTGTCGGGCGGCCCGTGCCGGTCCTGGTGGGCGATGCGGTCGATCGCCGCCATACCGGACGCAGTCGCGCGCGTGAGCACCGGATTTCACGATTGATCAAGGAGTGTCACAAAATTCCGCTACACAGTAATCGGCATCAATGGACGTTTCCATGACGGCCGAGGAGCAGCCCGATGCCGAGCTATCCAATCCGCGAACGGCGCCTGCCCGGCACAGGCGCCGGCACCGAATTTGCGTCCGACGTCATCAACGCGGCCGAGCTGCACATCGCGGAATTCGGGCCTGACGCATTGACCATTCGTGACATCAGCATCGCCACCGGATACTCCTGCATTCGTATCCGCAATCACTTCGGTTCCGGCGCCGCGTTGATCGGCCGTACCTGGCTTCGCGCCGCTCGGCGGTTCCTGACGTTGCTCACCAGCCTGGTCGACGAAACACCCGGCGATCCGAGAGAAAAAGTGTGTGCTGCAGCCGAGGCCCCGCTCCTCTACCCCAGGCAATATCCGCGCTCCGCGGCGCTGTTGTCGGCGGCCAGGCGTGACGCGATCCTGCGGCGGCCGATGCCTGCCGAGGTCTTCTGTCAACTGGGTGACGTGGAGGCCGAAATGAGCGCACTCATGCAGTACCTGTCGAGGCTGGCGTGGAATCGTGATGACTCCGAAGCGGTTGCGGCGATGTCGGCCTGTGTGATCGGCATGTCCGAGCGCATCGTGACGCGACGCGATGGCGGCTACATCTACTCGGTGCGTGAATACCTGCGGGCGGGCGTGCAGGACGTAGTGGACAGCGGCCCTCCCCCATCGCCGGGGATCGCGGGCCTGCTGCCCGAGCCATACCCTCTGACCGCAGGCTGACGTAACCGTCGCGCCTGAACACGTTCCAGTTCGGCTCCGCGTCTTTTCCGGGCTTCCCAACCGTGGTGTAGCAAGGGATTATTGGCACCGGACGCCCACGTGAAAACGGTTACGAGGAGTAGGGCAATTGTCAACGACGCCAGCCGAACCGCAAGCAAAGCCGAACCTGCCCCCCGGGTTCGATTTCACCGACCCGGACATCCACGCCGAGCGTCTGCCGGTGGAGGAACTGGCCGAGCTACGCCGAACCGCACCGATCTGGTGGAACGAGCAGCCCTATGGGGCGGGCGGTTTCGATGACGGCGGCTTCTGGGTGGTGACCAAGCACAAGGACGTCAAGGAGATCTCCCGGCGCAGCGACGTGTTCTCCAGTCTGGCCAAGACCGCGCTGCCCCGCTACAAGGATGGCACCGTGGGGGAACAGATCGAGCGGGGCAAGTTCGTCCTGCTCAACCAAGACGCCCCGCAACATACCCACCTGCGCAAGATCATCTCCCGCGGCTTCACCCCTCGCGCCGTCGAGCGCCTGCGCGACGACCTCGCCGAACGTGCCCGCCGCATCGTCGAGGTAGCGGCGTCGCAGGGTTCCGGAGACTTCGTCGAGCAGGTGTCTTGTGAGTTACCGCTGCAGGCCATCGCCGGCTTGCTGGGGGTGCCGCAAGAAGACCGGATGAAATTGTTTCACTGGTCCAATCAGATGGTAGGTGACCAGGATCCCGAGTTCGCCACCAACGACGCCCTCACCGCCTCGGTAGAACTGATCATGTACGCCATGCAGATGGCAGCCGACCGGGCGCAGAACCCCGGCGAAGACATCGTGACCAAGCTGGTCCAGGCCGACGTCGATGGTCACAAACTCAGCGACGACGAGTTCGGCTTCTTCGTCATCCTGCTCGCGGTGGCCGGCAACGAGACCACCCGCAACTCCATCACCCAGGGCATGATGGCCTTCACCGATTTCCCGGATCAGTGGGAGCTCTACAAGCGGGAGCGTCCGGTCACCACAGCCGACGAGATCGTCCGCTGGGCCACGCCGGTCACTTCCTTCCAGCGCACCGCGCTGGAGGACTACGAGTTATCCGGCGTCCAGATCAGGAAGGGCCAGCGAGTGGTGATGGTCTACCGCTCAGCCAACTTCGACGAGGACGTGTTCGACGACCCGTTCACCTTCAACATCAAGCGCGACCCCAACCCGCACGTGGGATTCGGTGGCACCGGCGCGCACTACTGCATCGGCGCCAATCTGGCCCGCATGACGATCGACCTGATGTTCAACGCGGTCGCCGATGCGACGCCCGACCTGGAATCCGTCGGCAAACCCGAGCGGTTGCGGTCCGGCTGGCTCAACGGCATCAAGCACTGGCAGGTGGACTACCACACCGACCGAACAGCTTCCGGTCAGCAATGCCCGGTGGCGCACTGAGCGGACCGAGATCACATGCCCATACACAAGGCTGTCCATGTTCAATACGCGGGCGCGCCGCTGGAGCTGACCGAAGTCGAGACAGCGCCGCCCGGTCGTGACGAGGTGCGTATCGCCGTCACCGCGTGTGGCATCTGCGGCACCGACGCGCACTTCGTCAACGGGGGATTTCCCGACATGACCTGGCCGCTGACCCCCGGCCACGAGATCGCCGGCACCATCGCCGAACTCGGCGACGGCGTCGAGGAATTCGCTGTCGGTGACCGCGTGGCGGTGGGATGGTTCGGTGGCAACTGCAATCACTGCGACCCGTGCCGCAGGGGGATTTTCATCCATTGCGCCAACGGGAAGGTGCCGAGCTGGCAGTATCCCGGCGGCTACGCGGAATCGGTGACGGTGCCCGTCACCGCCCTGGCGCGAATTCCGTCCGGACTCAGCGATGTCGAAGCAGCTCCGATGGGTTGTGCCGGCGTCACTACCTACAACGCGCTGCGTCACACCCGGGCGCTGCCCGGTGACCGGGTCGCGGTTCTCGGCGTCGGCGGTCTGGGCCATCTCGGTGTGCAGTGGGCGCGGGCCATGGGTTTCGAAACCATCGCCGTCGCACGCGGCACCGCCAAGGCCCAGGACGCCAAGAAGCTCGGCGCCCATCACTATGTCGACTCGACCAGTGTGAACGTCGCCGAAACGCTGCGTAGCCTGGGCGGCGTGGCGGTTGTGCTTGCCACGGCGGGCAATTCGCAAGCCATGGCCGACACCCTGGGTGGGCTGCTGCCCCAGGGCGAACTGGTCACCATCGGCGTGAGCCCGGAGCCGTTGCCCATCAGTCCGGTTCAATTGATCACCCCGGGACTCAGCATTGTCGGCCATCCGTCGGGAACTGCGAAAGACATTGAGGAAACAATGCATTTCGCGCTGCTGTCGGGTGTGCGCGCGTGGACCGAGGAGCTACCGCTGGCGCAGGCCGCCGACGGTTATGCGGCGCTGGAGCAGGGTCGGGCGCACTACCGGACCGTCCTGACCGTCTGACCGTGGCGACCGATGCGAACGCCGTGTGGACCTTCGGCGCGGCCGACGGCGAATTGACATTGCACACCGGGGTGGCCGGCCGTGCGGCCCGGATGGGCCACCGGCTCACCATTGCCATGACCCGGTGGCAGGCGAGTGTGAATTGGAGTGACGGGAAACCCGATACGGCCACGCTGGTGGTCGAGGTGGACTCGCTGGAGGTGGTGCGCGGCGAAGGCGGCGTCAAGGGCCTGTCCGGACCGGAGAAGGCATTGGTGCGCGCGAATGCGCTGAAGTCCTTGTCCGCCAATCGGTTTCCGCAGATACGATTCAACGCGGAGGAAATCGAGAAGACCGAGAACGGGTACCGGCTCAGCGGGGCCCTGCAGATCAGGGGCCGCGACCGCGACCACGTGGTAGAGCTGCGCACCGAAGAACTCGCCGACTCGTGGCGGCTGACGGTTCAATCCGTAGTCAAACAGACCGATTTCGGCGTCAAACCTTACTCATTACTGATGGGATCGTTGCAGGTGGCCGATGAGGTAACGGTGTCCTTTGCCGCGACCCGGCGCAAGGATTGACTTATTCCGGTGGCCGCCCGGACTCGGTAAAAGTGCCCGGGATGTGGTCGAGCACCCTGCTGAGCCGCAACGGGCCGTCGGCGGGGTCGGGTTCGGGCACCGATGGGGTGGCCGGTCCGCCCGGCGAGGATTCCTCGACCTGTTCGCCGGCAGTCAGACGGACCGGCTCCTGCTGCAGCGGCGGCCGGGGTGAGACCACCGGAACCGCCGGCGCGGGAGGTGGAACCGGCGGCGGCTCCACCGCCTCGGCCATCGGCGGGGTGGACTTGTGCGCCGGCTGGGAGGGCGCGGAGTCCTTGCCCGGCGTCAGCTGCAGACCCACGGCCAGCGAAACCGACGCCACGAACGTCACAGCTGCGGCGACCAGCGTGGTTGCCGCCCCGGCGTACTGGCGCGACCGCACGGGAGCGACGGCGACGGGCGGGGCTAAGTCCGCTACGAGTTCGTCGTCGGTGAACTCGGTGGTGTGCGCCGCCGCCAGTGCGGCTCCGCGCGCGATAGTCACCTGGGCCATGGTCTGGGCGAAGACTGGAACCGGCAGAACCCGCTCCAGCTGCCAGGAGAAGTCGTTGGCGTCGGTCTGGGAACCGACCACTACCACGCCACCGGGGCGCCAGGTGCTGCGGTCGAACATGCCGGTGAGCCAGGACGTCAAACCGTCGTAGCCACCGCGGACGTGCTTGACGGCGGTCCGGGTCTCACCGTCGTGGGTGTCCACCATGACTACCGTTGCCCACTCGCGCTCGAGGATGCACACAGCAGTCTGCTCGTATCCGATGACCGGCGCGATGGCCTGGGCCAAGGTCTCCACAGCGTCGAGTTGGCGAACGGGCACGACATTGTCGAACCCGGCATCGGTGAGGGCCTCCAGCAGTAGCGCGGCTTGGGCGGCAGCCTCGTCGCTCCAGGTCACCCCTACCATACGCAGCCGGTGATTGTCGGCGACGGCGATCTCGCGGGCCCGCAAAACCTCATCCGTCACCTGCTGCGCGGTGCTCACAACACGCACGCCGTGACTGTTCTGCAGGCTGTCCTGCAACGGCAATTCGCGGTGGTCGAGGATCGCGCCGTCGGCGCCGTGCCCTTCGGCTAGGACCCACCCCACGGTGGTCGGCGTCACAGATAACCCAAGTACCGTATCCAAATTTCGCACCTCAATCGTTCCCATGACCTGCCGAGCCCTCCGCCGTGCCGCGGGCACCAAGGGGCACGGTGCTGTGGCGCGGGAGTGCCGGAACGGACCGGGATAGCGGGTCTGCAGTCGGCTTGCTCCGAGCGAGCCTACGCGCTCGCAGCCACTTCGTCTTGGCCGGCATTGAAGTTGGCGGGAAACCCGCAGGTGACTCTCAAACATCGGTCACTTGCCCGCCGGCACACCGAAAATTGGCCGCGGCGCGCGCGGTAAACGCGCGACATGTTGCTCTAGCCGCTTCGGATCGCGCACCACCAGTGCGGTGCGGCCTCGTGCGTTCGGGTAGCTCCGTCCGATGTCAAGTGCGTAACGCCTGCATAACTCCGCGGCGTGTGCTGCGTTCGCCCGTGTCGGCCGCGGGCTATAACGAATGCGGTTCATCCGACGAGGGCCCGGTAACACAGTTGCTGTATCCGCGGCGGTAACCGATATGGAACTGACACGTGATTGCGTCCGAATCGACATTCGGCCCAGTCGCACGGTAAGTTCTGCCGGGAACAAAAGACATAATGACAAGGGGCACAGGTATGACAGACGTGAGCGGGAAGATACGGGCCTGGGGTCGCCGACTCCTGGTCGGTGCGGCTGCGGCCGCGACCCTGCCGGGCCTGATCGGACTCGCCGGCGGTGCGCCGACCGCGGGAGCATTTTCCCGGCCGGGTCTGCCGGTCGAGTACCTACAGGTGCCGTCGGCGTCCATGGGACGCAGCATCAAGGTGCAGTTCCAGAGCGGCGGCGACAATTCTCCTGCGGTGTACCTGCTCGATGGCCTGCGGGCCCAGGACGACTACAACGGCTGGGACATCAACACCCCGGCCTTCGAGTGGTACTACCAGTCGGGCCTTTCCGTGATCATGCCGGTTGGTGGCCAGTCCAGCTTCTACAGCGACTGGTACAGCCCGGCCTGCGGTAAGGCGGGCTGCTCCACCTACAAGTGGGAGACCTTCCTGACCAGCGAGCTGCCCTCGTACCTGCAGAGCAACCGCAGCGTCAAGCCGACCGGCAGCGCCGCGGTCGGTCTGTCGATGGCGGGCTCGTCGGCCATGATCCTGGCCGCTTACCACCCCGCCCAGTTCATCTACGCCGGCTCCCTGTCGGCGCTGCTGGACCCCTCCCAGGGCATGGGACCGTCGCTGATCGGCTTGGCCATGGGTGACGCGGGCGGCTACAAGGCGTCCGACATGTGGGGTCCCTCGAGCGACCCGGCGTGGCAGCGCAACGACCCGACGCAGCAGATTCCGACGCTGGTGGCCAACAACACCCGCCTGTGGGTCTACTGCGGTAACGGCAAGCCCAGCGAACTGGGCGGTGCCAACCTGCCGGCCGAGTTCCTGGAGAACTTCGTCCGCAGCAGCAACCTGAAATTCCAGGACGCCTACACCGCGGCCGGTGGCCACAACGCCGTGTTCAACTTCCAGAACGACGGTACGCACAGCTGGGAGTACTGGGGCCAGCAGCTTCAGGCGATGAAGGGCGACCTTCAGGGGGCACTGGGCGCCCGAGGCTGACCCGTCCGACAACCACCTACTACTGCGCTTGACGGTGACCGCTGTCAAGCGCAGTAGTGCGTTCAGCGCTAACCGCCTCCTGCGACTTCGCCGGTGACATCAACCCACGCCGTCGGGTCGGTGCGGTGATCGCTGGTGTTGTGGCATTCCCCGTATACCCTTAGCACGCCCAAATTCGCGTCGTCGTCCTGGCGGTAGATGAGTGCGGTGACCGCGTTCTTGGACATGGACATGCTGTACGGGTGGCCGCCGGGCGGCAGACCCGCCACCCAGCGGTCGGCGATCAGGGCCTTTGCGATGTCCGCCAGGTAGACGTCGGCGCGGGTACCGGCGGGCACCGTGAAAGTGAGGTACACCGCTCCCTGGTAGGGCGGGTTCTCCCGGTCCCGGCACGACATCAACAGATAACCCGCCGTCGTCGGGTGCAGTTGCGCCGCGGCGACGATGTGTCTGGCCGCCCCGACGGCTTGGGTTCGGCTCTGTTCGTCGGAGGCTGCCGGGCCCGGGTGGTTGAGCACATCGGCGGACGTCGCATGTAGGCGGTCTACCGCCAGGAAAGTTCCGCCAAGCAGTAGCGAGATTCCGAGTGTGGCCGCCAGCAGTAACCGGGCCTGTGTCGAACGCAACCAGTCTGCACGCATGACACCATTCTTGGTCATCTGGCATACCCGGAGCGCGATTGACTGTCGTACAGACTGCACGTAACTTGCACTGAGGAAGCGTCGAAGGAGGTACGAGTGTTGGCTGCGGCGGACTCGTCCAACCCTTCCAGTGCGCCGGACGACTAGCCGGGCCTGACGAGTGCCATCCGAGGCGCCATGGCCCGCTCGGGCCGGCTCCGCTGCGGTTCCGCTCGTACTCGCGGCGTTCATCGCCGGCACGGCAACGGCGCCGGCCCGGGCCGACGGCGCCGGGCCCCTGACCGAGCTGGCGGCGACGCTCGCCGAGCGGCTGCAGATCGCTGAGCCGGTGGCCGCCTACAAGTGGAACGCGAACACTGCGATCGACGATCCCGCCCGCGTCGATCAGGAACTCTCAGCACTGCGCACCGAAGCCGCGGCCGCACACATCGACCCGGATTACGTCGGCCGTGTGTTCAGCGACCAGATCAGAGCAACCCTGGCCATCGAGTACCAGCGGTTCGCTGACTGGAAGCTGGACCCGGCCGGGGTGCCGCCGGCACCGGTGGATCTGTCCGTCTCGCGTGCCGCCATCGACGCGATGAACACTAAGATTTTGTCTCACATAACACTTAATTGGGGTTTGCTGAACTCCCCCGCATGCGCTGGCCTGCTGCAGGACGCCACCGGCGAAGCGATCCGGTCGCACCGCTTCGACGACCTGTACCGACGTGCCCTAACGGTCGCCACTGCGTCGTACTGCCGGGCCCAGCCGACCGCTTGAGCCCGCCCCCGCAACGGCGTTTGCGCCAATCTCAAGGCGGTAGACAACCGATCTCATAATTTTTTCTACTGGGTAACGCTTTGAACACGGTCGGCGAAATGCCGGACATGACGAACCACACAAAGCCCCTCATCAAGTCGGCGATCACCGCAGGATTCATCGCGACCGGCATGTCGCTGTCCACCGGTACCGCCGAGGCCGACGCCATGAACTGGGAAGCCGTCGCGCAGTGCGAGTCCGGCGGTAACTGGGCCGCCAACACCGGCAATGGCGCCTACGGTGGTTTGCAGTTCAAGCAAGCCACCTGGGAGGAATACGGCGGCGTCGGAAACCCCGCGAAAGCCTCCAAGCAGCAACAAATCGATGTTGCGAACCGAGTCCTGGCCGGTCAGGGTCCGGGTGCCTGGCCCAAGTGCGCGAGCGCCGGCGGCATGGGACCGGGGATCGCGCAGCTGCCCAAGCCGGGTCAGACGCTAACCCAGACCATCACCCAGATCATCGGATTGTTCACGCCCAGACAATGATTATCGGCGGGGCGCCGCGTTTTGTTACAGACGGCGTGATTGGATCCTTCTATGGAGGGTTCAGCGACAGTTCATATGGCGGCGCCGGCGGACGAGATCTGGGAATTAATTGCCGATATTCGAAATACCGGACGCTTCTCGCCGGAAACCTTCGAGGCCGAGTGGCTGGGTGAGGCGACCGGACCCGAACTCGGGGCGCGCTTTCGCGGCCATGTCCGCCGCAACGAGATCGGGCCGGTGTACTGGACAACTTGCGAGGTGACGGCGTGCGATCCCGGTCGCGAGTTCGGGTTTGCTGTGCTGGTGGGCGACCGGGTGGTGAACAACTGGCATTACAAGCTGGTGCCAGCAGGTGACGGCACGGACGTCACCGAGTCGTTTCGGCTAGCTCCGTCCCCGTTCAACAATGTCTACATGGTGTTGGGAGGCTTCTTACGTAAACGCCGCAACATACGAGACATGACAAAGACGCTGCATCGCATCAAAGATGTGGTCGAAGCAGGCTGAGGGGCTGGCGGAGATCAGATCGGTGAAGACGATATTCATCACTGGTGCGGGCAGCGGGATGGGCCGCGAAGGCGTCAGGTTGTTCCACGGCAGAGGCTGGCGAGTCGGCGCCATCGACCGCAGCGACGACGGCCTGGCCGCGCTCAGCGTGGAGCTGGGTGCCAGGTTGTGGACCCGAGTGGTCGACGTGACCGACAAGGCCGCTCTGGATACTGCGCTGGCCGACTTCTGCGCCGGCAACTCCGGCGGTGGCCTCGACATGATGTGGAACAACGCCGGCATCGGTGAGGGCGGCTGGTTCGAGGACGTGCCGTACGAGGCCGCCATGCGGGTCGTCGACGTGAACTTCAAGGCCGTGCTCACGGGCGCCTACGGGGCACTCCCCTACCTGAAGAAGGCGCCGGGCAGCCTGATGTTTTCGACGTCGTCGTCCTCGGGCACCTACGGCATGCCGCGCATCGCCGTCTACTCGGCGACCAAGCATGCCGTCAAAGGTCTGACGGAGGCATTGAGCGTGGAGTGGCAGCGTCACGGCGTCCGGGTGGCTGACGTGCTGCCCGGGTTGATCGACACTGCCATCCTCACCTCTACGCCACAGCACTCCGATGGCTCCACCGCCCAGATGTCCCACGAGGAACTGCTGGCCGCTGCGCCCAAAAGAGGCATGTTCCGTCTGATGCCGGCCTCCAGCGTGGCCGAGGCGGCCTGGCAGGCCTACCAGCACCCGACGCGCCTGCACTGGTATGTGCCGCGCGGCATCCGGTGGATCGACCGGCTGAAGGGCATCAGCCCGGAGTTCGTCCGAAGTCGCGTCATCAAAGCATTGCCCAGGCTGGATCCCAACCCGCAATAATGTGGGGGGCCGAAGGCGCCGCAGATGGGCCGAATAGGTAGGTGGCTGGTGCAGAACCGAACGGTCGCGGTGGCGGGAATCCTGGTGGCGTGCGCCAGCGCCGTGTCCGGTTGCGGTGGTGCGCAGATCATGCCCCGCAAAGCCGCGCACGTGACCATCGACGGTGCCGCGCACACCACGCGCCCTCCGGCGTGCAGTCAGATCGAGGCGTACCGGACCATCGACATCGGCGACCGCGGCGGCCAGGTTCAAGCGGTGGTCCTGCTCAGTGGCGACCGGGTGCTACCGCAGTTCGTCAAGATCCGCAACGTCGACGGTTTCACCGGCAGCTACTACGAAGGTGGGGTCGGCAACGCGCACGTCGACGTCAACAAGAATGCATACACCATCACCGGCAGCGCATCGGGCATCAACCGCAACAACCCCAACAAAGTCATCACGACGGACTTCAAGATCAGCGCCGAGTGCTGACCGTCGAGTGCCGACCGCCTACCCTGGCGGCAGGACACTCGATTCGATGGAGCCACGGTGAAAGAGAGACTGCACTGGTTCGCGATGCACGGCGTGGTCCGTGGTATTGCGAAATTCGGGATCCGGCGTGGTGACCTGCAGGCCAGGCTGATCGCCGATCCGACCGTCCTGGACGACCCGGTACCTTTCTACGACGAGGTGAGACGGCGCGGGGCGCTGGTACGCAACCGCGCGAGCTTGATGACGGTCGACCACCGCATCGCCCATGATCTGCTGCGATCGGATGACTTCCACGTCGTCAACTTCGGCGACAGCCTGCCGAAGCCGTTGCGCTGGTTGGAGTCTCACACTCGCGACGCGCGGTTGCACCCGATGCGGCCGCCGTCGCTGCTGGCCGTCGAGCCACCGGATCACACCCGTTACCGCAGGACGGTCTCGTCGGTGTTCACCTCACGGGCGGTGGCTGCGCTGCGTGACCGGGTACAGCAGACGGCCGACGAATTGCTCGATCAGCTCGTCGACCGGCCCGGTGCTGTCGACATCGTGGGGCGGTACTGCTCTCAGTTACCGATCACCGTGATCAGTGAGATCCTGGGCGTACCCGAATACGATCGGCGGCGCGTGCTCGAGTTCGGTGAATTGGCCGCCCCGAGCCTGGACATCGGGTTGTCCTGGCAGCAGTACCTGCGCGTGCGGCGCGGAGTCGCCGGCTTCAACGCGTGGCTGGTGCAGCATCTGCGACATTTGCAGCGCACGCCGGGTGACGACCTGATGAGCCAGTTGATCCGGACAGCGCAAAGCGGTGACGAGGAAAGCTATCTCAGCGATATCGAGTTGCAGGCCGTTGCCGGCCTGGTGCTCGTTGCCGGGTTCGAAACCACGGTAAACCTGCTGGGCAACGGAATCCGGATGCTGCTGGACCATCCCGGCCAACTGCAGAAGCTGCGTGCGCAGCCGGAATTGTGGCCCAACGCGGTCGAGGAGATCCTACGGCTCGACTCGCCGGTGCAGCTGACCGCAAGGGTGGCCAGCCACGACGTCGAGGTGGCGGGGATGCCGGTCTATCGGGACGAGGTGGTGGTGACCTACCTGGCTGCCGCCAACCGCGATCCGTCGGTGTTCGCCGATCCACACCATTTCGACGTTGAAAGGCCCAATGCCGGAAAGCATCTCGCGTTCTCGACGGGTCGCCACTTCTGTCTGGGCGCCGCGCTGGCCCGGGCCGAAGGCGAAGTCGGTTTACGTACGTTCTTCGACCGCTTCCCCGACGTCAGGGCCGCGGGTGTGGGCAGCCGCCGCAGCACGCGGGTGTTGCGGGGCTGGTCGACGCTGCCGGTGAACCTCGGTCCGGCCCGATCGATGGCCACGCGGTAGTCAGGCGAGATAACGACCGAACCGATCAATCGATGCCAGGCGTCGGCGGCTGCGACGGCGTTGTAGCGCCGCCCGTAGAAAGGCACCGCCGGCGATGCCGCTAATGCGCAGGCTGTCAGCAATTGCCAGACCAGTGCACTGTGGGAGGCCACTTTCGCAGTTGGCCGACACTGGAGTTCAGGTCGAGCGCGGCCCACGCGCCCTGCATTCGCCGCCCATGCCGCCCAGAGCCGTGGTTGACACCCATACGGTAGCCGAGTTTATTGGCGGGTATGACACAAGACAGTCCCGCGGAGGACGTCGTGACCGGGATGTGGCAGGCACTTTCGCAGCGGGACTGGAATGCCGTGAAGACGTTCCTGTCCGATGACTGCCTCTATGTGGACATGCCGGTGCCGGCGGTCTCGGCCCGTGGCCACGAGGACATCGTGACGAGGCTCAAGATCGGCCTTGCGGAGTTGGCGGGCTACGAGAATCACGACGGCGTGTTGGTGTCCAATGGATCGGACGTCGTGTACGAACACTCGGAGACGTGGACCTTTCGGACCGGCGAGCAAGGGGTGCTGCGGTTCGTGAGCGTACACAAGGTCGTTGACGGGAAAATTACGGTCTGGAAAGACTATTGGGATATGAACAGTCTGTTGGCATTCGCGCCGCCGCAACACTTCGAGAACCTGGCGAAGGGTGATGTGAGCTGGGTGTTTGACGCCAGCGCAGTGGTCTGAACACGTCGGTTCATGCGTTGATCGGGCCACGGGGATCGCCACTGGCCAGGCGGTAAATGCGCGCGGCATTGTGCTGGGCGATCAGGTCTACCACCCGGATCGCCTCGGCCTCGCTCCAATCGCCGGCCTCGACGAACCCGCCTAATACCCGCCCGATGCCGTTGCGCCACAGCGCGGCTCCGAGGAAATGCAGTTCCGGGGGGCCGAAACCGTCCGAGGAGTACAGGACCTTGCGGAAGGGGGCGAGTTCGAGGAGGCGGGCGATGAACGCTGGAGCGCGGGCCCCGAGATGGTTCACCGTCAGCCCGCCGTCAACATAGACGTTGTTGAAGGCCTGAGCCAGATAGCCGGCCTCGCGTTCGTAGGGATAGCAGTGCAGCAACACTATTGGGGTGTCCCCCGACTTGCGCAGGAAATCAAGCAAGTACAGCGGATTGGTCCTGTGCAGGTCGCAGTCGCGATCGCCGAAACCGACGTGGAACTGCAGCGGTTTGCCGAGGCGCAACGCCTGATACAACCCGAACCGCAGCAGCACCCGGTCGCGCAACCGGACGCCGCCCTGCTCGCGCCAGCGTCGCGCCGCGACGCTGACCTCCTTCGGTGACGGCTCACTCAGATCGCCTTCGAACCCGCTTCGGTAGGCCATGATCGACTTGGTGCCCACGGCGCCAGTGGCGCGGCGGTTCAGGATCTCTTCGAATGCCGACGCGTAATCGCCCGCGGCCTGCGCGGCCTCCTCGGCCACCTGCTCCAGACGTATCACCTCATAGGCGCGGCGACCCGACAGTTCACCGAGTTCGGCGACGCCGGTCACGCCTTCGGCGAATCCGGTGTCGACCAGCCAGTTGCTCACGCCGGCGGCCGGCAGGAACAGTTGCGCCAGTTCGGTTTCGCTGAATTCGCTCCGGCGCTCCCAATAGTCTTGCGGATCGGCATGTCTGGGTAGGCCGAGCAGTACGGCGCAGTGGTTGCGCACCGCGAAGCCGAGTTGAGTGTCGAAGGCGGAGTCGAAGTCGGCAAGTGGTTGTGTATTGGCTTCGTTGAGCGCGTTCTCGAAACGCCGCCGGTCCCCCGTCTCCAGCCAGCAGCCGTGCACGTGCTGGTCGATCAGCGCCACCTGCCGAACATGTTGCGCCAATGCGGAATGACGGATCGCCGACGTCATAGGCTCCAGGCCATCCGGAACTTGTCCGCCAGCGCTTCGGGACCCAAATTTGCGTATCGATCGTGCTCCATCCGGCGCACCGCAGTCACCGTGTCGACCACCGGGTCGCCCAGCAGCCTGCGCATGAGTGCCGAATTGTCCAGCGCGGTAATCGCTTCGATCTGCTCGTTGGGTAGCAGCCGAATTCCGGCACCGCACCTGTCGTCATCGGACAGCGTCGCCGGATCCACCGTCGTCTCCGGCGGCAACGCGGCCTCGCCGGTGATGCCGTCGAGTGCGAGCGCAAGAATCGCGGCGGTCGCCAGGTAGGGGTTGGCCGAGGGATCGCCGATCTTCACCTCGACGTTGGCGCCGCGCGGGTTCCCGGGGCCGCCCTGGATGAAACGCACTGCGGCTTCCCGATTTTCGATGCCCCAGCAGGCGTACGCGCCAGCCCAGTTGCCCGGCCGCAGCCGCAGGCCGGAGACGATCGATCCACACAGAATTCCCTGAGCCTCCGGTAGGCCGCGTAACAGCCCGGCCACCGCGGCTTGCCCGGCCGCCGTCATGCCACCAGGGCCGGTGCCGCCGGAGAATAGCGGGCCTTCCGGCATGGTGAGTGAAAAATGTTGGTGTGCACCAGATCCCACACTGCCTGCGAACGGTGCCGGGGACAGGCTGATTCGGAGCCCGTGGCGGCGGGCGGCACGGGCGATGATGATTCGCATCAACACCAGTTGGTCGGCGGCGGCCACCGGTGGCTGTGGCGCCAGCGAGAGCTCGAACTGATTGGGCCCGTATTCGGGATGGAACTGCTCGATCGCCACCCCGGCCAGCGTGGCGCCGGCGGTGACGTCGCGAACGAATGCCTCGTGTTCGAGAACACCGGCCAGGCCGTACTGCGCCCATAACGTTGCGGGTAGCCGGCCGCCGTCGGGATCTACCAGGAGAAATTCGATCTCGTGGCCGACGATGGCCTGGATGCCGGCTTGTTCCAGCGCGGCTTCGATGCGGCCGAGTGTCCCGCGGCTGCACGCCGCGACAGGGTGCCCGTCTTGCTCGAAGAATCCAGCGGGTGCCCACGCCAACCCGTCGCCGACGATGCGCATTGCCGACAGGTCGAGGCGCAGGCGTTGGTCGCCGACGACACTGACATCGTCGGTGAAGGCGATGCCGGTCTGGTCTATCGCGAACGCGTGCCAGGTCGGGCTGGCGCCCAGACCAGGATCGGCGAAGGTGTTGGTACGCCGGATCGGCACGGTCTTGGCGAGTGTGAGCCCGGCGGGATTGACCACGGTGCCGATGACGGTGTCGACCCCCTCGGCCTCGAGTTGGGCGATTGCCGCTGCGGCGAGCGGGGTGGCGGTCATGGCAGATATTGTGCGGCCCGAGCCGATGAACGCCGGCGCAGGGTCAGACTCGGCTGGGCAGGGTCAGCTTGCAGGCCTGACCGATGTCCAGGGTTCGCAGCACCCGGCCCATGCCCACCCACAGCGCGCACGAGATCGCCAGGTCGGCGAGCAACTCCTGGGAGAAATGTTCATTGGCCCGGGTCCAGAAGTCTTCGTCGTCGCGCAGCGCGGTGTGATCGGTGGAGAAGCGGTGTGCGAACTCGGCCGCCAGCCGCTCTTGCTCGCTGTAGCCCGCCCAGGTGCGCCACTCGGTGGCGTGGTCGTAGAGCTCCTCATCGACTCCTGCGGCCGGCCCGTCGGCGTCGCGGGTGTTGGCGCACACAACGCATTCGTTGTTGTTGGCGATCACGGCACGCGCAATTTCGCGGGTGCGCAGCGGCAACCTGTTGCTGGTGTAGACGGCTCGGCTGAAATTCGCCATGGCGCCGCCCAGTTCAGGCGATTTCAGGACCCAGCCGGCCACATCGTCATCGGCGAAACTTCCGATTCGGCTCATGGCGAGATGGTACGCCCGCGCACACCGGGGACGGCTAGGGCTTGAAAAGCGAACGCGGCAAGGGCCCATCTGGGGCAGGGCGGCGGCTCCGTGGATGCTCCCGATGACGTGCGTTCAACCCGCCAGCGCGCGTGGCTCCGCCAACTGGTCGAGGTCCTGGTACCAGTCGCGTTGCACCAGCACCCCGTCGGTGATGCGCTGCAGGGCCGCATCGAATTCGTCATGCCCCGGCTGTTCGGCGAAGTCGGCCGACAACTCCAAGTGGTCAGTCAGCCACTGGCGGATGAGCCCCGACAGCGAGTCGACCTGCCGCTGCCCCGCCGGGCTGAGCGACAGTCTGTCGCCGTCGCGCAGCGCGTACCCAGCCTCGACCAGGCGGTCGAAGACCGGTTCGAGCACCTGCGGAGGCACATGCATATGACTGGCGATGTCGGTGAGCTGCGCAGATTCGAAGAACCGCTGGTATTGACAAATCCTCAGCACGCCCCACAGCCCGGCCACGTCGAGCTCGCAACCAGGTTGCTTGGCGATATCGTCCAATCGCACTGTCGGCGCCTCGGCCAGCAAATGTCCGATTGCGATTTCCAGGACATCCTCGGGCGATTTGTTTCTCGGCACCGCGAAGCCGTCCCCCAGGCAACCGGGGCTGTCGTGGATGTCGGTAAGCGGCGTCTCCCGAAGACAGAGCGCGAAGATGAATCCGACCAGGGCGATGAACGCCGCACAGAGGAACACCTGTGCGAGAGAACCGGCATATGCCCGCACAATCGGGGCGGCCACGTTTTGTGGGAGCCGGTGTAGGGCGCCAGGAGAATGCGCGACAGTCGCGGACACCCCGCCGTCGAGCAACGCCGATCCTATTCGCCGGCTCAAGAAGTTCGCGAATAGTGCGCCGAATATCGCGGCGCCGAAAGAACCGCCGACCACGCGGAAGAAGGTGACACCCGAGGTGGCCACGCCCAAATCCTCGAATCGCGACGTGTTCTGGACAATGAGAATCAGCACCTGCATGGAAAAGCCGATACCGGCTCCGAGGATGACCAGGTAGAACGCCTGGACCGGCCACGGCGTCGACTCGTCCATCCGCGCCATCAGCAGGAATCCGACGGCCATCAGCGCGGTACCCGCCAGCGGGTAGATCTTATATCGACCGGTTCGGCCGACCAGAATGCCGGCGGCCAGCGACGTGGTAAGCAGGCCCAGCACCATGGGCAATGTGCGCAGACCCGAGCTGGTCGCGGAGACGCCGTCGACATAGCGCAGGTACATCGGCACGAAAGTCAGTGCGCCCAGCATCGCGAAGCCGACCAGCAAGGACAGCACCGCACACACCGCGAAAACCGGGCTGCGAAACAGCCGCGGCGGCAGGATGCCGGCAGCGGTCCGGCTTTCCACCCAGACGAAGACGCCCAGCGTGACGACGGCCCCGACGAACAGCCCGATGATCTGCACCGAGCCCCAGGCATAGTTGGTACCGCCCCAGCTGGTGGCCATGATGAGCGCGGTCATGGCCGCGGCGATCAGCAGTATCCCGAGGTAGTCGATAGCCGGCTTGGGGCGGCGGGGCAACGCCGGGATGGCGACCGCGGTGAGCGCCAAAATGGTGACCGTGACCGGCGCATTGACCCAGAACGCCCATCGCCAGTTCAGGTAGTCGGTGAAAATGCCACCGAAGAGCGGGCCGGCGACCGTGGTTACTCCGAACACCGCGCCCAGGATCCCTTGATAGCGGCCCCGGTCGCGAAGCGGAAAGACCTCACCGATCAGTGCCGCGGCGGTCACGGAGACCGCACCGCCGCCGATACCCTGCAACGCGCGCGAGATCGACAACATGGCCATCGAGTCCGAGACTCCGCACAGCACCGAGCCGGCCAGGAAAAGCGCCAGCGAGCTTTGCATCACCCGTTTGCGGCCCAGCAGGTCACCGAATTTGCCCGCTACCGGAATGACGACCATTCCACCGAGCAGGTACGCGGCGACGACCCAGGACTGGTGGATGGGGTCACCCAGATCTTCCACGATCGTGGGCAGTGCAGGCACCACCATGGTCTGGTTGCTGGCCGCGACCAGGACGGCGAACATCAGCGCCGCGAATATGACATTGCGGCGTAGCGGACTGATCGAAGCGCACGGGGATGGCGGGCCGACGGAGGTCGTCGGCTGTGCGGCCGGGCTCGTCATCGTTGACTCCCGTCGATGGTGGAGCCCGCGCGTGGCCCCGGATTAAGTTGGCGGCCGGGAGACGCACTGCGCGGAGTACAGCGCCTCTCCAAGTTTGTCCATCAATTCCAGCTGCGTCTGAAGATAGTCGAGATGGAGTTCTTCGTCGGCAACAATTTTTTCTAGCAGCTGAGCGCTGGTGGTGTCCTGCTTTTCACGGCACATGACTATTCCAGGGTTGAGCCTATTCAGCACCTCGATTTCGATTGCGATATCGGCCTCGAATTGCTCGCGTAGGGTCTGGCCGACCCGCAACGAGCCGATGCGTTGGTAGTTCGGCAAGCCGTCGAGCAATAAAATGCGGTCGGTGATCTCTTCGGCGTGCCGCATTTCGTCGAACGACTCCGCCCGGGTGTGTTGCGCCAGTTCGGTGAAGCCCCAGTTCTCCTGCATCTTCGCGTGCAGAAAATACTGGTTGATGGCTGTCAGTTCGCTGGTCAGCTGCTCGTTGAGCAGACGTAGCACTTCTGGGTCACCTTGCATGGTCACTCCTACGGTGTGGAGGCTGTCGTCGAGTCCGCGGGCGGGCCTGGGCTGTGGCGCGCCGCGCGGGTGGAGCGGCACCGTTGGGTGCCGGTTTCAATCTAGTGCAGCCGAGGCGAGTGAGCCCACGCTTAACTGCGCACTCGGCGCGTTTCACCGAGGCGCAACCGTGACCACGTGTTCTTACTTAGGTTAGACTCCGCTAACCAACTTAGGTTAGACTCCGCTAATATGACCACACAGTACGCGCCCCCGGCATGTGCGGGTGGTCTTCGCTGATGTACGTGTGCCTGTGCGTCGGAGCCACCAACCAGACGGTGTGTGATGCCGTGGCGCAGGGCGCGTCGACCTCGAAAGAAGTAGCCGCCCTCTGCGGGGCCGGGGGTGATTGCGGGCGTTGTCGCCGTACGCTGCGGGCCATCATTTCCGCTGCCCGCATGAATCACGTCGAATTGCAGTCCGCCTCGTCCGCCTGACCCCGATGGTTCCCGAAATCCGCCAACGCCGCCGCGTTGGCCTGTGCACCCATCAGTTCCGCGAAGTGCGCGTTCTCGCGCGCCGTCGCGGCCGCGATCTGCGGGCGCAGCGGCTCCACCATGGTGTGTTTGACCGCCATCAGACTCGAAATCGGCCTCGCTGCCAGGATGTCGGCATGCCGGCGGGCTTCCGGTAGAAGCCGGTCGGGCTCACAGACCCGCCACACCAATCCCATCCGCAACGCTTCCTGGGCGTCGATCCACTCTGAGGACATCAGCAGCCACGCTGCGTTCTGCCGGCCCACCAGCGCAGGCAGCAGATACGAGGACGCCGCTTCGGGTGCCACACCCAGGCTGGTGAACGGGCACTTCAGCCTGGCCGTGGTCGCCATGAAGGCCAGATCTGCGTAGCCGAGGATGGTGGTACCGATGCCCAGTCCGACACCGTTGACAGCGCAGATCAGGGGTTTGGAAAAGGCGTTGAGCGCCTCGATCAAGCCGGGGAAGCCGTATTTTCCTGGCTTGAACTCGGGGTCGGAGATCATCGCCTGCATGTCCGCGACGTCGGTGCCGGCGCTGAACGCGCGGCCCGCCCCGGTTAGCACGACGACGGCAACCTGGGGGTCCGCCGCGGCATCCAACAGCGCCTGTGCGGTCGCGTCGTAGAGCGCTTCGTTGAACGCGTTGAGCGCCTCCGGCCGGTTCAGCGTCAGAGTGCGGACCCGGTTGTCGTCATCGACCAGCAGCGTCACGCTCGGCAGCCTATCCGTTGCTGTAGACGCGGGTCGGCGCGATCAGCACCACCGCGCGCCGCTCTTCGGCCATCACCCGGTCGTATTCATCCCAGTCGTCGTGGGTGCCACCGGCCGCAATGAAGACGTCGCGCAGCAGCAGTCGCAACTGGTCCGGGCCGGACAGCCACGGCCGCGCGTCGTCGGGCCCGGCCAACTCCGCCACGCCCTCGACGGTGGCCCACCGCCAGCCATTGCGGAACGTCACCGCCAGCTGCGGCCGCGCCCGCAGGTTGGCGAGCTTGACCTTGCCGTAAGTGGTGAAGCCGAGCACGGGCTCTCCCCCGGCCGGGTGCCACAGCAGGCCGACGTTCACCAGCGACGCCTGCACGGTGCCGTCCGCGCGCACCGTGGCGATCACCGCCAGGCCACTTTCAGGCGCCGCCAGCGCCACCGCATCCTCGAGCGTCGTCATCTGCTTCCTCACCTCTCTCGGAACGGAGTCCTGATCACATAGCGGCTGGTGGGCACCGTGTCGATGTTCTGGTTTGCGCCGAAGGCGGAAGTGCTGGCCACCATCTTGCCCACCCGGTCCTGCAGGTCGGCGTCGTCGGCGGCGCCGAAAAACGCCTTGAGGTCGTTGACCGCCTCCAGCGGGAACAACTCCTCGACGATGGCCGAGATTCCCGGAGCGTCCGGGGTGAGCGCGCGGACCACCCAGTTCTGGGTGTAACCGAATGCCGACTGAGTCTCCATGGCCACCGGGGTGTGGTTGAGCTGCCAGCGGTCGAGCCAGGTAGCCTGGTCCAGGTCGTCCGGTCGGCGCAGCAATGCAATATTCGCCAAACCAGCTGTGCGTAAACCGAATTCGGATTCCGGACCGGGCATGGGTACGGATTCGGTGACCAGGTAGGCGGCGAGTCGCTCGCATTCGGCGTCCAACACGCGCAGTGCCGCCGTCATCTGCTCGCCGTAACACTGCTGGGTCCACACGCTCACCACCGCCGCGACCGGCGGGTCCAGCGTCGTCAGCGTCATCAGCGAGTCGCGCACCGCGCTGTCGCGGACGTTGACCGTCAGCCCGGGCAGGCCTAGTCCTGATAGTCCGGTGGCCACCGGGCCTCGCAGCCGGGCGCACCAGTCGTCGTCGAATTCGGCCCGCCGCAACACCACGATCACTTTCTCCATCCGCCGAACCTAACGCTGTCGTCGATCAGCTCGGCAATGATCCCGGCAAGCCGTCGGTAGGGCTCGTCGCGGCCGAACGAAGACCGAAACACCAAACCGATTTCCCGGTGCGGGCGCGGTGCCGCGAACCGGGCGAGACCGACACTGCTGCGGGCGGTTTCGACGGCGACCGCCGTCTCGGGGATCAACGTCACGCCCAGGCCACCGGCCACGCACTGCACCGCGGTCGCCAGGGAGGCCGCCCGGGTGTCGGCCGGCTCGGCGCGAACCCCGGCCTCGCGGCACGCGTCCAACGCTTGATCGCGCAGACAGTGGCCCTCGTCCAGCAGCAGCAGCGGCAACTCCGCCAACACGCCAGGCGATACCTGCTGCTTTCCCGCCAGTGCATGTCCCGGAGGCAGCGCCAGCACGAAATCCTCCTCGTACATCGCAATGGAGGTCAGGCCCGCGGAACTCGCCGGCAGCGCCATGACGGCCGCGTCCAGCGCGCCGTCGCGCAGCAGGCCCAGCAGACGCTCGGTCTTGTCTTCGACGACCCGCAAGGACAGGGCGGGCAGACGGCGCGGCAGCCCGGCCAGAACGGCCGGCAGCACGTAGGGAGCCACGGTGGGGATCAATCCCAGCCGCGTCCTGCCGGCCAGCGGATCGCCGGCTCCGGTCGCAGCTTTGGTGAAAGCCTCCGCCGCGTCGACGACCGCGCGAGCCAGCGGCAACAACTGTTCACCTTCGGGCGTAATGCGAACTCGGCGGGTGGAACGCTCGACGAGACTGGTGCCCAGCCCGGTCTCCAGCGTCGCCAGCGCCTGGGATAGAGTCGACTGACTGAGGCCGAGAACTGTTGCGGCGCCGCCGAAATGACGTTTCTGTGCCACCGCGACAAAGGCCCGCAAGCCGGCCAGGGTAGGTTGGAAGCTCTTATCGGACATGCCGATTAGTATAGTGCGATAAATCACCTTTACTTCACAGCTTGGTCGCGGCACCATAGTGACATCACCCTCTAATCTTGAATAGATCCAGTTAAGGAGCGTCATGTCTCTGTTGACGATCGGCCAGCAATTCCCCGCATACCAGCTGACCGCCCTGATCGGCGGTGACCTGTCCAAGGTCGACGCGCAGCAGCCGGGCGACTATTTCTCCACCATCTCCAACGACGACCATCCCGGCAAGTGGCGGGTGGTGTTCTTCTGGCCGAAGGACTTCACCTTCGTCTGCCCCACTGAAATCGCTGCCTTCGGCAAGCTGAACGACGAGTTCGAGGAGCGCGACGCGCAGGTGCTCGGCGTCTCGATCGACAGCGAGTTCGTGCACTTCCAGTGGCGGGTGCAGCACGAGGACCTCAAGAAGTTGCCCTTCCCCATGCTGTCGGACATCAAGCGCGAACTCTGCCAGGCAACCGGCGTGCTCAACGCCGACGGCGTTGCCGACCGTGTCACCTTCATCGTCGACCCGAACAACGAGATCCAATTCGTCTCTGCCACGGCCGGTTCGGTGGGGCGTAACGTCGACGAGGTGCTGCGGGTGCTGGACGCCCTGCAATCCGACGAGCTGTGCGCGTGCAACTGGCGCAAGGGTGACCCGACGATCGATGCCGGAGAACTGCTGAAGGCGTCAGCCTGATGAGCGTCGAAAACCTGAAGGCCGCCCTGCCCGAATACGCCAAGGATCTCAAGCTCAACCTGGGCTCTATCACCCGCACCACGGCATTGAACGAAGAACAGCTGTGGGGAACCCTGCTGGCGTGTGCCGCTGCCACCCGAAACGCTCAGGTGCTGGGCGAGATTGGCGCCGAAGCGGCCGACACCCTCTCGGAGCAGGCCTACAACGCCGCGCTGGGCGCCGCGTCGATCATGGGCATGAACAACGTGTTTTACCGCGGCCGCGGCTTCCTGGACGGCGCCTACGACGACCTGCGCGCCGGGCTGCGGATGAACATCATCGGCAATCCCGGTGTGGACAAGGCGAACTTCGAACTCTGGAGCTTCGCTGTGTCCTCCATCAACGGATGCGGCCACTGCGTGGTCGCCCACGAGCACACGCTGCGGGAATCCGGCGTGGGCCGGGAGGCCATCCTGGAGGCGCTGAAGGTGGCGGCTATCGTTTCGGGGGTGGCACAGGCAATCAGCACCGCCCAGATACTGGCGGCGGTCGGCTGAGTACGACCGGACCCTCGTGGATCGAACACGCGATCTGGTGGCAGGTTTATCCCCTGGGCTTCGTCGGGGCCTTTCCGTCGGAAGATCCGCCGGGCCCGGGGGAACACCGCCTGCGACGGCTGGTCGACTGGTTTGACCACGCCATTGCGCTGGGCGCATCCGGCGTCGCGCTGGGCCCGGTCTTCCACTCCCGCACCCACGGGTACGACACGACCGACCACTTTCGGATCGATCCGCGCCTCGGTGACGATTCCGACTTCGACTATCTGGTCGGCCAGGCGCGCCAACGGGGTCTACGGATCTTGCTGGACGGCGTGTTCAATCACGTGGGCACGGACTTCCCCCGCTACCGCGACCCCGAATCGGCACACTGGTTCAGCGGTGACAATTTCGAAGGCCACGCGGAGCTGATCGCCCTCAACCATAAGGACCCAGCGGTCGCTGACTATGTCACCGAGGTGATGACGCACTGGCTGGACCGCGGCGCCGACGGATGGCGCCTGGATGCTGCTTACACTATGCCGCAACGGTTCTGGGCCGAAGTGCTACCCACGGTCCGGAGCCGCTATCCCGATGCCTGGTTCGTCGGTGAACTGATCCACGGCGACTATGCTGCCGTCGTCGACGGCGCGAAGTTCAACTCAGCCACTCAGTACGAGCTGTGGAAGGCGATCTGGAGCAGCCTTAACGACGGCAATTTCTTCGAATTGGACTGGGCGTTGCAGCGCCACAACTCATTTCTGGAATCCTTTGTGCCGCAAACGTTCATCGGCAACCACGACGTCACCCGCATCGCGAGCCGGCTAGAGCACCCCGCTCATCCCGCCCATGCGCTGGTGATTCTGCTGACGACCGGGGGCGTGCCGAGCATCTATGCCGGCGACGAATTCGGCTTCCGCGGAGTCAAGGAAGAACGCTACGGAGGCGACGACGTGGTGCGGCCCGAATTCCCCTCTCCCCCATTGCCATTGGATGAGTGCGGGGCCGACGTCTGGGCGCTGCACCGGTACCTGGTGGGTCTGCGCCGCCGCCACCCCTGGCTGCATACGGCGAGGACCAGTGCGGTGCGCCTCGACAACAAGCACTACGTTTATGAGTCCCGCAATGGTCGAGACGCGCTACTGGTCGCGCTCAACATCGACGACAAGCCGCTGCGGGTGTCGCTGCCGAAGGCGGGCACAGCCCAAGCCCAACTGATCGCCGGCTCGACGGCGCCCCCCGAGGAGTTTGTCGACACCGTGGAAATCGAACCGCACGGCTGGCGGATTCTGCGTCCCTAAGCCAACAGCCGCAGCGTCAGCGGATCCGGCTCGCCGCCGTAGTACTTATCCAGCAACGCAATCAAGTCCTGGTTGTCATCGGTTGCCCGGGCGAACAGCGTCACCGACGAACGCAGCTTGAGCTGATCGGGCCAGCCGAAGATCTGCCCGGCCGAGCGACCCTGGATATCGTTGACCAGCCTCACGCACTCGCGCAGTCGCGGCCCGAGCAGTTCATGGTCCAGATAGGCGCGGGCCTCCTCCAGCGAGGCGATGCCGTACCGCTGCGCCGTCGGACTGCCACCCAACCCGCGTAGTTGCGGAAACACGAACCACATCCAATGGCTGCGCTTTTGTCCGCCGCGCAGTTCGTCGAGCACGGTGTCGTACACCCGGGCCTGCGCGTCCACGAAGCGCTGTAAATCGAACATCCCTCCACCGTCGCACACTGGTTAGATGAACGAATGGCGGTCAAGCGGCAGGTGCCCAAAATCCGGGATCTGGCTCCGCTCATCCAGTTCAAGCGGCCACAGTTGAACCGCACCGCACGGCGCCTGGACGCCGCGCTGACCATCGAGGACCTGCGGCGAATTGCCAAGCGGCGCACCCCGAGGGCGGCGTTCGACTACACCGACGGCGCCGCCGAGGGCGAGTTGTCCATTGAGCGGGCTCGACAAGCGTTCCGCGACATCGAATTTCACCCGACCATCCTGCGCGACGTGAGCACGGTGTCAACCGGCTGGGATGTGATGGGCGCCCCGGTGGACTTGCCGTTCGGGATCGCGCCGACCGGGTTCACGCGTTTGATGCACGCCGAGGGCGAGATCGCCGGTGCCCGGGCCGCCGCGTCAGCCGGCATCCCGTTCTCGCTGTCCACGCTGGGCACCACGGCCATCGAAGACCTCATGGCCGCCGCCCCGCATGGCCGCAAGTGGTTCCAGCTGTACATGTGGCGCGATCGCGAGCGGTCGATGGCATTGGTCCAGGGCGCCGCGGATGCGGGCTTCGACACCATGCTGGTGACCGTCGACGTCCCGGTCGCCGGGGCCCGATTGCGCGACGTGCGCAATGGGATGTCGATCCCGCCGGCACTGACGCTGCGCACCGTCCTCGACGCTGTGCCGCACCCGCACTGGTGGTTTGATCTGTTGACCACCGAACCGCTGTCTTTCGCGTCTCTTGATCGCTGGTCAGGCACCGTCGGCGAGTACCTGAACACCATGTTCGACCCCAGTGTCACCTTCGACGACCTGGCCTGGATCAAGTCGAAGTGGCCGGGCAGGCTCGTCGTCAAAGGGATCCAGACGCTGGACGATGCCCGCGCCGTCGTCGACCGAGGTGTGGACGGGATCGTCTTGTCCAACCACGGTGGCCGGCAACTTGATCGGGCGCCGGTGCCGTTTCACCTGCTGCCCGTGGTGGCTCGCGAGCTGGGCCGGGACACCGAGATTCTGATGGACACCGGCATCATGTCCGGCGCCGACGTCGTCGCGGCAATCGCCCTGGGGGCGCGCTGCACGCTGGTGGGGCGGGCCTACCTCTACGGGCTGATGGCCGGCGGGGAAGCCGGCGTCCGTCGGGCCATTTCGATTCTCGAGAGCGGAGTCATCCGCACCATGGCGTTACTGGGTGTGACGTGCCTGCAGGAGCTTGCGCCCACACATGTCACCCAGCTTCGGCGGCTGGTGCCGCGATAGCGCGATGCGCACCAGATCGTTGAAGGCCTGACCGGGCTCCACGTAGTTCGAACAGACTGGCGGATAGTGCGTGAGGTACCTGGTGCGTCGTTCGCTCGCGCCGGTGCCCACCCATGCCGGAGTCCTCCGGGTCCGGGGCACGCGGACGGGTGTGAGCGGCACCACCCAATTACCGCGCGGGGCGTATTCGGATGCGGAACAAATCCGGACCCGGCTGGGTTAAGCGAAGCAGACTCAACTCTTGGAGGATTGATGGCTCAAGCCAAATCGGTTCCCGTGCTGTTCGTCACCGACACCATCGTGCTGCCCGGAATGGTGGTGCCGATCGCACTGGACGACGCTGCGCGAGCGGCAATCGACGCTGCCCGTGCCAGCGATTCAGGGCAGTTGCTGATCGCGCCCCGGCTGGACGACCGGTATCCGTCGCACGGTGTGATCGCGAAGATCTTGCAGGTGGGACGTATGCCTGGCGGCGGTTCGGCCGCGGTGGTGCGCGGTGAACTCCGTGCCCAGATCGGCGCGGGCGCATCCGGTCCCGGAGCCGCGCTGTGGGTCGAGGTGACCGAGGTCGCCGAGACCGAGGTGACTGACGAAATCAAGACGCTGGCAGCGGAATACAAGAAGGTGCTGCTGGCGATCCTGCAGCGCCGTGAGGCCTGGCAGATCGTCGACTACGTCAACAGCCTGACCGACCCGTCCGCGCTGGCGGACACGTCCGGATACGCGTCGTACCTGAGCGATGTGCAGAAGCGGCAGCTGCTCGAGACGGTCGATGTCGGGGAGCGACTGCGCGTACTGATCGAGTGGACCGGCGAGCACCTGGCCGAAACCGAGGTCAACGACAAGATCGCCGACGACGTGCGAGCAGGCATGGAGAAGACGCAGAAGGAGTTCCTGCTGCGCCAACAGCTGGCCGCCATCCGCAAGGAACTCGGGGAAACCGACGACGGCGCAGGGTCTTTGGAAGACTACCGGGCACGTGTCGAAGCCGCGGAGTTGCCCGATAAGGTGCGCGAAGCCGCGCTGCGCGAGGTCGGCAAGCTGGAGCGAGCCAGCGACCAGAGCCCGGAGAGTGGTTGGATCCGCACCTGGCTGGACACCGTCCTCGACTTGCCGTGGAATGTCCGGACCGAGGACGCGACGGACCTGGCGGCGGCGCGTGGGATCCTGGACGCCGACCACCACGGCCTGGACGATGTCAAGGACCGCATCGTCGAATACCTTGCCGTGCGGACCCGTCGCGCCCAGCGCGGCCTGCAGGTCGTGAGCGGACGCGGCTCGGGTGCGGTGATGGTGCTGGCCGGTCCACCCGGTGTCGGTAAGACCTCACTGGGTGAGAGCGTGGCCCGTGCCCTGGGCCGCAAGTTCGTTCGCGTCGCCCTCGGTGGGGTGCGAGACGAGGCGGAGATCCGCGGGCACCGGCGCACGTACGTGGGTGCGCTGCCGGGCCGCATCGTGCGGGCCATCGGTGAAGCGGGATCGATGAATCCCGTTGTGCTATTGGACGAAATCGATAAGGTCGGCTCCGACTACCGGGGCGACCCGGGTGCGGCGTTGCTCGAGGTGCTCGACCCTGCGCAGAACCACACCTTCCGCGACCACTATCTGGATCTGGATCTGGACCTGTCCGACGTGGTGTTCCTGGCCACTGCCAACGTGGTCGAGAACATTCCCTCGGCCCTGCTGGACCGCATGGAGTTGGTGCACATCGACGGCTACACCGAGGATGACAAGGTCGCCATTGCCCGCGATTACCTGCTGCCCCGGCAGCGGGAGAGGGCGGCGCTGACCGAGGACGAGGTCACGGTCACGGATGCCGCGCTGCGCAGGATCGCCGCCGACTACACCCGCGAGCCCGGCGTTCGGCAGTTCGAACGGCTGCTGGCCAAGGCGCTGCGCAAGGTGACCACCAAACTCGCTTCCAGATCGGACGGGACCGGTGACCCACTCGTGGTCGACGAACCCGACCTGGTTGGTTATCTTGGCCGTCCGCGGTTCACCCCGGAATCGGCCGAACGGACCGCGGTGCCCGGTGTGGCCACCGGTCTGGCCGTCACGGGCTTCGGTGGTGACGTCCTCTACATCGAGGCCGGCGCCACCGACGGGCCAGGCCAGCCGGCCCTGCAGCTCACCGGGCAGTTGGGCGACGTGATGAAGGAGTCCGCGCAGATCGCGTTGTCCTACGTGCGTTCGCACGCCGACGAGTTAGGTGTGGACCCCAAGCTGCTGGATCGCCGCATCCACGTGCACGTGCCCGCGGGCGCGGTGCCCAAAGACGGTCCGTCCGCAGGGGTGACGATGGTGACAGCGCTGGTGTCGATGGCCACCGGACGCCAAGTCCGCGCGGATGTCGGCATGACCGGCGAGGTCACCCTCAACGGCCGGGTGTTGCCCATCGGCGGTGTCAAGCAGAAGCTGCTGGCCGCCCAACGTGCCGGGCTTTCAACCGTTTTCATCCCGGCGCGCAACGAGCCCGATCTGGATGACGTGCCTGCCGAAGTGCTCGACGCGCTGACCGTCAAACCCATGACGGATGTCGCCGAGATCGTTGCCCAGGCCCTGGAACCGATGGCGCAAATGGCAACGGCCGCCGCCTGAGACCCGCCGGGCAGCTCGCGGGCCGCCCGGCGAAATCTGTCAAGTACCTGGAAGGTTCCTGAAGAAATCCCGGGTGAAGACGTTTAGCCCACTCGGCGCCGGGCTACCCCTTGTTGGGGCAAACAACAACTACACGTCAACGCTGTTGCGCTGCCCGCGTGGCAGTCTCACCCGCATGACAAGGAGTTCGCATGAAGCTCAGCAAGATTGCAGCCACCGCCGCGATGACCGGTGCACTGGGGTCAGCCGCGCTCGGAATTGGCGCCGGTTTCGCGCAAGCCGATCCGTCCGGACCGGGTGGTCCCGGGCCGAATGTGCCCGGACCGAACATTCCGGGACCGAATGTACCGGGCCAGCAGCCTGGGCCGGGCTATGTGCCGGGGACGCCGATTTGTAACGGCGGACCGGGCGTCAATTGCAATGGACCGGGCAGCCCACTTCCCCCTGGGCAAAATGGATTCCCCCCGCCGGGGCACTACAACGACCCTGTTCGCTACGGTCTTCCCGCCGTGTGGTCACCGGAGCTCAATGGGCCGCAATATCCGGTCGTGTTCAACCCGGCCGTCAACCAGTGGGGCGTCTTCGTCAACGGTCAGTTCGTCGCCTACGCCGGGACCTAGCCCCAGGCTCGTAGCCCCACACTCGACGAAGACAGCCGCCTCCCACCGGGGGCGGCTGTCTTCGTGTGCGGAGACAAGTGGAGCAAGCTCGCCGCGCAAAGCCTCAAGGTCTCAGGCACCATTCCGCGGCGGTCACTGTCTTTCCACGTCCTAGCGGAATGGGGGCTGCGCGCACTCGGGGTCCCAGTGGCAAAATCACCGCTGTGAGCGTTAAACGGCAGTTCGTGCACCGTATACAACGGATGGTTGTCAATCCGCTGGGCCGCAAGCTACCGGTCACCATGTTGGAGACGATCGGGCGCAAGTCGGGCCAGCCCCGGCTCACCGCGGTAGGTGGCGCCGTGGTGGACAACCAGTTCTGGATGGTTTCCGAACACGGAGAGCATTCGGACTACGTGTACAACATCAAGGCCAATCCCAAGGTTCGGGTGCGCATCGGCGGGCAGTGGCGCACCGGGACCGCGCACCTGCTGCCCGACGACGACCCACGGCAGCGGCTGCGGAAACTACCGCGTCTGAACGGTGTTGGCGTTCGGACCATGGGCACCGACCTGTTGACCATTCGAGTGGATCTGGACTGAGGCAGGTGGCCTACGACACCGATCTGGCCGAACGGATCCGGGAGCTGCTGGCGACCGAGCCGATCGACGAGATGCGGATGTTCGGCGGGCTGGCGTTTCTGATCGGCGGACACATGGCGGTGGCCGTCAGCAGTGAGGGCGGCCTGCTGGTCCGGGTGCCGAAGGAAGACACCGACACGTTGCTCGGGCTGGCGTACGTCAGTCCCATGGTGATGGCAGGGCGGGAAACCCGCGGCTGGTTACGCGTCGCTGCCGATGGCGTGAAAACCAAACGCCAGCTTCAAACCTGGGTGGCGCGCGGCGCGAACCATGCCCGTTCACTGCCGCCCAAGTGAGGGTGCGGGTTTGCTGCGCGACGTTGAGGGTACGCCGCCGGTATGGATGCTTCAGAGCAGCGGGTACGGCGGTTGCTCGAGGCGGCCGGCACCACCTATGCCGAGCAGGCCGGCCTTGACGAGAAATCGCGCACCGCTGCGATCACGACCCGCGACAGGTGTCACGAATGTTGAAGCAGTTCAAGGGAATCGGCGATACCGGCGCCGATATCTTCCTGCGTGAGGTGCAGGACGTGTGGACCTGGGTGCGCCCCCATTTCGACGAGCGTGCCACCGCCGGCGCCGGAGAGCTCAAGCTCCCCACCGACCCGGCGGAACTTTCGGCGTTCGCACCGTGCTCCAATGCGCGACTGGCGGCGGCGCTGGTGCGCGTGTCGCTCGACGACGACGTGCGCCTGCAGGTGACCGGTTGACGCGTCGATGACCGTGCGGATCGGCACTTCCGGGTGGTCCTACGACCACTGGACGGATGTGCTCTACCCGGCCGGCCTGCCATCCGCCCGACGGTTAAGGCGATATGCCGAGGTTTTTGACACCGTCGAACTGAACGCGAGCTTCTACCGCTGGCCAAAGGACTCCACGTTCGCCGGCTGGCGTGATCAGTTGCCGGCCGGATTCACCATGTCGGTCAAGGCGCATCGGGGCCTCACCCACTACCGCAGGCTGGCATCGCCTGAACCCTGGATCGAGCGGTTCGAACGCTGCTGGCAGGCCCTCGGTGACCGGCACGGGGTGCTGCTGGCGCAGCTGCATCCCGACCAGGCACGTGACGACACCCGGCTCGACTCGTTCTTGAGCCTGGTGCCGCCCTCCATCCGCATCGCGGTCGAGTTACGGCATCCGTCCTGGAACGATCCCGCGGTGTTCGCGCTGCTGGAGCGGCACCGCGCCGCTTACGTGGTGATGAGCGGCGCCAGGCTGGCGTGTATCCCCTGCGCCACCACTGACCTGGTCTATATCCGGATGCACGGGCCCGGTCAGGACACCATGTACAGCGGGTCCTACTCCCACGACGAGCTGCGCGCGTGGGCCGATCGTATCGCCGAGTGGACCAGCGAGGCCCGCGACGTATGGATGTACTTCAACAACGATCTGGGTGGGCACGCCGTGCGTAATGCGTTGTCATTGACCGAGATGCTGAGTCGAAAGTAAGGAGCGATCATGACCGGCTCGAGGACATTCATCATCGTCGGCGGAGGGCTGGCTGCGGCGAAGGCGGTGGAAGCTCTGCGCCAGAAGGGCTTTGACGGGCGGATCGTGGTGTTCGCCGAGGAAGAATACCTGCCCTACGAGCGTCCGCCGCTGTCGAAGGATTTCCTGTCCGGTAAGAAGTCGCTGGCCGACTTCACCGTGCAGAACTCGGACTGGTACCGGGCGCACCATGTTGACCTGAGGCTCAACACACAGGTGGAATCGCTGGACGTCGCCGCGCACGCCATCGGCTTCGACGACGGCGCGACGCTGGTCTACGACAAGCTCTTGCTGGCAACCGGTTCGGCTGCGCGTCGGCCTGCGATCGCCGGCGCTGATGCCGCCGGAGTGCACTACCTGCGCAGCTACCCCGACGCCGTCGCTCTCAATTCCGTCCTGGCCCAGAGTTCTTCCCTCGCGGTGGTGGGTGCCGGCTGGATCGGCCTGGAGGTTGCGGCCAGCGCACGACAGCGCGACCTCACCGTCACCGTCGTGGAATCCGCGAAGCAACCGCTGTTGACCGCACTCGGCGAAACCGTCGGGGCCCTGTTCGCCGACCTGCACCGCGACCACGGCGTGGATCTGCGATTGGAAGCCCAGGTGGACAGCATCACTGTCGAGGACGGTCACGCCACCGGCCTGACCCTGGCCGACGGCTCGGCCGTCACCGCCGACGCGGTGCTTGTCGCGGTAGGCGCCCAGCCCAACGTCGAACTGGCCGAACGGGCCGGGCTCGCGATGGCCGACGGCGGCGTGCAGGTCGACGCCTCCCTGCGCACCAGCGATGCCGACATCTTCGCCGTGGGCGACATCGCGGCCGCGCAGCATCCGCTGTTCGGCACCCCGGATCCGCACCGAGCATTGGGCCAACGCACTCAAGCAACCCGCTGTTGCCGTGGCCGGAATGCTTGGCCGCCCAGGCGAATACGACGAACTGCCGTATTTCTTCACCGACCAGTACGACCTGGGCATGGAGTATGTCGGGCATGCATCCGGCTCCGAGCGGGTGGTCTTCCGCGGGGACGTCCCCGGCCGGGAGTTCGTCGCCCTCTGGCTCGACGACGACGACCGGGTGTTGGCCGGGATGAACGTCAACGTCTGGGATGTGCTCGACGACGTGAAGGCTCTGATCCGCTCCCGGGAACCCGTCGACACCGAGCGGCTGGCCGATCCGGACGCACCGCTGGCCTGAATCTCAGTCCGACGGGTGCCAGGTCTGGTCGATGATGTCGGGTGGGTGCTGGGCCTGCAGGCGGTCCCGCTCTGCGCGCCGGCGCTTGATTCGCAGCCGGGCGTCGACGGGCATGGTGACCAGCTCATCGCACAGCAAGTAGTACACATCGTCGGCGGTGTCGATCAGATCCGCCGACACGCTGCGAGTCCCCAGCTCTCGCAGTGTCATTCGCAGTTCGTGAGTGAAGCGGATGGTGGTGTCGTGCGCCAGCTCCCGGGAGCCGCGGGCACTGGCGGCCAGCCGCTGGGCCAACGACTTTGGTGCCGAGGGGATTTCGGGTTTGTTCGCGGTCTCGGCTGCAATTTTCAGCAGTAACCCGGGATCGTCGCCGAACGCCGGGCTGGCCAGCTCGGCTTCCCCGCGGCCGCGGTGTCCCACGGTGGCGACAGCGGCATCCAGAGCGGCAGCGGCGGCCGGAGACAGGGCCCTGATGCTGCCGACGTTGCCGTCGGCGGCCAGGGCGCACAACGTCGGGTCAGCACGCAGCAGCGCGGCCAGGGCCGCGGTTTGTTCGGCAATACGCTCGCTTTCCATGATCACGCCGACGCCGGAGATGCCGGATCCCGCGCGGGTGTGCTCCAGGGTCGCCGCCGTGATCCCGGAATCGATCACCCACAGGGCGGTCAGAATCCAGCCTTGGTGAATGCGGTCCCGCAGCAGACGGATCCGCACTTGCAAGGCGGAATCGGGCAGAGTGGCCAGGTCGCCGGCGTCGAGATGCTCCTGCGTCGCGGCGGAAAGGTAGGCCTGGGTGTCGGCGCGCAGGTGGCGGAGCAACGCCAGCGAGCGCGCTGTCACGACCGCCTTCGCAACCGAACCACGCGGACCGGCGGGTTGCGGCGGCCCGAACGGCAGCAGTTCGGTGGCCGGCGGCTCGGAACCGAGGGTGCGCCGTGCGACGGCGTGCTCGGTCCAGCCGGGCAATTGTGCAGCGGCGACGATGTTGGCCGATACCCCCACGTAGGGCCGGTGGCCGAAGACCGCGATCGCTCTGCTGTCCCACTCCTGGGCCACCACGTCACCCAGTGCCAGCACTCGCCCCATCGCCCGGCCCGCCGCACGCAGCCCGCTGCACTGGACATCCAGCGTGATGGGGGTCAACGGCCCCGGCAACGCGTCGGCGAGGCTGGCGGTACTGAAGACCGGAAACCGGGGATCGACGCGATCGTCGAACTCCCCCTCGAGCCCGTCGGGGGCCACGCTGCGCAGTGAATCGTTGAGCGGGCGGGGCGCGGGTTCCACCGGCATTGGAAACTGGCGCGACCCGATGGTCGCACCGCGGGGATCGAGCCTGCGGCCGGCGAGGCCGCGGCCGGTGTCGACCACCGCGTCCACGGCGAGCCAGCCATACTCGAAACTCCAGACTTCCCGTGCCGCGCTGATGTCGACGTCGGGAAACAGGTTGTCCCAGCCGCGTACGCCGTGCAGGCGCAACCGCGGGTCGACGGATCGCAGCACCCGCCAGGCGGTGATCAGGTTGGTGGTGTCCGGCGTGGCGAGGTCGACGGCACCGGAACGGTCGTTGGATACGGCGCCGACCAGGAATCGAAGCAGGTCCTCGACGTGCAGCACCCGGATGGGTCGGGCGGAGACTTTGGTGCGCATCACCGCGGCTACGGTGCGGCAGGTCATCCAGTCGAGCTGGCGGCCGAGCAGTGGTGCGATTCGGATGACCAGACTCGGTGCCCAACCGGTGGCGACCAGCGTTTCCGCCGGACGGTACAGCTCGGGGCGTCCAGCGGCCTGAGACACGAACAGCAACCGGGCCCCCGCACGCGCCGCGGCGTTCGCCACGTGCGCAACGCCGGTGATGCCCGCTCCGCCCGGGGCGCTGGTATCCAGCGGTGCCAAGTGGATCACGGCGTCGGCGGCGGCGGCCAGCTGCAGCAGTATCGGGTCGTGCAGAGGCGCACAGACGAAGTCGACTGCCGGATCGAGGCAGTCATGCGAGTAGGCGGCGATACCGCTGACCGTGTGTCCGGCAGCGATCAGCTGGCGCGCGACCAGCCGTCCGACGGTACCTGCGGCGTCGGTCACCAGCACGTGCACGTGGCATCACCTCCCCGGGTATGCAAACGACAATAAACACGCCAACCTGACTTGGGCATTTTTGAGTCTGTACCGTGACCCGCCCGCTTACTGGAGGTTCGCGGTTCCGTCAGCGGCGACGGCAACCTTGGCCCCGGCGATATCGTCGCGCACCGTGGCGGCGGCGGCATCCGGATCGGTGATCACCGCCAGCACGCGGGCTGCGTCTGGCGTGCGGACGGCCAGGAACGCTTTTTCCGGCTGTCCGTCCCGATCGAACGGCGTCGTCCAGGCCTCGACAATCCCCGTGCCTTCCCACTCGATGAGACCGACGGTGGTGGGTTCCCGATCCACCGCCGGTTGTACGTCCTCCCAGCGAAATTCGCCCGCTCCGGGTTCGGTGCTGTACACGCCGAAGCTGTGTTTGGTCAGGTAGCCGCCGTTCGCGGTGATCAACCCCCGCCGCCCCGGGTTGGCGGTGAGCAGTTCGGCCATCCTGGCGATGGAATGGGTGACGTAGTTGCTCCACGGTCCGCCGGCGAAGGTCAGGCCGCCGGTGACGGTCAGTGGGCGGACGGGATCATCGGTGGCCAGGCCCAATTCGGCGGCCGCGACCTGGACGGCCGAGGGAAAGCACGAGTACAGGTCTACGTAATCAACGTCGTCGATACCCACACCGGCCAGCTCCAGCACCCTGCGCCCGCCGATCCGGATGGCCGGCGAGCGGTGCAAGGCTCCGCGCTCGACGATCGCCGATGTGTCATGGGCATCGGTACCGGCCTGGGGGTACACCCAGCGTTCGGCGGGGACCTGCAGCTTCCTCGCCTGCTCGACCGACGTCAGGATGAGCGCGGCGCCTTGGTCGACCATGTTGTTGGAGTTCATCAGCTTGGTGTACGGCCAGCTGACCATCCGGTTTCGCGGGCCTGGCTGCCGGATCTCCTCGGCGGTGTGGCGCCGGCGGATCCAAGCATGCGGATTGTCGGCCGCAACCGCGCTGAACCGCGCCCACAGCTCGCTGACCCGCTTGCTGTGTTCGGCGACCGATTCCCCGTTGGCAATGCGCAATGACTGTTCGACCAGCGGGTAGACGTAGGCGGGCCGGTCCAGCTTGATCCGGATCTCGGCGTCTCCGGCCATCGGCACGTCGTCGCCGGCGATCTCGGGCATGGGAACCGAGTTGTCCTGCTCGGTCCACACCAGCCGGCGGCCCTGCTTCTTCAGTGCGTTGCGGGTGCGCCAGGTTTCGGCGGCCGAGATCAGCACGACCCCGGCGCGGCCCTGCTGGATGTCCAGACAGGCCTGGTTCACCAGCGACTGCGGAGTGTTGCCGCCGACGCGGCTGTAGCCTGCGGTGAATTTGGCCAGGCCCAGGCGTTCGCCGAGCAACTGGCCGGGGTTGCGGTAGTGGGCCGAGAGCATGTGCACCGCACGAACGGCGTCGACGGCCTCGATGACCTGCGGGTCCGCAGCGTGGCGGGTCGCGGCGACCATCAGGTCGACCGGCTCGATGGACGGCTGGTCGGGGTCTGGGTCGTCGCGGTGGTTGACCTGGCCGTAGCCGATCAGCACCGGTGTCCTGGGGTCCACGGGCATGGATTGAACCTATCGCGACGGCGCCGGGCATGCGTCGCCGCCCGAGCGTGAAGCTGGCTTCACGTTCGCCCGCGAGCGTAAAGCCAGCTTCACGCTCGGCTGGCAAGGGGTCAGGCCGGTCCCGTCCGGTAGATCGACTTCAGCGTGCGGTACGCCTCCAGCCCTTCCGGGCCCAGCTCGCGGCCCATTCCGCTGGCCTTGACCCCGCCGAAGGGAGCGCCCATGTCCAGGGCGTAGTCGTTAACCCCGATGGTCCCGGTGCGCACCGCGCGCGCGACGGTCGTCGCCCGCTCGACGTCGGTGGACCACACGGTCCCGGCCAGGCCGAACTCGGTGTCGTTGGCCAGCGCGATCGCCTCGTCGTCGCTTGCGTAGGAGCTGATGGTCAGCACGGGTCCGAAGATCTCCTCACGGGCCAGCCGGTCGGAGTTGTCGACGTCGGCGAACACGGTCGGCGCCACGAACCAGCCGCGCTGCAGTTCCCTGGGGACAGATCCACCGGCGACCAGCCTTGCGCCGCTGTTCTTGCCGACGTCGATGTAGTCCAGTACCCGGTCCCGTTGCCGCGAGCTGACCAGCGGGCCGATCTCGGTACCGGGGTCCAGCGGATTGCCGACCCTCAGGCTCTCGGCCAGTGCTGCGACCGCGTCGACGATCTCGTCATAGCGGGACTTCGGCGCCAGGATCCGTGAGCTGAGATGGCAGGTCTGACCGTTGTTGACGAACGAGGCGTTGCGCAGTCCGCGCATCGTGGAGTCCAGGTCGGCGTCGTCAAGGATGATCGCGGCCGATTTGCCGCCCAGTTCCAGGGTCACCGGCCGCATCAGGCGCCCGCATGCCTCGGCGACCAGGCGTCCGGTGGCCGTTGAGCCGGTGAACGCGACCTTGTCGACGCCGGGGTGCGACACCAGGCATGCGCCGACGGCTGGACCGCCCGACACCACGTTCAGCACGCCGGGCGGCAGCCCGGCCTCCACGGCGGCCTCAGCGAAAACCAATGCGTCCAAAGCGGTTTCGGGTGAAGCCTTGAGCACCACGGTGCAGCCCGCGGCCAGGGCGGGCGCCACCTTCATCGCGGCCAGCGCTTGTGGGTAGTTCCACGGCACAATCGCGCCGACCACCCCGACGGCCTCACGGCGCACGATCGTATGTCCCGTCACGCTCGGCCGGACCTCCTCGACCGGAACCTCGGTGGCCAACTGCGCGTAATAGCGCAGGAGCAGCGGCGGAAACGCACCGTTGGCGCCGCGCGAGAGCCTGATGGGCATGCCGTTCTCCCGCGTCACCAGTTCACTGGTGGGCATGGCGCGCGTCTTGAGCGCGTCGGCCATCGCGATCAGAATGCCGGCGCGATGCTCTGGTGAGCTTTCGCGCCAATCCGGCAGGGCCCGGCGCGCGGCGGCCACGGCGGTGTCGATGTCGGATCGGCTGACGACGGCGCCGTCACCGAGAGGTTCACCGGTCGCGGCTTCCACCACGGGTTCGGCGTACTCGGCGCTGTGAAACCGGCCATCTACGAAAAACTGTGCGGGCGAATATGTCACGAGCGTGCCTCCAGTTCGTCCGGTGCCTCCGGTGCGAACAGTACGCCGTGGTGAATCAACCGCTCGACTTTCTGCGCCCCCATGCCAAGCAACTGCACGCAGACCTCGCGGGTATCTTGACCGGCCGCCGGCGCCGGACGTTGCGGGGCGGGCGGTATGTGGCGGAACGGCGCCGGCCCGGTTTCGGCGGGCAGTGCCCGCGCGATGAGTGGATGTGTCATGTCGCTGAACAGGTTTCGGTGTAGCAGTTGCGGGTCCTCGAGAAGGTCGGGCGGCCGGTTCATCGGGCCGGCGGCCACACCGGCTTGTTGCAGCACCTGGGCGGCCTGCACCGGTGTGCGGGCACCCGTCCACCGCTTGAGCGCCGCCACCAGCTCGGCGCGATCATGGTGATTCTCACTCAAAAGCTCTGCCACACAACGCCATTCATCGTCAGATCCGACGGAGACGACGCACCATTCGTCATCGCCGGCGCACGGGCAGACGACGTGCACGCTGGGGTCGGTCCGGACTTCCGCCACGTCCGCCGCCAGCGCGGCCTCGGTGACGAACAATGTGTCGAGTTGGTTGACGACGACTTCGGCCTGGGAAATATGCACATGGGCGCCCTGGCCGTGGCGATCGCGACGAATCAGCGCGGCCAGCGCCAGGATGGCGGCGACGCGGCCCACGACATGGTCGGGGAAGATCGTGGTCGCGTCGTAGAACGCGTGCCGCGCGCCGTCGGCGCAGGCGTCGTCGGACGTCCACACACTGGTGGCACCCGTCGTCGCGCGCACCAGCGGACCGTAGCCCAGCCGGGCGCTCCACGGACCCGAGTTTCCGAACGCGCTGCTGCCCGCGAGCACGATTCGCGGATTCAGCGCGCGCAGCGTGTCGTAGTCGAACCCCAGGGAGGAGAGGGTCCCGGGCTTGAAGTTCGCGAAGACCGCGTCGGCGTCGGCGACCAGGCGGCTGAAAATCTCCCGGCCTTCGGGGCTGCGCAGATTGATGCCCAGTGCGCGGTGATTGCGGTGGGTCCAGGCGAACGATTCGCTCATGGCGTCGCCGGCGCGGGCCTGCCGCAGACCGTCCGGGTAGTCGGCGCTTTCGATCTTGATCACGTCGGCGCCGAGGTCGCCGAACAGGCGGGCCAGTTCGCCGCCGGCGACGATGATGCCGAGATCCAGGATCCGCATCCCCTGCAGCGGATAGCTCCCGACGTCATTCGATGGTGGTGGCACCGGTGCGGGATCGGCCAGCCAGCGGGTTTCGTCCTGTCCGACGGCAGGCGCCGGTGTCCGGAAGCCGCTGCGCTCACCGTCGACGACGAAGTAGCCGGTAGGGACCTGCGCGTGCACGCCGGGCAGCAATTCGGCGTCGGTAATTGCTCCCACTTCGCGGAAATGCTCGGACGCCAGGATGCGCGCCGGGGTGAGCACCGCGGAGATGGGCACCCCGTGTGCCTGACCGGCGGCCACCAACTCCTTCATCGTCTTTCCGGCGAACAGCGCCTCGACCAGCATGCCGATCTGCGGCCATGCCGCGAACCGTGCGCCGATCGTTTCGTACTTGGGGTCCCGGAAGTCCTCCGGCTCCCCCAGCCAGCGATGCAGCCCGCGCCACTGCCGTGGCGCCATCACGCACAGCCGGACATAACCGTCCTGGCACGGATAAATTGGATAGGCGTCCTGATTCTTTGGCCGACCTCGCCAGCGGGTGCCGCCGCGGATGCCGGCCGCAGCCTGACCGTGCGCCCCGAACGCCGGATCCAGCGCCATGACCACCGCATCGAATCGGGAAAAGTCGATGTAATCGCCTGTGCCGCAACGCAACCGATTGTAGTAAGCGGCCAGTGCCGCCCACGTGGCCTGCACCGCCGCCGTTGCCGAAGCGATCCCGGTCGGCGGCAGCACCGGGGTGCCGACGGTGGGACCGGTACGCGACAGCGATCCCGACATGGCATACAGCACCGCATCGGTGGCGCGCCAGCATGACCGCGGACCAGCCGCACCGAAATCACTGATCGCCAGCACCACCAGATGTGGATGCCGAGCCGCCAAGTCGGGTCCGGACGTGTCGTAGGAGGCGGCCTGGCCGGAGTCGACGAGGATGTCCGCCGCCGCGGCCAGTTCGTGCAGCCGCCGGCGGTCGTCCTCGCTGCGCGGGTCCAGCACCGTGCTGCGTTTGTTGGCGTTGTGCACGGCGAAGGGGATGCTCGCCCCGGCCAGGGTCGGTGGCGTTGTGCGGGCCGGACTGCCGCCGGGGGGCTCCACCTTGAGAACGTCTGCCCCCAGATCGGCCAGCAGGCGGGTGACCGTGTCGGCGTCACCTACCGACAAGTCAACGACCCGGACCGCATCCAGCAGCATCTCCGGCATGGCATCACCGTAGCCAACGCTGCCCGCTACAGCGCGCGCCGATACCGCATCTCCGCCACCGGCCGGTTGCCGTATCTCCTGCTGCGCTGCGCACCGTCGGGGTGCCAGCCGTCGCGCTCGTAGAACCGGCGCGCCCTGCCGTTTTCCCGCAGCACCCACAGCGCCGCGCCGGTGCAGCCGCGGGCCCGCATGCGTTCCCGGGCAGCACTGATCAGCAAACGGCCGATGCCGGTGTTGACATGGCGCGGGTCCACGTAGATCGCCATCAATTCGCCGAGATCGGTAAGGTCATCGTCGCGGGACAGACCCGCGCTGGCAAAGCCGCACACGGCGGCGTCCCGAACGGCGACGAGGGTGGACGGCACCCGCAGGCCGACTCGGCCGAAGTCGTACCTGGACACCCACGCTTGCGGCGTGAGGCCGTCGAGGTAGTCGTGATCGATCAGGCCGCGGTAGGCCGACCGCCAGGATCGCACATGCACACCCGCCACCTGGTAGGCGTCGGCCGGGACGGCGTCGCGCACCTCCGTCATCGTTGCAGTATCCAGCGGCCTAACGTGTCTTGCATGACAGACTCGGGATCGGTCGGATTGAAGGTTCGCGACAAAGTTGTGGTGATCACCGGCGGCGCGCGGGGCATCGGTTTGGCGACGGCGACCGCGCTGCACCGGCTCGGTGCCAAGGTCGCCATCGGCGATATCGACGAGGCGACGGTCAAGGAGTCGGGTGCCGACCTCGGTCTCGAGGTGTACGGCAAACTCGATGTCACCGACGCCGCCTCATACTCGGATTTTCTGGATCAGGTCGAACGTCAGCTCGGACCGATCGACGTGCTGGTCAACAATGCCGGCATCATGCCGGTGGGCCGGATCATCGACGAGCCCGACGCCGTCACTCGGCGCATCCTCGACATCAACGTCTACGGCGTGATCCTGGGCAGCAAGCTGGCGGCCCAGCGCATGGTTCCGCGCGGGCAGGGCCATGTCATCAACATCGCCTCCCTCGCCGGGGAAATGCACATCGTCGGACTGGCCACCTACGTCGCCAGCAAGCACGCGGTGCTTGGTTTCACCGACTCGGCCAGGCTGGAGTACCGCTCGGCGGGCGTGCATTTCTCGTCGGTGCTGCCCACGTTCGTCAATACCGAGCTCGTGGCGGGTACCTCCGGGATGAAGGGCTTCCGCAACGCCGAGCCTGCCGAGATCGCGCAAGCGATTGTCGCGCTTGTAGCCCAGCCCAAGCCGCGGGTGCGGATCACCAAGATCGCCGGGGCCATGGTCACCTCGCAGAAGTTTTGGCCGCGCCGCGCCGCCGAGGCGCTGAACCGGTTGATCGGCGGCGACCACGTCTTCACCGACCAGATCGACGTCGAAAAGCGCCGCGCCTACGAGGCCAGGGCCCGCGGCGAGGAATGAGCTCGTAAGACGGAGTTCATTTGAGGCCCCGACAATTGGGTAGATGAGCTCCATGAAACTCTCCAGCGACGAGTTAGCGCTTATCCATGCTTACTGGCGGGCCGCCAATTATCTTTCGGTCGGTCAGATCTATCTGCTGGACAATCCCCTGGTCGCCGAACCCCTGGCTGCAGAACACGTCAAACCCCGGCTGCTCGGCCACTGGGGCACCACGCCGGGGCTCAACCTCGTCTATGCCCACCTCAACCGGGTTATCCGCAACCGGGACGCCAACGTCATTTACGTCACCGGCCCCGGGCATGGCGGGCCCGGTCTGGTAGCCAACGCCTACCTCGAAGGCACCTACAGCGAGGTGTACACGGCAATCGGCGAAGATACGGATGGACTGCGAAAGCTGTTCCGGCAGTTCTCTTTTCCCGGCGGCATCCCCAGTCATGTCGCCGCGCAGACGCCGGGATCCATCCACGAAGGCGGCGAACTCGGGTATGCGCTGGTGCACGCCTACGGTGCCGCGTTCGACAATCCCGATCTGGTGGTGGCCTGCGTAGTCGGCGACGGCGAGGCGGAGACCGGGCCACTGGCCACCAGCTGGCATTCGAACAAGTTCCTCAATCCTGCGGTCGACGGCGCGGTGTTGCCGATCCTGCACCTGAACGGCTACAAGATCGCCAACCCGACGGTGTTGGCGCGCATCCCGGAAGCCGAGCTGGAATCGCTGATGCGCGGCTACGGCTACCGGCCGATCACGGTGGCCGGTGACGACCCGGCCAGCGTGCACCAGCAACTGGCCGCCGCGATGGACGACGCATTCGACGACATCATGGCGATACAGCGGGCAGCCCGCTCCGGCTTGTTGAGCGAACGGCCGGTGTGGCCGATGATCGTGCTGCGCACACCGAAAGGCTGGACCGGACCCAAGGCGGTCGACGGTCGTCAAGTCGAGGGAACCTGGCGCTCGCACCAGGTCCCGCTGGCCGCCACGCACGAGAACCCCGAGCACCGCGCGCAGCTCGAAGAATGGTTGCGCAGTTACCGTCCCGAGGAGCTGTTCGACAGCGACGGCAGGTTGCGAGCTGAGCTGAAAGCTCTTGCACCGCAAGGTGATCGGCGTATGAGCGCCAACCCGCACGCGAACGGCGGCGTGTTGCTGCACGACCTGGACCTGCCCGATTTTCGGGACTATGCGGTGGCGGTCGAGCGCCCGGCGGCTGCGACACACGAGGCCACCCGGGTGCTGGGCACGTTCCTGCGTGACGTCATCGAGCGCAACCCTGACCGGTTTCGGTTGATGGGGCCTGACGAGACCGCCTCCAACCGACTCGATGCGGTGTTCGCGTCGACCGACCGGGTGTGGATGTCGGAAATCGAGCCTGACGACGACAACCTCGCTCCCGACGGGCGTGTGATGGAGGTGCTGTCCGAGCACCTGTGCCAGGGCTGGCTGGAGGGTTATCTGCTGACCGGCAGGCATGGCCTGTTCAACTGCTACGAGGCGTTCGTACACATCGTCGACTCGATGCTCAATCAGCATGCGAAGTGGCTCGCCACCACGCTGGAGTTGCCGTGGCGGCGGCCGATCGCGTCCTTGAACTACCTGCTCAGTTCTCATGTGTGGCGCCAGGACCACAACGGCGCGTCGCACCAGGACCCGGGGTTCATCGACCTGGTAGCCAACAAGCGGGCCGAGCTGACACGGGTGTACCTGCCACCCGACGGCAACACTTTGCTGTCCGTGGCAGACCACTGCCTGCGCAGTCGCAACTACATCAACGTCATCGTCGCGGGTAAGCAGCCCGCGTTGTCCTACCTGCCGATGGAGGAAGCCATCCTGCACTGCACCCGGGGGTTGGGCATCTGGCCGTGGGCCAGCACCTCGGCCGGTGAGCCCGACGTGGTGCTGGGTTGCGCCGGCGACATTCCGACGCTGGAAATCCTTGCGGCGGCCGACATCCTGCGGCGGGAGCTGCCGGACCTGGCCGTGCGGGTGGTCAACGTTGTCGACCTGATGCGTCTGCAGCCGGACTCAGAACATCCACACGGATTGCCCGACAACGAATACGACGCGTTGTTCACCAGGGACAAGCCGGTCATCTTCGCCTACCACGGCTATCCCTGGCTGATTCATCGCCTGACGTACCGGCGCGCCGGGCACCACCACATGCATGTTCGCGGCTTCAAGGAACGCGGTACCACCACAACGCCTTTCGACATGGTCATGCTCAACGACCTGGACCGCTTCCACCTCGTGATGGACGTGATCGATCGCGTGGACGGTCTGGCCAGCAGTGCGGCCGGCCTGCGCCAGCGGATGGTCGATGCGCGCCTGTCCGCCCGCAGTTACACGCGCGAGCATGGTGAAGACGACCCGCAGATCTCCGGTTGGACCTGGCCGTCGCAGTGATTCGGTGACCCACCGCACGCCCCCGCGATCGGCTTAAACTTCGGCAATGTTCTCGTTTCGCGGCCGGGAGGTGAGCACTGCCGGCGACGGCTTCCTGGCGGCGTTCGATGGACCGCAGCGGGCGATTCGCTGCGCCATGGCCATACGTGAGGCGGTACGGACGCTCGGCATTGAGGTGCGGGCGGGCCTGCACACCGGCGAATGCCTGGTGCGCGGCGATGACATCGGCGGAATCGGCGTGCACATCGGGGCGCGTGTGGGCGCCCTGGCCGGGGCGAACGAGGTGCTCGTGTCCAGCACGCTGCGCGATCTGGTGATCGGGTCTGGACTTGAGTTCACCGACCGCGGCCCGGATCAACCCAAAGGCGTCCCCGGCGAGTGGCGGCTGTTCGCCATCTAGTGCCGGGGACAGCAGGTGCGCAGCCGGGGGTCCCGTTACCCTGGCCAGATGCCGAAAGTGTTGTCCGTCAACGTGGCTCAGTCCCGTCCCAACCCCGACCCGCGTGCGCGGTCAAAGGTGACCGGCATCTATAAGGTTCCCACCGATGACGCGGTCATGGTGAAGGCGCCGGGCAAGACAGGCAGCGGTCTGGCCGGCGACGCTATCGGCAACCCGAAGTTCCACGGCGGCGACGATCAAGCCGTCTACGTATACGCGCGCGAAGACCTCGACCACTGGGAAACCGTGCTGAAGCGCACCCTCGCCGATGGGATGTTCGGTGAGAATCTGACCACCGAGGGCATCGACGTCACCGGGACGCTGATCGGTGAACGATGGCGGATCGGCGGCGACGGCCTGCTGCTCGAGGTCTCCGCGCCCCGGACGCCGTGCCGCACCTTCGCGGCGATGCTTGAACAGCGCGGCTGGATCAGGACGTTCACCCAAGCCGGCATACCCGGCGCCTACCTGCGAGTGATCTCCCCGGGCAACGTCCGCGCCGGCGACGACATCACCGTCGAGCATCGCCCCGGCCATGACGTGACGATCGGACTGGTCTTTCGGGCCCGCATGTCAGAACCGGCGCTGCTGCCGCGGCTCTCGGTGGCCGATGCGCTCTCGGCAGAGATCAAAGCCGAGGTCGCGCAGCGGACCCGCAGGTAGACTCGCGACGATGCCTGATCACGCCCCCGCCCTCCCGCAGTACGACCGCTTTCGGCTCCACGTCGACATTGCCGTCGTCATCGCCGTCCTGGTGCTTACGAACCTGGTCGCGCACTTCACCACGGCCTGGGCGAGTATCGCGACGGTTCCGGTCGCCGCCGTCGGGCTGGTGTTCCTCGTCCGATGGCGCGGTCTGGACTGGACCGAACTCGGTCTCGGTCGTGAACACTGGAGATCCGGGCTGGGCTACGCATTGGCGGCCGTCGGACTGGTTGTGTCGGTGATCGCGATCGGCGTGGTGCTGCCGATGACCCGCCCGATGTTCCTGAACAACCACTACGCGACGATCTCGGGGGCGCTGGTCGCCTCGATGGTCATCATTCCGCTGCAGACCGTTATCCCCGAGGAACTGGTGTTCCGCGGGGTGCTGCACGGCGCGCTGCACCGGGCCTGGGGTTTCCGCGGGGTGGCGATGGCCGGGTCGCTGCTGTTCGGCCTCTGGCACATCGCGACGTCGCTGGGTTTGACGACCAACAACGTCGGCTTCACCCGACTGTTCGGCGGTGGAGTATTCGGCATGCTGGCCGGGGTGACGATGGCTGTGGTGGCCACCGGTGCCGCGGGTTTCGTGTTCAGTTGGTTACGCCGTCGCAGTGGCAGCCTCATCGCGCCTATCGCTCTGCACTGGTCGCTGAACGGTGTCGGCGCCCTGGCCGCCGCCCTCGTCTGGCACCTGTCCACTTAGACCAGCAACACGGCGGCGCCCGCGATCTCGCCGGAGCTGAGGGCGGCCAACGCCTGATCCGCCTCGGCCAAGGGGTATTCGGGCGTGGTGACCTCGATGTGATGGCGTCCCGCGAAGTCCAGGAAAGCGCGGGCGTCGGCCCTGGTGTTGGACGTGACCGACCGGATTTGCCTTTCCTGGAACAGGTGCCGCTGATAATTGAGAGGCGGTATGTCGCTGAGATGAATTCCCGCCACCGCCAAAGTGCCGCCGCGGTCGAGGGCCGCCAGCGCGGGCAGCACCAGATCGCCGACGGGAGCGAACAGGATTGCGGCGTCCAGCGGCACCGGTGGCGGATCGCCGGCCTCCTGCGCGGAGGCGGCTCCCAATTCCATCGCCAGCTCGCGGGCCCGGGCGCCGCGGGTCATGACGTGTACTTCGGCGCCCTGGGCCAGGGCGACCTGCGCGGTGATGTGGGCGCTGCCCCCGAATCCGTACAACCCCAATCGGCCACCGGCGGGCAGCTCGGCCCGCAACAGCGACCGGTAGCCGATGATTCCTGCGCACAGCAACGGCGCAAGCTCGCTGTCGCTGTAGCCGCTCGGCAATGGGTGTGCGAAAGCCGCGGGGACGGTGGCGAATTCGGCGTAGCCCCCGTCGGCATCCCAGCCGGTGTAGCGGGATTGCGGACACAGATTCTCGTCGCCCCGGCGGCAGTACTTACACTCTCCGCAGGTGTAACGGAGCCAGGCGATCCCCACCCGGTCCCCCACCCGGAACTCGTCGCCGGCTTCCGGACCGGCCTGAACGACTTCTCCGACCACCTCGTGGCCGGGTGTGACCCGATCGCGGTGAACGGGAAGGTCGCCTTCGGTGACGTGCAGGTCGGTCCGGCACACCCCGCAGGCCGACACAGCGACCAGCAGTTCCCCCGGACCGGGGCGCGGGACTTCGGTGGTGACGCGTTCAAGCGGCCGGCTGTCCATCGGCCCGGGCCGGCGCACCTGCCACGCGGTCATGGTTTTGACGGATGTCGGGGTGGCCATCAATCCATCATGCCGCTGAGGACCTCGCTGCTACAGGGTGCGAGTGCGCGACGTGGCGAATTTGTAGATCAACAGCAGCAATACCGCGCCAACCAGTGCCCCGAGGAACGAATGGTTGATGGGCGGCGTGATCGTGAACTTGTGCGGCGGAAAGACGACGCTGCCCAGGGTGCCGCCGACGTAGGCGCCGACGATTCCAAGCAATGCGGTGGCGATCCAGCCCATTGGTTGCCTACCAGGGACGATGAGTCGCGCAATCAGCCCGACGATCAGACCGAGAACGATCATTCCAATGATGTGCAGGACCATGACCATCTCCTTCAGGTATTAACTTGTCGAGGGGACCTCGGAGTAATACCCGGTGGGAGTGCCGCCAATCGCCCGAATCCGTGAATTACGGCCGGTGCCTGGCTAATCAGCGCCGTTGCACCATACCGACGAGCCAGAGCAGGATCACCGAACCCAGAATCGCGGTGAAGAAGGTGAACCACCAGCCGCCCGAAGCGGTATCGAAGGCGAAGCTGAGCAGGAAACCGCCGATCAGCGCGCCGACGATGCCGACGACGATGTTCATCAGAATGCCGGATCCTGCTCCTTTGACGATTTTGCCGGCGATCCAGCCTGCGAGAGCGCCGATGATGATGTAGCCGATCCAGCCCACACTGGTCAGCGTCGTTGAGCGAGCGAGAAGTTCAGTGGCTGCCATGACGTCCATCAGGTTTTCCTCTCCGGTGGCAGGCCCAGCTCAATCACTGGACCGTGCTATCGGTATACGCCTTCCGCGTAACGAATGGACTGTCGATTCGCTTTCGGGCTATGCCGGTTGGTTACGCGGCTGGGTCGATGCGGGAGTGCCGCCCGCCGGCGCCTGGGCGGGTGCCGGAGCCGGGCTGGGAGCCGGGGCGCCGGGTTCGGCCGGAGCGGCCGGAGCGGGGGCCGGCGCCCCCGGGACGGCCTCCGGTGCCGGAGCCGCGGGAGGCGTCCAGGGCCGGATCGACTCGGCCAGAGCCTTGGCCGCGTTCTTGTCGACCGGGTTGTTCGACGTGCCCAGCCACACCACGAACCAGCGCTGCGGTGGTCCGGCAGTGGGCGTCGCCCCGGCCGGAGTCCCGACCACACCGGTCCAGATCTGGCCGTTCGGCTTGCTCGTGTCGCTGAACTTCACCTCGTAGTACGACGCACTGCCCGAGATGCCGTTGGCGTTGAGTGGGACGGTCTCCTGGTTGACCCGGGTGCCGGGGTAGGGCATGAAGAATTCGCCCATGTCGGAGCCCAGGCGCACCGCGGCCTTCGGGTTGGTTGCCTCAGCGCTGGCGTAAAGCTTCTGGTCCAGCCGGCCCAACACGATGCGCGTGTCGTTGGCCACCGGCTGGGGCTGTCCGGGCATCGGGGGTTCGCCCGCCGCCTTACTCAGCAGCGCCGAGCCGTAGTCCAGACGGGACGCGTCGGATTCCACCCAGCCGGGCGGGACGATGAAGCTGAATCCGCCGACGGCGTTGGTCACCCGCCCGAGGTCGGGGTCAGCTGGCGGCGGCGCGTTGGGGTCGACCGGCGGCGGTACCGCGTTGGGGTCGCCCGGTTGCGCATTCGGAGTGGGGGTGGTCCCGGGTGCAGGCGTGGCCGACGGGCTGGGGGTGGCCGCCGGTGCCCCAGCGGCAGGCGCCGGCGACGCCGGAGTGGGAGACGCGGGCGGCGCGACCGTCGGCGTCGGTGTGGGCGTCGGTTCCGGGTCGGCGCTGGAGGGTGCCGGCAACGCAATCGTGACGACGGTCGCCGCAGCGATGGCCAGCGACGCCCACAATCCCTTGCGGCGTGACGGGTTCGGGTCCACCTGATACATGGCGACGAACCTACCGTGTAAACGCCGCGAAGCAAGGAAGGCCTTGCTTTTCACGAAGGCATGTCTGTCGAACCGGGTTCGCCGTTCATCCAGGGCGAGTCACCCGGGCCTGCGCCGGATGCAGCGCGACTTCGGCGGCTTTGACGCTGAACCATACCCGCTCCCCCGGCGTGAGCTGCAGTTCCGCCGCGGCGTCCAGCGTGATGGCGGCGGCCAGCCCCGGTGCCCCGTCAGCCTGGTCCGCTGCGCGCACGAGCACCCCGGGGCCGCGGGTGTCCAGCTCCGCGACGGTCACCTCGACGGTGTTGCGCGGGCTGCCGTGCGGCGGGTCCGGATAAACCGCCACACTCACCGGCGCGAACACCGCGACAGCTTCCTGGCCGGCCGCAAGCCGTGTGCTCGCGGTGCCGTACCAGCGACGTCCGCACCGGGCATGCAGGGCCCCCTCTGCGCCGATCGTCCCGTTAACCAGGTTGACGCCCGCGATTCGGGCTCCGAAGTGACTCCGCGGAGCTGCGACGACCTCGGCGGTTCGCCCGATCTCGGCGATCCCGCCGCTCTCGAGCACCATCACCCGATCCGCCAGCGCGAACACATCCAGCAGGTCGTGAGTGACGAGGATGACCGTGCAGCCGCTGCGCCTGACCGCCCCGCGCAGCACCGCACGAATCGATGCTGCCGCGGCGACGTCCAAACCGGCCAGTGGTTCGTCGAGCAGCAACAACTCGGGTCCGGCGGCCAACGCCCGCGCGATGGCGACCCGTTGTGCCTGGCCGCCGGACAGCTGGCGGGGCCTGCGGTCCGCCCACTCCTCGGCGGCCACCTCCCGCAGCCAGTGCAGCGCCGTGTCCCGGGCCGTGCGAAACCCCACCCTGCGGCTGCGCGGCCCGAAGGCCACGTTGGCGACCACGCTGAGGTGCGGGAACAGCAGCGCGTCCTGCAGCAGCAGCCCCACCCGCCGATCGTGGGTGGGCAGATGTATCCCCCTCGCCGTGTCGGTGAGCACCCGGTTGCCCAACCGCACCAGGCCCGTGTTCGGGCTTACCAACCCGGCAATCACATGCAGAGCCGTCGACTTGCCCGCGCCATTGGGCCCCAGAACGGCGAGCACCTCGCCTTCGGCCACCGAGAACTCCACGTCCAGGCCGCGATCGGCCGCCACAGCGCGCACATACAGGCCACTCATCGCCGGCTACCGTGCCTGAGTCCCGGTCAACCGGCGCGCACCCAGGCCAAGTACCACCACCGCCGCCACCGCGACCAGCAGCAACGACAACGCCACGGCGGCATCAGGGTCTCCCACCCGCTGCAGGTAGATCTCCAGCGGCAGCGTGCGGGTCACGCCCTGCAGCGATCCGGCAAACGTCAGCGTCGCGCCGAACTCCCCTAGCGACCGCGCGAACGCCAACACCGCGCCGGACGCCAGGCCCGGCGCCAGCAGCGGAAGGCTGACCCGCCACCAGATCGTGGTGGGCCGCGCCCCGAGCGTCGCCGCGACCACCTCGTAGCCGGCCCCGGCGCTGCGCGCGGCGCCTTCCAGCGAGATCACGAGAAAGGGCAGCGAGACGAAGGTCTGCGCCAACACGACAGCAGTCGTGGTGAACGCAACGCTGATCCCCGCCGCCTCGAGGTACCGGCCGAGGAGGCCGAACCGGCCGAATGCATAGAGCAACGCGATGCCGCCAACTACCGGCGGCAGCACGAGCGGCAGCAGGATCACCGGTCGCATCATCCGCACCAGTCGCAACCGGCTGCGGGCCAGCACCAGCGCCATGGGGACGCCGAACAGCACACACAGCAAGGTGCTGGCCGCGGCGGTTTTCAGGCTCAACAGCAGCGCCGTCGTCGAAGAGTCGCTGCTGATCAGCGGCCAGAAATGGGTCCAGTCGACGTTGATCGCGACTGCCAGCAACGGCAGTCCGACGAACAGCGTCCCCATCGCGGCTGGTAGGTAGACCCAGCGGGGGAAATGGGATGGCGTGGACATCGCAGATCAGGGCGTGGCGAAGCCCGCCCGCTCCAAGACCTGTCGTCCGGCCGGACCCGTCACAGCCGCCTGGAATTTCGCGGCCAGTGCGGCCTGCGGAGCCTGCTTGAGCACCGCGATCGGATAAAGGTTCACGGCCTGCGCGGCTTGCGGAAACCTGATCGTCGTCACCTTGCTGCCGGCGGTGGACGCGTCGGTGACATAGACAAGCGCGGCATCGGCCTGCCCGGTGGTGACCTTGTTGAGTGCATCGCTGACGCTCGGTTCTTCGCTGACCGGGTGCAGCTGCACCCCGGTGGCGTCCTCGATGCGGTGAGCAGCCGCGCCGCACGGCACCGGCCGCTGGCAGACCACCACGCTGAGCCCCGGTCGCGCCAGATCGGCAAATGAGCCGATGTTCTTGGGGTTGCCCGGCGCGGTGGCGATGACCAGGGTGTTGGCCGCGAACTTGATCGCGTCGCCGGCCAGCAGCCCCGCCGCGGCCACCCTGTCCATCTGCGTGGTATCCGCCGATGCGAAAACGTCGGCACCGGCGCCCTGGATCAGCTGAGTGGCCAACTCCGAGGAACCCGCGAAACTGAACGTGACGGCGACACCGGGGTTGTCGGCCTCGAACTGTCCACCGATCGAGGTGAAGACCTGCTTGAGCGACGCGGCGGCAAACACCACCATCGAGCGGGAATCCGGACCGGGCCGGGAACCCGAACTGCAGCCGGTCAACGCGCCGAGCAGCAGAATCGTTACCGACCCGGCCAGCACCCGAATGCGCAGCATCGGTCAAACCTAACGCCGGGACGATACGGCCGAATAGTTATGCAACTCGTCAGCGCGTCGCGGCCACGCGCGGTTTCCTCGGCTAGCTACTGTCCAGTAACATGAACCGCGATGATGCCATAGCACGAGGAGGTCGTGGCAGTGGAGGTTGTAGTCACCGGCGGGGACACCGATCTAGGACGTGCAGTAGCCGAGAACTTCCGTGACAACGGGCACACCGTCACCTTGGTGGGAGCCCGCGGTGGTGACCTCGAAGTTGTCGCCAAAGAACTCGACGTCGACGCGATCGTCTGTGACACCACCGACCCTGCCAGCCTGCAGGAGGCGCGGGCGTTGTTCCCGCACCACCTCGACACCATCGTCAACATCCCGGCGCCCGCCTGGGATGCCGGTGACCCCCGCGCGTACTCGCTGTCCGACACGGCCACCGCGTGGCGCCGGACGCTGGAGTCCACGCTGCTGTCTGCGGTATTGATGATTCAGTGCGTAGGCGACCACCTGCGCTCCGGTGGGCACATCATCACGGTGCTGACCGAGAACCCGCCCGCCGGTAGCGTGGACGCCTCGATCAAAGCCGCCGTGTCCAGTTGGGTCAGCGGGCAGGCCGAGGTGTACGGCACCCGCGGCATCACGGTCAACGCCGTGGCCGCCGGCCGCAGCGTCCAGGCGGGTTACGAAGGGCTCTCGCGAACTCCGGCACCCGTCACCGCGGAGATCGCGCGCCTGGCGCTGTTCCTGACCACTCCGGCGGCCCGTCACATCACCGGCCAGACGCTGCACGTCAGTCACGGAGCCCTGGCGCAGTTCGCCTGAGCACGGCCCGCCCGCGGGCAGCTACGGTAAACACCGTGGCGATTCGGCTTGGCTTCCAGATTCCCAATTTCTCTTACGGGACCGGTGTGGAAAACCTCTTCCCCACGGTCATCGCGCAGGCGCGGGAAGCCGAAGCCGCCGGCTACGACTCGCTTTTCCTGATGGACCACTTCTATCAGCTGCCGATGCTGGGAAGCCCGGATCAGCCGATGCTGGAGGCCTACACAGCGCTGGGCGCATTGGCCACCGCCACCGAGCGGATGCAGCTGGGCACGCTGGTGACTGGCAACACCTACCGCAACCCGACGCTGCTGGCCAAGGTGATCACGACGCTGGACGTGGTCAGCGGCGGCCGCGCCGTGCTTGGCATCGGAGCCGGTTGGTTCGAACTCGAACACCGGCAACTGGGCTTTGAATTCGGCACGTTCACCGACAGGTTCAACCGGCTCGAGGAATCGCTGCAGATCATCGGTCCGATGATCGAGGGCGAACGGCCGACGTTCTCCGGCAAGTGGTACACCGCCGAGTCGGCGACGGCCGAACCGCGCTACCGCGAACGCATCCCGGTGCTGATCGGAGGCGGTGGCGAGAAGAAAACCTTCGGCATCGCCGCCCGTTACGCCGACCACCTCAACATCATCGCAGCGTTCGATGAACTGCCTCGCAAGATGGACGCGGTGAAGGCTCGCTGCGAGGAAGCGGGCCGCGACCCATCCACCCTTGAGACCAGCATGATGCTGACGGCGATCGTTGACGCCAACGCCAAACCGGAGCAGCTGCCGGAGAACGCGCGTGGGCACATGGTGGTCGGCAGTCCCGCACAGATCGCCGACCAGGTTCAGGCCAAAATACTGGCCGCCGGCTTGGACGGCGCGATCATCAACGTCCCCACCAGCCACGTGCCCGGAGTCATCACCGGCCTCGCTGAAGCTCTGCTCCCGCTGCTCGGCGGATAGCGAAAGTGCAGCCACCGAACGCAATTCGCTGAGTGTGGCTAATTGCACAGGCTCGCGGTTGGGTTTGTGCGGGTGGGTTGACTACGCTTTGGGTATTAGCTAACTGCAATCGCCCGCCCAAGGAGATCCGTCAGGAGCAGCGAGACATGAGCCCCCAACAAGAACCCACAGTTGAACCGCGTCAACGGCATCGCGTCGTGATCATCGGATCGGGGTTCGGCGGACTCACTGCGGCAAAGAAACTCAAGCACGCAGACGTCGACATCAAGCTGATCGCTCGCACCACCCACCACCTGTTCCAGCCTTTGCTGTATCAGGTTGCCACCGGGATCATCTCGGAAGGCGAGATCGCGCCGACCACCCGCGTCATCCTGCGCAAGCAGCGCAACGTTCAGGTGTTATTGGGCAATGTCACCCACATCGACCTGGCCCGCAAAGTCGTCATCTCGGAGTTGCTCGGCCACACCTACGAGAACCCGTACGACAGCCTGATCGTCGCCGCCGGAGCCGGCCAGTCGTATTTCGGCAACGACCAGTTCGCCGAGTTCGCTCCCGGCATGAAGACCATCGACGACGCGCTGGAACTGCGTGGCCGCATTCTGAGCGCCTTCGAGCAGGCCGAACGGTCCAGCGACCCCGAACGCCGCGCCAAGCTGCTCACGTTCACTGTGGTCGGCGCCGGCCCGACGGGCGTCGAAATGGCCGGGCAGATCGCCGAATTGGCCGAGCACACGCTCAAAGGCGCCTTCCGGCATATCGATTCGACGAGGGCGCGGGTGATCCTCCTGGACGCCGCACCGGCCGTGTTACCGCCGTTCGGCGAAAAGCTGGGTGAGCGGGCCGCCGCGCGCCTGGAGAAGCTGGGCGTGGAGATTCAATTGGGCGCGATGGTCACCGACGTCGACCGCAATGGCATCACCGTCAAGGACGCCGACGGCACCGAGCGGCGTATCGAGTCTGCGTGCAAGGTCTGGTCCGCCGGGGTCGCCGCCAGCCGGCTGGGTCGCGACCTCGCCGAGCAGTCCGATGTCGAACTCGACCGGGCCGGCCGGGTCCAGGTGCTGCCTGACCTGTCCATCCCCGGACATCCCAACGTCTTCGTCATCGGTGACATGGCTGCGGTGGAGGGTGTGCCCGGCGTTGCCCAGGGCGCTATTCAGGGCGGCAAGTACGTCGCCAACAACATCAAGGCCGAACTCGCCGGCGCCGACCCGGCCGAGCGTGAGCCGTTCCAGTACTTCGACAAGGGCTCGATGGCGACGGTGTCGCGGTTCTCCGCGGTCGCCAAGATCGGCCCGATGGAGTTCAGCGGGTTCATCGCCTGGCTGATGTGGCTGGTGTTGCACCTGGTCTACCTGGTCGGGTTCAAGACCAAGGTCGCCACGTTGCTGTCGTGGACAGTGACCTTCCTGAGCACCCGGCGGGGTCAGTTGACCATCACCGACCAGCAGGCCTTCGCGCGAACACGGCTGGAACAACTCGCCGAGGCGGCCGCCGAGGCGCGCAGTTCCGGGGCCGTCACCCGAAAAGCCAGCTAGCCGGGCCCGACCGCAACTTTCCTGGCTGTCGTGGTTGACTTCGAGTTGGCGGCCTAGCCTTTTGCTGACTAGCTGTTTGCTGCGGGCCTTCCAGTAGCAGGTTAGTCACCGCGTCGCGGTCACGATATGCGCGGGCCGTCGCCGACCGCAGCGCGTCAGGATTGGCTACGGCGCTGCTCAAGGCCTGTGCGTTTTTGACGGAGGCGCGACGCCTCGCGGCAGGCATCCCGCACGATGCCTGCCTCTAATCTCTTGGCCGCGTGTTGCAGGTAAGCCTCTCTCACCGGGGCCAGCGTCGGATCAGTTCCTCTGATGCCCAGCGCGGCCACGTCGGTGCGCCGATGATCGTGCCTGCGGTCAGTTGCGCGACGATGCGGGGACCGTCGCGGCGTGAATTGTCGTAGATCGTTGCGGTGTCGGCGGTCTCGATCGCATCGGCCACAAGTTCCCATAGTCGGCGGTGCCGTTCGCGGATCTTGTTTTCGGGGACGTCGTGACCGCCGTGGCGCACGCGCCGCTGCACGCGTTCGACGGCCAGGTCTTCGGGGACCAGGATCGTGCACGGTGACGACGTAGCCTGCGTCGTGGGCTGCGCGGATCAGGTCGAGCTTCGAGGGATGGGAGAAGACCGTCTCGGCGATGAACGATCTGCCGGCCTCCATCAGCTTGGCGCGGGTATCGGCGGCGATCCGTGCCGCATCGTAGGCATGCGTAACGGGATCATCGGGCCAGCGCCGCTTGGCGATCTCGTCGGCGTTGACGAAAACGCTGCGAGGCACCAACGGTGCCAACGTGATCGCGACGAATGTCGACTTCCCGGCACCGTTCGGGCCGACGACGAGGTCGAGACGCTTCACCAACGCCCCGCGAAGTCATCGCTCATCCGTCGACATCGACCACCGAGGTCGTGCCGTCGGGCCGGTACTCGACGATCTCGCCGTCGTCGTTGAGCGCCACTGTCGTGATGCCCCGCGCGGCCAGCAGGTCACCGTAATGGGCGCCGGCCAGGGATTCCTCGATCGCGGCTGAGATCTCGGCGTTGAAGACGAGCCCCTCATCCTCGGACATGTGGCTGAGGTCCAGATCGCCGGCCAGCGCGGCCTCGACACGGCGACGCGACGCCGTCTGGTGGCTTGACACCGCCCGACCCACCCGAGCCCAATGATCGAGTTGCTGTTTGGCCGATCGGCTTTGGCGGGCACCCTCGGCAGCGGCGCTGTCCATCAGGTCGGCGGCAACCCTGGTGACTCGGTCGGCGACGTTCGTCATGTTCGCACCTCCTGTAGCACAATGCTACGGACTGTAACGAGATCGCTACAAGACGTCCCGCCGTACTCGACGACTCCCGATGCCGCGTGTCATAACGAACAACCGATCACCGCGAGTAACGCTTGGACGCAGCATGGCCACCACGCAAGACTCGACCGTCGACAAGCGTTCGTTCATTCCGGGTTGTGGGACCTGAGGGCGTGCGGGTAAGCGTCAAGGAACTGCTAGACAGGGGAATATTCGATGAGTACGGGCCGCCCCTCGGGCGATAGATCAAGTGATTTACAAGACGAGATTGATCGGGTGTCGAACCTGTTAGGAGTTCGCCCGATGGAGGTAGGGCTCAGAACTAATGACGGCCTTAATGTCTACGTCGCCGATGACGGGAAATACCACTTTGCGTTCTATGAGCGAGGACAACTCGTATTCGACAGAGCGGGCAGCCTAGACGACCTTCTTTACTGGTACTGCGAAGATATCGTCACGAGCCGCGCAGCTAAACAGGTGGGAGATCGCGCAGAGCGGTTTCAATACGAATACCACTGGTTGAACCAGTTTGATGCGGAGTGGGCAAAAAGACGAGTACATGAACTGGCGGCTCTATTCCGTAACGGCCAACCGGAAGATATTTCGTTACTGCCTGACATCGGAGAACCGCTCTGATTTCGACCAGAGAACCGTATCGGGCGAATCGCCTGAACCAGAATGATTCGCCACGGTATGGAACGCGGTCGTCATACGACTATCGGTATCGAAACTCCGAACCGGTCTTCGCGGGTCTGGTGGCGCTAGCCGGTCAGCCGGTCGGCCTGCCAGGTGGCCAGCGTTCCGCCGCCGGCCAGCGCCAGCACTGTCGAACCCGGTTGTGTCATGAGATTTGTTGCGGGATAGTGTAATTCGCTGATCATGGCGCGCGGCGCGGACAGTGCGTCGTCGGCCGGTGACCCGGCGCCGAGTTCGACCCGGTGGCGCAGCATCGCCACGCCGTGCCGGTCGGCCCGCAACGACCCCGACCAAAAGCCGTGATCCTCGTTGCAGCGGCCGATCTGTACCCGTTCGCGCAGGCGCACCCGGCCTTCGTCGTGCAGTCGCAGGCCCACCGCGGACACGTGCCGGGCCGCGCCGGCCACGACCGTCGGCTGCAAATCCACGTCCAGGTCCCCGCTCACGTCGATCTCCCACCGGGAGTGCGAGGTGACTGCCTCGGGGCCAGGCAACGCGACGGTGGCCGCCGCACTGCGCAGCCGAAGCCGGGCACCCTGCTCGACGATCACCCGGATGTCGATAGTGTCACCGCCCAGCGGGATCGCGGCCGTCGACACCAGGTGCACCGTGTCCGGGGCGGTGCACCTGGCCTGAAGACCGCCCCGCCATTGGATGCGCGGCAGCCGATGTGGTGAGGCAACCAGCAGCACCCGCGACTCCATCAGAAGGCGGCAACCAGTTGGCTGCGGACCCAGGTCAACACCTGGCTGGCGCCCGGGTCCTCGGTCAGCGACTGCAGCACCGTGGGACGGCCGTCGCGCACCGCTTCGGCGTCTCGCGCCATCACCCGCAGATCGGCGCCTACCAGCGGTGCCAGATCAGTTTTGTTGACTACCAACAGATCCGAGCACATGACGCCGGGGCCGCCCTTGCGGGGCACCTTGTCGCCCCCGGCGACGTCGATGACAAAGATCTGCACGTCGACCAGGCCCGAGGAAAACGTCGCGGTGAGGTTGTCGCCGCCGGACTCCACCAGGATCAGGTCCAACGGCTGGTGGGCGGCTTCCAGATCGTCGATCGCATCGAGGTTCGCGGTGATATCGTCACGGATCGCGGTGTGTGGGCAGCCGCCTGTCTGCACCGCGGCGATCCGGTCGTCCGGCAGCACGGCGTGCCGGCGCAGGAAGTCCGCATCCTCGGTGGTGTAGATGTCGTTGGTCAGCACCGCCAGCGACACTTCGTCGCGCAGTTCCCGGCAGAGGGCCGCCACCAGTGCCGTCTTGCCCGAGCCGACCGGACCGCCGACCCCGATGCGTAGCGGCTCGCCCGGCTTCCGCAGTCGTCGGGGCCGGTCGGCGTGGCTGTGTGAGTGGGAATGGGTTGGCATTGTTGACCTTTCAAGAGGCGAACAGTGGACGTTCGCGCTGCGCGTGCTGCTGTGCCAGCGTGTCCAGCAGTGGGTCGGACAACTCGGCCAAGCCCGCGGCGGCCGCCGTGGCGGTGTGCTCACACAGCCCGGACAGCCGGATCGTCAGTGCAGCCACTTCGGCGGGGTCGAGCGCCAGCAGTCGTTGGGCGGCGGTGGCTGAGCCGGTCATCGTCGTGTAGACGATGTGCAGCGCGGTGTGTTCCGTGGGTAGACCGCTGCGGGTGCCCACGCGGCCTGCCGCGACCGCCAGATGCGGCTGACGCCCCAGCTGGTCCCAGCCGGGGTCGGGCCAGACCAGTCGCGCCAGTCTCGCCAGCCCGCGGCCCTGCTTGCGCGACGCCTCGCGGGCCGCGGGAGCCGGTGTGCGCGCGTCGGTTTCGCACTCGGCGTCCTCGAGCGTCAGGTCACCGCGCTGTACCGCAACCGCGATCGAGGCGGTGACCAACCCGTGGGTGCGGATTCGTCGGGTAAGGAATGCCCGCAGGGTGGGCAGGTTGTTCACCAGGCCGGTTGCGACCGCTTCTTCAAGACCGCCGGAGTGCACGTGTGTGCCGGTGGGCAGCCGGGAATCAGCGAGTGCCAGGAGCGTCGCGAGCGATGCCATCAGAACAGGAAATAACGTTGTGCCATTGGCAGTTCGGTGGCCGGCTGAGCCTGCCACACCTGGCCGTCGACGCGGACGGTGAAGGTGTCCGGATCGACCTCGATGCTGGGCATCGCGTCGTTGAGTGGCAGATCGGCCTTGCCGACCGCACGCATGTCGGCCACCGGTACCAGCGGCCGGTCGATCGCCAGCCGGTCAGCCAGCCCCGCTTCGAGGGCCACCGGCGCGACGAAGTGCACCGAGGACGCCGCCGCGGCCGCCGGGGCGGCGCCGAACATCGGGCGCGGCAGCACCGGCTGTGGGGTCGGGATCGACGCGTTCGCGTCCCCCATCGCGGCCCAGGCGATCACCCCGCCCTTGACTACCGCGTGCGGGCGCACGGCGAAGAACGCCGGTTCCCACAGCACCAGATCCGCCAGTTTGCCGACCTCCACCGAGCCCACCAGGTGGTCCATGCCGTGCGCGACAGCCGGGCAGATGGTGTATTTGGCGACGTAGCGCCGGGCCCGCAGGTTGTCGGCGGCACCGTCACCGGGCAGTGCGCCGCGGCGGCGCTTCATCACGTGCGCGGTCTGCCACGTCCGCAGCACCACCTCGCCGATGCGGCCCATCGCCTGGGAGTCACTGCCGATCATCGAGATGGCGCCCAGATCGTGCAGCAGATCTTCGGCCGCCATCGTCGACGGCCGAATCCGGCTCTCGGCGAAGGCCAGATCTTCGGGCACCGCCGGGTTGAGGTGATGGCACACCATCAGCATGTCGAGGTGCTCGTCCAGGGTGTTGATGGTATGTGGCCGGGTCGGGTTGGTGGAGCTGGGCAGCACGTTCGGGTGCGCTGCCACCGTCATGATGTCCGGCGCATGCCCACCGCCCGCGCCCTCGGTGTGATAGGTGTGAATTGACCGTCCGGCTATAGCGGCCAGGGTGTTCTCAACGAACCCCATCTCGTTGAGGGTGTCGGTGTGCAGCGCCACCTGGACCCCGGCGGCGTCGGCGACGGTCAGGCAGGTGTCGATGGCCGCAGGTGTGGAACCCCAGTCCTCGTGCAACTTGAATCCCGATGCGCCGCCGCGCAATTGCTCCCACAGGCCTTCGGGATTGACGGTATTTCCCTTGCCCAGCAGCGCGAAGTTCACCGGCCAGCCGTCCAGGGCTTCCAGCATCCGGGCCAGGTGCCAGGAACCCGGCGTAACGGTCGTGGCCTTGCTGCCCTCGGCGGGTCCCGTGCCGCCGCCGATGATGGTGGTGATGCCGGAACCCAGTGCCTCGGTCATCAGTTGCGGGCAGATCAGATGGACATGGCAGTCGATGGCGCCCGCCGTAACGATCCTGCCGTTGCCGGCGATGATCTCGGTCGAGGGACCGACCACCAGGTCGCGGTGGACGCCGTGCATGGTGTCGGGGTTGCCCGCCTTGCCGATGCCGACGATGCGGCCATCGCGAATACCGATGTCGGCCTTGATGATTCCCCAGTGATCGATGATCACCGCACCGGTGATGACGGTGTCGGGTGCGCCCTGCGCCCGGGTGGCGCGCCCCTGTCCCATCGACTCGCGCAACACCTTGCCGCCGCCGAATACCGCCTCGTCACCTGCAAGACCCGGTCCTCCACTGCGGTCTTCGGTGATCTCCACCAGCAGGTCGGTGTCGGCCAGCCTGATCCGGTCGCCGGTCGTCGGCCCGAACAGCTGCGCGTAGCGCTGTCTGGACAGCCGCGTCATGCCGGGTCCAGCCGGCCCGGAGGATCGAGGGTCAGACCGTGCACCTCGCGCCGGCCCCCCAGCGGCACCAGTGTGACGCGTTGCCGCACTCCGGGTTCGAAGCGCACCGCGGTCGCGGCGGGAATATCCAGCCGGTAGCCGTGCGCCTTCGTGCGATCGAATGACAACGCCGCATTGGCCTGCGGCAGGTGCACATGACTGCCGACCTGTACCGGGCGGTCACCGGTGTTGACGACCTCGACCTCAACTCGCTGCGCACCGGCGTTGATCTCGATATCGCCACTGCCGTAGAGGATTTCGCCGGGGATCATGTGATCGGGTGGTGCACGGTGACCAGTTTGGTGCCGTCTGGGAATGTCGCCTCGACCTGCACGTCGTCAAGCATTTCCGGTACTCCTTCCATCACGTCGTCGCGGCTCAGCACATCACATCCGCTGGCCATCAGCTCGGCCACGGTGTGGCCGTCGCGCGCTCCCTCAAGAATGTGGTCGGTGATCACCGCAATAGCCTCGGGGTGATTGAGCCGCAGCCCCCGGGCCCGACGACGGCGGGCCAGTTCGGCGGCGTAGGACAACAGGAGTCGCTCTTGCTCGTGCGGCGTCAGACGCATGTCCTCGGATACTGCCACGCCCCTGCCGGTCTCGGCATCCCGGACCGGCGCCACGCCACGCACTCGCCAAGGAAACTCACAGCTACTCCGACCTGACTCACGCCGAATGAGCTTGCGGTCGCCGTTGCGGTGGGTAACTTTGACGGAGGCGAGCCACGGGGGCCGCCCGGACGAGTTCGCCGTACCCGGACAGCGACAAGACGGTGAGTACTGGATGCCTGGCGCGCCGGCTCACGCGAACCACCACTTGAATGCCGGTGGTTTTCAATCCGTTCGCTGGACAGGCCGACATTCCGAACCGGGCGTCTGCGACGTCGTTCACGTATTCCAGGAGCGGCGCCTCGAGGAACGTTCCGCGCTCCCCGGCGAAGTGCAGCTCGCCGCGCGCGAACGTCGACAGGGTGCGGTCGTTGATCGTCGGTGCGGCCTCCAACCCGTGTAAGAGGCAACGATCGATCTCTTCGCGCATCCGACGAGTCGGTTGCCCTGAGCGCTGAAGCTGTGAAATAAGAACGGTCACTTCGGCGGGCCTGGTGATCGGGTTCGGGCTCATCTACATGGCGGTCACCCGGGCACACTCCAAAAGCGAAGCGCTCTACGCGGACGCTATGCCGCAGCGCTGGAGTAAGTGTCGAGGTACTACCGAGCCTCGAGGTTCTGCAGCCGCACCTGGCCCCGTGCCACCACTCGGTCGTCGTCGTCGGTGATGGTGACCAGCCACAGCTGCTGACGCTGCCCGCGGTGCACCGGCTCGGCCCTGCCGTACACCGTCCCCGATGTGATCGCGCGCAGGAAGTCGGTGTTGTTGTTGACCCCGACCACGTTTCCGCCACCGTTGGCGGCGAGCCAGGTATAAGCCGCCACGCTGGCCATACTCTCGACCATCGAGCAGTACACCCCGCCGTGCACCAGGCCCATCGGCTGTAGCAGCTTCGGCTTGACTTCGAGCTGCGCGCGGGCGCCGTCGGGCGTCAGTTCGGTGAATTGCAGACCGAGTTCACTGTCGAACGGGGCAACGAATTCCGGGTCGGGCGCTGACGACACGTCTTGTGTCTACACCATGCGCTGACAAAAGCAGGCGAGCCCCGTGCGCGGGGCACGGGGCTCGCCGATCGAGTAGGCCGGGGGTCACTGCAGCCCTCAGGACACCTCCACAGCCGTTTCTTCGCTCGACCCGACTCAGCATAGGCAAGGCTGTCCTAATTTCGCAAGAACTGATTGCGTAGAGTCGACAACGGGTCAGGGAAGTGTGTGTGACGACCGACGCGACGCCGTTCTGCTCGGGGTGCGTGACTATCTGGGTGGGAGAACCACCCGATGGGTACGACAGTCAGTAGTAAGCCGGAGTACGCTGATTTCAACGCTCAGGAGATGAACTATGGCCAAGCTGACGCGGCTGGGGGATTTAGAACGCGCGGTGATGGACCACTTGTGGTCCATGCCGGAACCTCAGACTGTTCGCCAGGTCCACGAGGCGTTGTCGGCGCACCGCGACCTGGCCTATACGACCGTCATGACCGTGTTGCAGCGGTTGGCGAAGAAGAACCTGGTGTCCCAGCTACGGGATGACCGGGCACACCGCTACGCGCCGGTGCACGGCCGCGACGAACTGGTCGCCGGGCTGATGGTCGACGCGCTGGCCCAGGCCGAGGATTCCGGCAGCCGCCATGCGGCGCTGGTGCACTTCGTCGAGCGGGTCGGTGCTGACGAGGCCGATGCACTGCGCCGCGCGCTCGCCGAACTGGAAGCCAATCAACGCAATTCGCCATCGGCTGGACCTGCGACCGACGACTGAGGGAGACTGACAGCGTGTCCGCGCTGGCCTTCACCATCCTTGCGGTGCTGCTGGCTGGCCCGGCACCGGCAGCGCTGGCACGTGCCAAGTGGCCGTTGCGCGCCCCCCGGGCTGCGATGGTGCTGTGGCAGGCGGTCGCCCTGGCCGCGGTCCTCTCGACCTTCAGCGCCGGTATCGCCATCGCGAGCCGGCTGCTGATGCCCGGTCCGGACGGGCGCCCCACAGCCGGAATCATTGACGCCGCGGGCCGCCTGGGCTGGCCGCTGTGGACGGCATATGTCGCGGTCTTCGCGCTGACCGTGCTTGTCGGTGTGCGCCTGATGGTCGCCGTCGTGCGAGTGGCCATCGCAACCCGGCGGCGCCGCGCGCACCTTCGCATGGTCGTCGACCTGGTCGGGGTCGGTCACGATGCCGCGCTCTGCCAGCCCTGCGCCGGGACCCGTGACCTGCGGGTACTTGACGTCAAGCAGCCCCTCGCCTACTGCCTGCCCGGAGTGCGAAGCAGGGTCGTGGTCAGCGAAGGGGTGCTGGCCACGCTCGCCGACACCGAAGTCACCGCGATCCTCTCCCATGAGCGGGCTCACCTGCGGGCTCGCCACGACCTGGTGCTGGAAGCGTTCACCGCCGTCCATGCGGCGTTCCCGCGGCTGGTCCGCAGCGCCAATGCGCTGGGCGCGGTACAGCTGCTGGTGGAATTGCTGGCCGACGACGCCGCGGTACGCACGGTGGGACGTACTCCCCTGGCCCGGGCGCTGGTGGCCTGCGCCTCCGGCCGCGCACCGTCGGGGGCCCTGGCCGCCGGAGGGCCCAGCACCGTGGTAAGGGTCCGTCGGCTGTCCGGCCGGGGCAACAGCCCGCTGCTGTCCGCCGCTGCCTACCTGACGGCGGCGGCGGTGCTGGTGGTGCCCACCATCGCGCTGGCCGTACCGTGGCTCACGGAGTTGCACCGATTGGTCACCGCCTGACGCCGAGCCGAGCGCCGTGGAATGCTGGCGCGGCCGTTGTGCGACAGTATTTCCCAAGTTTCCGCTACTGCTGGGCCCGACTGAGAGGCGAGACATGAGTTCGTCGGATTCGAAGACTGCGACCGCCCAGATCGGGGTCACCGGCCTGGCCGTGATGGGTTCGAACCTTGCCCGGAACTTCGCCCGGCACGGATATACCGTGGCGCTGCACAACCGGTCGGTGGCCAAGACCGATGCTCTGCTGCGAGAGCACGGCTCCGACGGCAACTTCGTGCGCAGTGAGACGATCCCGGAATTCCTTGCCGCACTGGAAAAGCCGCGCCGGGTCATCATCATGGTCAAGGCCGGCGACCCCACCGACGCCGTCATCAACGAACTCGCCGACGCCATGGAAGAAGGCGACATCATCATCGACGGCGGCAACGCGCTCTACACCGACACCATCCGCCGGGAGAAGGCGATCCGCGAGCGCGGGCTGCACTTCGTCGGCGCCGGCATCTCCGGCGGTGAGGAGGGCGCCCTGAACGGGCCGTCGATCATGCCGGGCGGCCCCGCGGAGTCCTACGAGTCGCTGGGCCCGCTTCTCGAAGAGATCTCGGCGCACGTGGACGGCGTGCCCTGCTGCACGCACATCGGTCCTGACGGTGCCGGGCACTTCGTCAAGATGGTGCACAACGGCATCGAGTACTCCGACATGCAGTTGATCGGCGAGGCCTACCAATTGCTGCGCGACGGGCTGGGCAAAACCGCCGGCGAGATCGCCGACGTGTTCGACGAATGGAACAAAGGCGACCTGGACAGCTTTCTGGTCGAGATCACCGCGCAGGTGCTGCGCCAGACCGACGCCAGGACCGGCAAGCCGCTCGTCGACGTCATCGTCGACGAGGCCGAGCAGAAGGGCACGGGCCGCTGGACGGTGAAGTCGGCGCTGGACCTGGGCGTACCGGTCACCGGCATCGCCGAGGCCGTGTTCGCGCGCGCCCTGTCGGGTTCGGTGGCCCAGCGCAAGGCGACGACCGGCTTGGCCTCCGGTAATCTGGGGGAAAGGCCAAGCGATGCTGCTCAATTCACCGAGGATGTGCGGCAGGCCCTGTACGCGTCGAAGATCATCGCCTACGCGCAGGGCTTCAACCAGATCCAGGCGGGCAGTGCCGAATACGACTGGGGGGTCACACCCGGCGACCTCGCGACCATCTGGCGCGGCGGCTGCATCATCCGCGCCAAGTTCCTCAACCGGATCAAGGAGGCCTACGACGACGACCCGGACCTGCCGACGCTGATCGTGGCGCCCTATTTCCGCAGCGCGATTGAGGCGGCCATCGATAGTTGGCGCCGGGTGGTGGTGACGGCCACGCAGTTGGGTATCCCCATCCCCGGGTTCTCGTCGGCGTTGTCCTACTACGACGGGCTGCGGACCGAGCGGCTCCCAGCCGCCCTCACCCAGGGTCTGCGTGATTTCTTTGGTGCGCACACCTACGGGCGGATCGACGAGGAGCCGGGAAAGAAGTTCCACACCCTGTGGAGCGGAGACCGAAGCGAAGTCACTGCTTAGCGAGCGACGATGAAGTTTCTTGACGGGCACCGCCCGGCTTTCGACCTCACCTACAACGACGTGTTCATCGTGCCGAACCGGTCCGATGTCGCGTCGCGGTTCGACGTCGACCTGTCCACCGTCGACGGCTCCGGGACCACCATCCCGGTCGTCGTCGCCAACATGACCGCGGTGGCCGGCAAGCGGATGGCCGAGACAGTGGCCCGCCGCGGTGGCATCGTGATCGTCCCGCAGGACCTGCCCATCCCCGCCGTGCAGCAGACGGTGGAGTTCGTCAAGAGCCGCGACCTGGTGCTCGACACCCCGGTGACGCTGGCGCCCGACGATTCGGTGTCGGACGCGATTGCGCTGATCCACAAGCGCGCGCACGGAGTCGCGGTGGTCGTCTTCGAAGGCCGCCCCATCGGGCTGGTCCGGGAATCGGCCTGTGTCGGGGTCGACCGGTTCACCCGGGTGCGCGACCTCGCCGTCACCGACTTCGTCACCGCACCCGCGGGGACCGACCCGCGCAAGATCTTCGATCTGCTCGAACACGCGCCCCTCGACGTGGCGGTGCTGACTCATACCGACGCGACGCTGGCCGGGGTGCTGACCCGCACCGGCGCCGTCCGCACCGGCATCTACAGCCCGGCGCTCGACCGCGCGGGCCGGCTGCGGGTGGGAGCGGCGGTCGGCATCAACGGCGAGGTGGCGTCCAAGGCCCAGGCGCTGGCCGAGGTCGGGGTCGACGTGCTGGTCATCGACACCGCCCACGGACACCAGGTCAAGACGCTGGACGCGATCAGGATGGTCGCCTCGCTGGACCTGGGCCTGCCGCTGGTGGCCGGAAACGTGGTGTCCGGGCAGGCCACCCGGGAGCTGATCGAGGCCGGCGCCGGCATTGTCAAGGTGGGCGTCGGACCCGGCGCGATGTGCACCACCCGGATGATGACCGGGGTGGGACGTCCGCAATTCTCTGCGGTCGTCGAATGTGCCTCTGCGGCAAGGGAACTGGGTGCTCACGTGTGGGCGGACGGCGGCATTCGCCACCCGCGCGACGTCGCGTTGGCGCTGGCGGCCGGTGCGTCGAACGTGATGATCGGGTCCTGGTTCGCCGGCACCTACGAGTCCCCGGGCGACCTGATGCGCGACCGCGACAACCAGCCGTTCAAGGAGAGCTACGGCATGGCGTCCAAGCGGGCGGTGGTCGCCCGCTCCGGTGCGGAGAGCCTTTTCGACCGCGCCCGCAAGGCGCTGTTCGAGGAGGGTATCTCGACATCGCGGATGGGGCTGGACCCCGACCGCGGTGGCGTCGAGGACCTGATCGACCACATCACCTCCGGAGTGCGCAGTACCTGCACATACGTGGGTGCCGCCAACCTCGAAGAGCTGTACGAGCGGGCGGTGGTCGGGGTGCAATCGGCCGCCGGCTTCGCCGAAGGGCATCCCTTGCCCACCGGCTGGTGAAAGGCTCATGAATCATTCCGGCACCCTGCTCAGCGTGCTGATCATTCTGGCGCTGACATTCGGCACTGCGATCTTCGTCGCTGCCGAGTTCTCGCTGACGGCACTGGACCGCAGCACTGTGGAGGCCAACGCCCGCGCCGGGCACGCTCGCGACCGCTTCATCCTCCGGGCCCACCGCAGGCTGTCGTTCCAGCTGTCGGGTGCGCAACTGGGAATCTCGATCACCACGCTGGCCACCGGATACCTGACCGAGCCGCTGGTAGCGGCGCTGCCGCATCCGTGGCTTGACGCGCTCGGCGTGTCCGACAAGCTGGCCGACACCATCACCACCGTGCTCGCGCTGGTGGTGGTGACGTCGGTGTCGATGGTGTTCGGCGAGCTGGTCCCCAAGTATCTGGGTGTCGCCCGACCGCTGCGGACCGCCCGGGCCGTGGTGCTGCCACAGTATTTGTTCTCGGTGCTGTTCACCCCCGCGATCCGGATGACCAACGGGGCCGCGAACTGGCTCGTGCGTCGGCTCGGCATCGAACCGGCCGAGGAGCTGCGATCGGCGCGCACACCGCAGGAATTGGTGTCTCTGGTGCGCACGTCGGCGCGGCGCGGCTCGCTGGACGACGTCACCGCCTCGCTGATGCACCGCTCCCTGCAGTTCGGCACGCTGACCGCCGAAGAGCTGATGACGCCCCGGTCCAAGATCGTCGCGCTGCAGGTCGACGACACCGTCGTCGACCTGGTGCACGCGGTCGCGGCGACGGGTTTCTCGCGCTTCCCGGTCGTACAGGGTGACCTGGACGAGACCGTCGGCATTGTGCACGTCAAGCAGGCTTTCACGGTTCCGGCGGCGGACCGGGCGAGAACACTGCTGCGCACGGTGGTGAAACCGGTCGCGGTGGTCCCGTCGACGCTGGACGGCGACGCGGTGATGGCTCAGCTTCGCGCCAACTCATTGCAAACCGCGATGGTGGTGGACGAGTACGGCGGCACGGCCGGCATGGTGACCGTCGAAGACCTGATCGAGGAGATTGTCGGCGACGTCCGCGACGAGCACGACGACGCCACACCGGACGTGGTGTCCCACGGCAACGGCTGGCGGATCTCCGGTCTTCTGCGCATCGACGAGGTGGAGACCGCCATCGGTTACCGGGCGCCCGAAGGACCCTACGAGACGATCGGTGGCCTGGTGTTGCGCCAGCTCGGACACATCCCGGCGGCCGGCGAAACGGTCGAGCTGCCGGCGTTGAACCCCGACGGCCTGCCCGACGAGACCATGAGCTGGCAGGCCAAGGTGGTTCAGATGGACGGGCGCCGGATTGACCTGCTGGAACTGACCGAGTTGCCCCGCTCGGACCGGGACGGCCGATGAACCCGGTGGTGGCGGTACTGCTGGCCGTCGCACTGATCGCACTGAACGCCTTTTTCGTGGCCGCGGAGTTCGCCATGATCTCAGCTCGTCGGGACCGGCTGGAAGCGCTCGCCGAGCAGGGCCGAGCCAGTGCGATCACCGTCATCCGGGCCGGAGAACAGCTGCCGGCGATGCTGGCCGGTGCGCAATTGGGTGTGACGGTGGCGTCGCTGCTGCTCGGCCGCATCGCCGAGCCGGCGGTGGCAGCGCTGCTGGGTTCGCTGTTCGAGCTGACCGGCATGCACCCCGCGCTGCTGCACACGCTGGCCTTCGTCATCGCGCTGGCCCTGGTGGTGACGCTGCATGTCTTGCTGGGCGAGATGGTGCCCAAGAACATTGCGCTGGCCGGTCCGGAACGCACGGCGATGCTGCTGGTGCCCGCGTATCTGCCTTACGTGCGCGCCGCCCGCCCGGTCATCGTCTTCTACAACAAGTGCGCAAACGCGATCCTGCGGCTGCTGGGTGTGCGGCCCAAGGACGAGCTCGACATGACGGTGTCCACGGTCGAACTCTCGGAGATGATCGCCGAATCGCTCTCCGAAGGCCTCCTCGACCAGGAGGAGCACGTCCGGCTGACCCGCGCGCTGCGGGTGCGCACCCGGGTGGTCGGCGATGTCGCGGTGCCGCTGGCCAGTGTCCACGCGGTATCGGTGGCGGGCCCGGGCTCCGGGCCCACGATCGGCGCGGTTGAACAGTCGCTGGCCGAGACCGGTTACTCCCGGTTCCCGGTGGTGGACCGGGACGGCAACTACATCGGCTATCTGCACATCAAAGACGTGCTGGCGGTCGGTGATGATCCGCGCACGGTGCTCGACCGGGCGCTGGTGCGTCCGTTGCCGACGATCCCGCAGTCGCTGGGGTTGCCCGACGCGCTGTCGCGGATGCGGCGCAGCAACAGCCACCTGGCTCTGGTGACCGGCGATGACGGCGCGGTGGTCGCGCTGGTGGCGCTGGAGGATCTGGTGGAGGACCTGGTCGGCAGCATGCGCGACGGCGCGACCCGCGAGTGACGGGCAAGACCGTATGATCTGAGCGACCGTGGGTACCAGACAAGTGCTGGCGGGAACGAAATCCCACGTATTCGCGTTGCCAGAAAGCGTTTCACCCGGCCCGCGGCGTTGCTGCGGGCGAAGCAGTCAGCGCGCCGTGACCTGGCCTTGCCGGTCGGCCGGGCTAGGCTCGTCGGGGCTGGTCGGGCTACCTCTCGGTAGTCTGTCGGTAGCTGTCGACGGGTCTGGACGGGGTTCGGCGAGGCTGGTGAGGGGCCGGTAAGGCCATTACGGAGGAGAACAATGACTGATCGGGTGACTGATCGGGTGCCTGAAGGCAATTTGCGCGTGGCTCGGGTGCTTTATGACTTCGTGAACAACGAGGCCCTGCCCGGCACCGGTATCGATCCGGACAGCTTCTGGGCGGGCGTCGACAAGGTGGTCACCGACCTGACCCCGCGCAATCAGGAACTGCTGGCGACCCGCGACGAGCTGCAGGCCCAGATCGACAAGTGGCACAAGCAGCGGGTCATCGCACCGGTCGACCAGGATGCCTACCGGGGGTTCCTCACCGAGATCGGCTACCTACGGCCCGAACCGGACGATTTCACCATCACCACCTCCGGCGTCGACGACGAGATCACCACCACCGCAGGCCCACAGCTGGTGGTGCCAGTGCTCAATGCCCGATTCGCGCTGAACGCCGCCAACGCGCGCTGGGGCTCACTGTATGACGCGCTCTACGGCACCGACGTTATCTCCGAAAAAGACGGGGCCGATAAGGGCTCGGGCTACAACAAGGTGCGCGGCGACAAGGTCATCGCCTACGCCCGCAGGTTCCTCGACGGCGCCGTGCCGCTGGCATCGGGCTCCTGGGCCGACGCGGCGGGCCTGAGCATCGAGGACGGCCAGCTGCGCATCGCGCTCGGATCCGAATCGACCGGCCTGGCCAGCCCGGAGAAGTTCGTCGGGTATTCCGGCGAGCTCGGTTCGCCGAGCTGGTCGGTGCTGCTGGTCAACAACGGCCTGCACATCGAGATCCTGATCGATCCGCAGTCGCCGATCGGCCAGACCGATGCCGCCGGCATCAAAGACGTGATCCTGGAGTCCGCCATCACCACGATCATGGACTTCGAGGACTCGGTGACGGCGGTCGACGCCGACGACAAGGTGCTCGGATACCGCAACTGGCTCGGACTGAACCGCGGAGACCTGGCCGAAGAGGTCAGCAAGGACGGCAAGACCTTCACCCGCGTACTCAACCCGGACCGGACCTACACCACCCCGGACGGTGGGGAGCTGACACTTCCCGGCCGCAGCCTGCTATTCGTGCGCAACGTCGGACACCTGATGACCAACGACGCCATCGTCAGGGTCGTCGGCAACGACGAAGAAGAGGTCCCCGAGGGCATCCAGGACGCCCTGTTCACCGGGCTCATCGCTATCCACGGACTGCGCAGTGGCGGCGAGAACGGTCCGCTGCAGAACAGCCGCACCGGTTCGGTGTACATCGTCAAGCCGAAGATGCACGGTCCCGACGAGGTTGCGTTCACCTGCGAATTGTTCAGCCGCGTCGAAGACGTGCTCGGATTGCCGCAGGCCACGCTCAAGGTGGGCATCATGGACGAGGAGCGGCGTACCACTGTCAACCTCAAGGCGTGCATCAAAGCCGCCGCGGACCGTGTCGTGTTCATCAACACCGGTTTCTTGGACCGCACCGGCGACGAGATCCACACTTCGATGGAAGCCGGTCCAATGATCCGCAAGGGCGCGATGAAGAACAGCACCTGGATCAAGGCCTACGAGGACGCCAACGTCGACACCGGTCTGGCCGCGGGCTTCAAGGGCAGGGCGCAGATCGGCAAGGGCATGTGGGCCATGACGGAGTTGATGGCCGACATGGTCGAGCAGAAGATCGGCCAGCCCAAGGCCGGCGCCACCACGGCGTGGGTGCCGTCGCCCACTGCGGCGACGCTGCACGCGATGCACTACCACCAGGTGGACGTCGCGGCCGTCCAGGACGAGCTCGCGGGCAAGAAGCGGACCACCCTTGATGAGTTGTTGACGATCCCGCTGGCCAAAGAACTGGCCTGGGCGCCGGAGGAGATCCGAGAGGAGGTCGACAATAACTGCCAGTCGATTCTGGGCTACGTGGTGCGTTGGGTCGAACAGGGCGTCGGTTGTTCCAAGGTGCCCGACATCCACAACGTGGCGCTCATGGAAGACCGTGCCACGCTGCGCATCTCCAGTCAGTTGCTGGCCAACTGGCTGCGCCACGGTGTGATCACCAGTGAGGACGTCCGGGCCAGCCTGGAACGGATGGCGCCGCTGGTGGACAAGCAGAACGAGGGCGACCCGGCCTACCGGCCGATGGCGCCCAACTTCGACGACAGCATCGCTTTCCTGGCTGCCCAGGAGCTGATCCTGTCCGGCGGCCAGCAGCCCAACGGCTACACCGAGCCGATCCTGCACCGCCGTCGTCGGGAGTTCAAGGCACGCGCTGGTGCATGATCTGCTCCTGACCGGGGGCTACCCGCGCACGATTCAAGGGAGAGGACGCAGACACCGGAATGGGTAGGCACAGCAAGCCCGACCCCGGGGATTCCCTGCCCGATCGCGAACCCGAGCCGTCCGACTACCAGGAAGCCGGGTACCCGGAGGCGTCCGTCGAGCCGCCCGCCACTGAGCCTCCTTTCGGCGACTGGGACGGTGGCCGGTTCGGCGAGCGCTATCCGGAGCCCGACGCCGACGACTATCCCGACTTCGGGTTTCGTCCCGACGAAGCTGAGCGGCCCGCTGCCGATCCGGCGGTCGAGGAGCCGCCGGCGGCAACTCCCCCGCCGCCGTTTCGGGCCAGCCATCGTGGACTGCGCGACTGGCAGGGCGGTCACCGCAGTGCGGGTGGCAGGCGCGGTGTCAGCATCGGGGTGATTGTCGCGCTGGTCACCGTCGTCGTGGTGGTCGCCGGAGTCATTGTGTGGCAGTTCTTCGGCGACGCGTTGTCACACCGCTCCCATTCCGCCGCCGCGAATTGCGTGGGAGGCAAGGACGCGGTCGCGGTCCTCGCCGACCCCTCGATCGCCAGTCAGGTCAAGGAGCTCGCCGACAGCTACAACAAGCAGGCGGGCCCGATCGGTGACCGTTGCGTCGATGTGACGGTGAAGGCGGCCGATTCCGACGCCGTGATCAGTGGCTTCATCGGCAAATGGCCGGCCGATCTGGGCGGCCAGCCGGGTCTGTGGATACCGGGCAGTTCGATCTCGGCCGCGCGGTTGGCCGGTGCGGCCGGCAAGCAGACCATCAGCGACAGCCGGTCGCTGGTGACCTCGCCGGTGTTGCTGGCCATCCGGCCGGAGTTCGGCCAGGTGCTGTCCAAGCAGAACTGGGCCGCCTTGCCCGGCCTGCAGACCAACCCGACGTCGCTGGGGAACTGGGGATCGCTGCGGCTGTCCGTGCCGGTCGCGGGCAACGGCGACGCGTCGTTTTTGGCCGGCGAGGCGATCGCGGCGGCGTCGGCCCCGGCGGGAGCCCCGCCGACGGCCGGTACCGGCGCGGTTCGCACCCTGGTCGGTGCGCAACCCAAGCTGGCCGATGACTCCCTCAACGAGGCAATGAACGCACTGCTCAAGCCCGGCACCAACGCTGAGGAGGTGGCGGCGGCACCCGTACATGCGGTGATCACGACCGAGCAGCAGCTGTTTGCGCGCGGCCAGTCGCTCTCCGACGCCAAGGACAAGCTGGGGTCGTGGACTCCGCCCGGGCCGGTCGCGGTGGCCGACTACCCCACGGTGCTGCTGAGTGGCTCATGGCTGAAACAGGAACAGACCACCGCCGCCAGCGCCTTCGCCCGGTATATGCACACCCCCGAGCAACTCGCGAAGTTGGCCAAGGCGGGCTTCAGGGTGAATGGGATCAAGCCGCCGAGCAGCCCCGTGACCAGGTTCGCGGCGGTGTCGTCCACCCTGTCGGTCGGCGACGACGCCCTGCGCGCCACCCTGGCCGACACCATGGCCACGCCGTCGACCGGTGTCGCCGCGACGATCATGCTCGATCAGTCGTTGCCCACCGACGACGGCGGGGGCAAGACCCGGCTGGCCAATGTGATCGTGGCGCTCGACGGACGGATCAAGTCGTTACCGCCCAGCGCTGTCATCGGGCTGTGGACATTCGACGGTCATGAAGGCCGCGCCGAGGTGCCCACCGGGCCGCTGGCCGACCAGGTGAACGGCCAGCCGCGGTCGGCGGCGCTCACCGCGGCGCTGGACAGGCAGTATTCGTCGGGCGGCGGGTCGGTGTCGTTCACCACGCTGCGCATGATCTACCAGGAGATGCAGGCCAATTATCGTGCGGGGCAAGAGAACTCGATTCTCGTGATCACCGCGGGGCCGCACACCGACCAGACCCTGGACGGCAACGGACTCCAGGACTTCATCAAGAACAGCAACGACCCGGCCAAACCCATCGCGGTCAACATCATCGACTTCGGTGGTGACCCGGACCGGGCCACCTGGGAAGCCGTGGCCCGGCTCAGCGGCGGCGGCTACCAGAACCTGTCGACCTCCGCCACCCCCGACCTCGCCACCGCGGTGAACAACTTCCTGAGCTGAGGCAACCCCGATGAAATTCACGCCGGATCCCGAGCTGTACCCTTTCGAGTCGCGCTGGTTCGACAGCTCGCGCGGTCGCATGCACTACATCGACGAGGGGGACGGGCCGCCGATCCTGTTCTGCCACGGCAACCCCACCTGGAGTTTCCTGTACCGCGACATCATTGTGGGTCTGCGAGACCGGTTCCGCTGCATCGCGCCGGATTACCTGGGCTTCGGCTTGTCCGAGCGTCCGCCGGGTTTCGGCTACAAGATCGACGAGCACGCGAGCGTGGTGGGCGAATTCGTCGACCACCTCGCTCTGGACGAATTCCTCACCATGGGACAGGACTGGGGAGGACCGGTCAGCATGGCGGTTGCCGTCGAGCGTGCCGAGCGGGTTCGCGGGGTCGTGTTGGGCAACACCTGGTTCTGGCCCACTGACGTGCTCACCACCAAGATCTTCAGCCGGGTGATGTCCAGTCCGCCAATGCAATACGCGATCCTGCACCGCAATTTCTTTGTCGAGCAGATGATTCCGGCTGGGACGACGCGCCGGCTCAGCCCGGCCGTGATGGAGCACTACCGGGCGGTGCAGCCGGACGCGCAATCGCGCAAGGGCGTAGCGGAGATGCCGAAGCAGATCCTGGCTGCCCGTCCCCTACTGGAGCGGCTCGGCCGGGAAGTGCCGGCCAGGCTCGGAACCAAACCGGCGCTGTTCGTCTGGGGCATGAAAGATTTCGCGTTCCGACCGGGGCCGTCGCTGCCGCACATGCGGGCGGCCTTCCCCGATCACGTGTTGGTCGAGCTGCCTACCGCCAAGCACTTCATCCAGGAGGACGCCCCCGGCGAGATAGTGGCGGCGATCCTCGACCGCTTCGGCTGACCTAGGCGAACGCCTCGACCGGCGGGCACGAGCAGACCAGGTTGCGGTCGCCGTAGGCTCCGTCAATCCGCCGCACGGGCGGCCACACCTTGGGCCGGAACGCGGTACCCAGGGGGTAGGCGGCCTCCTCCCGCGTGTACGGGTGATTCCAGTCGGAGGCCACCAGGCACTCGGCGGTGTGGGGGGCGCCACGCAGTGGGTTGTCGTCCACCGGCCACTGCCCGGACCCGACGCGATCGATCTCGCCGCGGATGCCGATCATCGCCTCGCAGAACGCGTCCACCTCGGCCAGGCTCTCGCTTTCGGTGGGCTCCACCATCAGCGTGCCGGCCACCGGGAAGCTCATGGTCGGTGCGTGAAAGCCATAGTCCGCCAACCGTTTTGCCACGTCATCCACAGTCACGCCGGTGGCTTTGGTGATACCTCTCAGATCGAGGATGCACTCGTGGGCAACCATGCCGTTCTCGCCGGTGTAGAGCACCGGGAAGTACTCGTCGAGGCGCCGCGCGATGTAGTTCGCCGATGCGATCGCGGTCAGCGAGGCGGCCCGCAGTCCGTCGCCGCCCATCATTCTGATGTAGGCCCAGCTGATCGGCAGGATCGACGCCGACCCGTAAGGCGCGGACGACACCGGATGTCCCTGCGCAAGTCCCGGCGCGTACGGGTGCCCGGGCAGAAACTCCGCCAGGTGCGAGCGCACCGCCACCGGGCCCACTCCGGGACCGCCGCCGCCGTGCGGGATGCAGAACGTCTTGTGCAGGTTCAGGTGGCTGACGTCGCCGCCGAACCTGCCCGGCCGGGCCAGGCCCACCAGTGCGTTGAGGTTGGCGCCGTCGACGTACACCTGGCCGCCGGCGTCGTGCACGGCGGCGCAGATGTCGGCGATATCGTGCTCGTAGACACCGTGGGTGGACGGGTAGGTGATCATCAGGGTCGACAGCCGGTCTCGGTGTTCGCTGACCTTGGCCCGCAAGTCCTCCAGGTCGACGTCGCCGTTGTCCAGGCAGCCGACGACCACCACCCGCATGCCGGCCAGCGCGGCCGAGGCCGCATTGGTGCCGTGCGCGCTGGAGGGGATCAGGCAGATGTCGCGGTGCGGTTCGCCGCGGCTGGCGTGGTATTCGTGGATCGCCAGCAGGCCCGCGTACTCGCCCTGGGACCCCGCGTTGGGCTGCAGTGAAACGGCGTCGTAGCCGGTGATCGCGACCAGCCAATTCTCCAGATCAGCGATCAATCGGCGCAATCCCGGGGTGTCGGACGCCGGGGCGAACGGATGCTGCCGTCCGAACTCCGGCCAGGTGATCGCTTCCATCTCCGCCGCCGCGTTGAGTTTCATGGTGCAGGAACCCAGCGGGATCATGCTGCGGTCCAGCGCGATGTCCTTGTCCGCCAGCAGGCGGAGGTAGCGCATCATCGAGGTCTCGCTGCGGTACTGGTGGAACGCCGGGTGGGTGAGGAATTCCGAAGTGCGCGTTGCGATGTCGACGCTAGATGGCTCGGCAGTGGTCACGCCGAACGCCTCCAGCACCGCCGCGACATGGGCGTCGGTGGTGGCTTCGTCGCATGCCACCGACACATGGTCGGCGTCCACCGGCCACAGGTTGATTCCGTGGGCCTTGGCCGCGGCCACCACGGCCTCGGCCCGGCCGGGCACGCGCGCCAGCACCGTGTCGAAGAAGGCGTCGTGCACCAGAGCCTCGCCCAACGCGCCGGCGATGGTCTCGGCGTGCGAATGCACCCGGCGCGCGATCGCCCGCAGGCCGTCGGCGCCGTGGTAGCTGGCGTACATGGCGGCCATCACCGCGAGCAGCACCTGGGCGGTGCAGATGTTGCTGGTCGCCTTGTCCCGGCGGATGTGCTGTTCGCGGGTCTGCAGGGCCAGCCGGTAGGCGGCCGTGCCGTCAGTGTCCACCGACACTCCCACCAGCCGTCCGGGCAGCTGGCGCGCGTGCTTGGTGTGCACCGCCAGGTACCCGGCATGCGGCCCGCCGAATCCCATTGGCACACCGAACCGTTGGGTGGTGCCGAATGCGACGTCGGCGCCGATCTCGCCGGGTGGCGTCAGCAACGTCAGGGCGAGTAGGTCGGCTCCGATGGCCACCGCCGCGCCGCGGCCGTGCGCCTGCGCGACCAGCGCGCTCCAATCCTGAATACGCCCGCTGGCACCGGGAAGCTGAGCGATCACCCCGAAGAACTCCCCGTCGGGAAGGCCGTCACGGAGGTCGGCGGTGACGATCTCGATGCCCAGCGGCTTGGCCCGGGTGGCCAGGATCGCGGCGGTCTGGGCGAACACGTCGACATCGACGGCCAGCCGGTTGGCCGAACCGCGGTAGGCGCGGTGCATCAGCGTCATGGCCTCGGCTGCCGCGGTACCTTCGTCGAGCATCGACGCGTTAGCGATCTCCAGGCCGGTCAGGTCGGTGACCATGGTCTGGAAATTCAGCAGCGCTTCCAGCCGGCCCTGGCTGATCTCAGGCTGATACGGCGTGTAGGCGGTGTACCAGGCCGGGTTTTCCATGATGTTGCGCAGCAGCACTGGCGGAGTGAGGGTGTCGTAGTAACCCTGGCCGATCATCGACACCGCGACGGTGTTGCTGTCCGCCAGAGCCCGCAGTTCGGCCAGCGCTTCGGCCTCGCTGGCGGCCGGGAGAAGTACGTCCAGGCCCGGTGCGAGACCGCTGCCGGTCAGCTTGTCGAGGATGCCGCTCGGGACGGCCTTGGCGGCCAGTTCGTCGAGCGAGTCGACGCCGATGACGGCAAGCATGGTTGCGACGGCGGCGCTGTCCACACCGATGTGCCGGTCGGCGAACGTGGATTGGTCGGACACGCTGTTTCTCCTGACATAGGGCCACAAAGGACAGGGCCCTCTCCCTCTGTCTTCACCCGTGCGGCGGGCGCCTGAGAGATTCGGCGCGGCGAGCGCCTTTCCCCATCGGCGGGCGACGACACCAGAGGGTCGCCACCGCTTTCCAGAGGCATCGTTGTCTCGCGCGGTCCGGGTGCCTGAGAGGTTGACGGAGAGGTATTGCTCCTTCGGCGTCTGTAGCTGGCGGCCACAGAACTCTCCCGCGCGAGGGCGATGCGGCCACCAGTTTACGCCGCCGGGTCGCTAACCGATCTTGCGGTCGCGGTGCTTACGGCGGGAGGCCAGCTCGTCTTCGGGCGCGGCGATCGACTCGCCGCCGTCGGCCCGCTCACCGGGGAAGTCGGCGATGACGCCGGTCAGCTCGCGCATGGCGCCGGACACGGCGATACCGAACACACCCTGGCCGCCCTGCAGCAGGTCGACAACTTCTTCTGCCGAGGTGCATTCGTAGACGCTGGTGCCGTCGGAGAACAGCGTGATGTTGGCCAGGTCCTGCACACCGCGCTGACGCAGGTGGTCGACCGCGACCCGGATGTTGTGCAACGAGATGCCGGTGTCCAGAAGCCGTTTGACGATCTTGAGAACCAGGATGTCCTTGAACGAGTAGAGCCGTTGGCTGCCCGATCCGGCCGCGCTGCGGATCGAGGGCACCACTAGCGAGGTACGGGCCCAATAATCCAGCTGGCGGTAGGTGATCCCGGCGATCTGGCATGCGCTGGGACCGCGGTAGCCCACCAGCTCGTCGGGCACGGAGTCGTCCGGGAACAGTCCCGGCTGTACCGTTTCGGTGGCGTTTGTGGTCTGCGGCGCGGTGGCCGGGGGGTCGGCAAGATCCAACTGGCCTTGGCGTGGCTGCTCGCTCACGGTGCGTCCTCTCGCCGATCGCGCTGGTGTCAATAGCTGCGGCACTGGCTGCCCGAACAGCCACGTTATCTCAGGTTCGAGTGTTACAGAGCATACGCTGTTCGGTGGCTGCTGTGCGGTGGTCGATCATCAACTCGTCCCCAAAGTATGGCTGCCACGCCGATCAGTCGGCGATATCTCCCAGGCGTGTCGACAATCCGGTGTGTGATATGAGACGCATCCGTGACGTTGGGTGGGTACGCGCGAGTATCTCGCGCGCTTGGGGTCAGGTCGCCTTGAAGTCGTCCGGCGAGACGCTGTCGAGGAACTCCTTGAACTTCTCCACCTCGTCCTCGCGCACGGCACCGCTGCCCTCCTCGTCGCCTTCGTCCGGAATCAGCAGGCCGGCTTGCGCGAGCACTGCCTCCTCGACGTAGATCGGCACACCGACCCGCAGGGCGATGGCCACCGAGTCCGACGGCCGCGCCGACACCTTGATGTCCCGGTCGAAGATCAGGTCTGCGTAGAACGTGCCTTCCTGCAGATCGACGATGCGCACCTCTTTGAGCGAATGTCCAAGCGCTGCAATGAGATCCCTGATCAAGTCATGGGTCAACGGCCGCGGCGGCTCCACCCCCTGCTGCTCGAGCGCGATGGCTGCGGCCTCCGACTGGCCAATCCAGATCGGCAGGTAGCGGTCACCGTTGGCCTCGCGCAGCAACAGCACCGGCTGGTTCTGGGGCTGCTCGACGCGAATGCCGACAACACGAACTTCACCCATCTGTGTCTGCCCTCCGCACGCGCTGCTTGTGACTCACTTGGTCGAAAACCAGCTGTCGAACGAAGTCTAGTCCTCAGCGGTGCAGTACGTCGCGAACAGCGGACTTGATCAGTGAGGTGTGCAACGTGATTGCCAGTGCGGCGACCTCGCGGGCCAGGTCGTCGGCGCGATCGCGCGCACCCGCCTTGTCGGCCTTGACCAGCGGCCCGGCGATCTGGGCGATGAGGTCCGACTGCCGATCGGCCGCCGAACGGAAGGCCCGCAGATGCCTGGGCTCCACGCCGTAATCAGCCAGCGCCCGCGCACATTGGAGAATCACCACGGCGTGTTCGTCGAAAAAACCACCGGGCCCGGTGGTGATGACGCCGGCTTTCAGCACCGCCGTCAACAACTGCTCGTCGACTCCGGAGCGCTCCAGCAGGTCTTCGCGACTGAGCCGGATGCGGGTCGGCGACACCCCTCCGGCAGCAGAGCCGGCCTCCTCGACGGCGGCGACCGGAACCAATCGCGGTACGCCGTAGGGAGATCCGATCGCGGGCAGTTCCCCGTCGGGCTGGGCGTCCAACTGCGCCCTGATCACCTTCAGGGGCAGGTAGTGGTCTCGCTGGGCGGTAAGGATGAAGCGCAGGCGCGCACAGTCGTAGGCGGTGAACCTCCGATAGCCTGACGCCGAACGCTGTGGCGTCACCAACCCTTCGGCCTCCAAGAAACGAATCTTGGAGATGGTGACGTCGGGAAACTCCGGGCGCAGCAGGTCCAATACCGCCCCGATCGACATCCCGGCGAGCGCTGGGCGATCGGGTGCGGTCACTGGCCCCGGGATCCCCCGTCGTCATCGCCCCTGGGACCGGTGAGGAACACCAGACGGAACTTACCGATCTGGACCTCGTCGCCGTTGGCCAGCACCGCGGAATCCACCGGCTCGCGGTTGACGTAGGTGCCGTTGAGACTGCCGACGTCGACGACGTTGAACTCGCCGCCTTCCAAACGGAATTCGGCGTGCCGACGGCTCACCGTCACGTCATCGAGGAAGATATCGCTGTCGGGGTGCCGGCCGGCGGAGGTGATGGCCTGGTCCAACAGGAAGCGAGAACCGGCGTTGGGTCCGCGTTTGACGACAAGCAACGCCGAGCCCGCCGGGAGTCCCTCCACCCCGGACACAGAGCTCTCGGTGCCCGACTGAGCGGGTGCGTCCAGTTCGTTGAGGAAGTCGGCACGGAAGACCGAGGTCGTCTCGACGGTGACTTCGTCGTTCTGGTCGTGCCCACTTGCTGAGTCCATGCCCGTCACCCGCTGCTCCTCACTGACCGCTGTGGCGTTGTCTGACCGGGCCGTTCGGCCGGCCGCCCATCCGGATCTACCGCTTGCACTGCGCTGCTGTCCACTGCCTCACACCACTGATGTCTTTGACCGTACCGCGCACGGGTTGGCCGTGTGCCGGCCACTGCAGGATCCTAAGCCCGACATCCCGGCTTCTCCTAGATTCCGATCGGATCCCGATGGTGCTCCCGCGTCCTGCCACGCAATGCTTTCGGGACCTTAGCAACCGTCATTCGGTCAGGGTGGCGCGGTACGCCTCAGGGTCGAGAAGTCCCGCGACCGCCGAGTCGAGCGCGGCCGCGTCGTCGCCGTCGACCTGGAGCTCGAGCAGCCAGCCCTCGCCATAGGGATCGGAGTTCAGCAGCTGCGGGTTGCTGTCCAGATCGCTGTTGACGGCAGACACCCTGCCCGACACCGGGGCGTAGAGGTCGGACACGGATTTGGTGGATTCCACCTCGCCGAAAGAGTCACCGGCACTGAGCGCGACACCCACTTCCGGCAACTGCACGAAGACGACGTCACCGAGCGCCGACTGAGCGAAATCGGTGATCCCGACCCGGACGGTATCTGCTGCGCTGCGGCGAACCCACTCGTGTTCGGCGGTGTAGTGCAGATCGGACGGGATATCGGTCACGGTGATCCTGTTCTGCTCGGGGTTATGTCACTTGCCGGGCTGAGCGTATTGGTGCGGTTTTGGTTGCCGCAAGGTGGCCACCTCGATGCGGTCGGCCTGCTGCACCAACATCCGTCCACCCACCCGTTTGACGCTGTCCTCGGCACCGCCTGGAATGTTCATGGCCGCTGCCAGCGTGGGCGGATCGCCGATCGCCAGAATCGAATACGGCGGGGAGAACGCCTTGCTGTCGATGGTCAGGGCGCCCGCCGACCCGGTGACCCAGGTGTCGACCCCGACTCGTACGGACTCGCGCTGATCGTTGATCTCGATGGCCTCGGCCCCGGCCGCACGCAATTCGTTGATCACGTCGAGCATCACCTCCGGCGCCACCCCGGGCGCTGGATCGTCGATCTTCACCGTGACGCCCGGCCCCGTCGCCCCGACCGCCCCGGCCAGGATGGACAGCGCCGCCAGCCGTGCCTGCGCGCTCTCGATCGCGGCCTGATCGGTGTTTCCCGAGGCCTGCAGCGCATTGAGGGTGTTCTGCAGATCGGCCACTTCGGTGCTCAGCGCCGCCTCGCGCTGTCGCAGCGAGTCCAACAGCACCAGCAGGTCTGCCGGACGGGCGGTCTCCAGGGAATCGCCGGACTCGTTCTGGCGCACTTGGGTGACGATCGCGACACCCAGGAGCAGGCACAGCAGCACCGCCAGAGTTCCGAACACCAATCGGGTCCTGCCACCGGTCAACGTCGCCCGTAGCCCCGTGCGGCGGACCCGACCTATTTCCGGGCGTGGCCGGTCCGCCGGCAGTTCGTGACGCCCACGGTGCGCGGCCTTCTCGCCGGGGCCTGGCTCGGTCTCAGACATTGCGTCACGCTCCGAACAGCCGGCGCCGTAGTGCGGCGGCGTTACCGAATATACGGATCCCCAGCACGACGATGATCGCTGTCGACAGCTGGGTGCCGACGCCGAGCTGGTCGCCCACGTAGACGATCAATGCGGCGACCAGGACGTTGAACACGAACGAGACCACGAACACCTTCGGGTCGAAGATGCGTTCCAGATACGCGCGCAGCCCGCCGAACACGGCATCCAGCGCAGCCACCACCGCGATCGGCAGATACGGCTGGATGACCTCGGGCACACTGGGGTGGAACACCAACCCCAGCACGATGCCGATGGCGAGTGCGGCGATGCCGATCATGCGTGTGCGAGTCTCCTGGTGATTCTCATTTGGCCCCAATCTCTTTGGCGAATCTGATATCGCGGATCGCCCCGGCGGCCAGGGTCAGGCTGTCGCCGGGGTTCACGCTGACGCCGACGCCGTAGGAGGCTTCCAGCAGCCTGAGCCGACGCAATCCGGGACTGCGGTCGAAGGTGTCTCGCATCGCCTTCGGCGGCCCGATTGCCACGATGGAGTATGGGCTGGTGGTCGGGTTGTTGTCGACCAGGATCGCTCCCCCGGCCTGGCGGATGGTGACGTTGGGCCCGATCCGGGCGCCGTCGATCGAGACGGCCTCGGCGCCGCTGGCCCACAGCGAGTTCACGACCAGTTGCAGATCACGGTCGAGGATGATCTGCCGGCTGCCGCTGACCCGCTGCTTGGACGCGTCAGAGAGGTTGGGGCCGGCGCCGGGGTCGGTCACGGTGACCGTCAGGCCCGGCCCGGTTACCGGCGTGCTGGCGGCTGCCAGGCTGAGCGCGTCGAGGCTGTTCAGGAGTCGCTGGCCCTCGGCGTCGTCAGCCAGCGCGAGTCGCTGTACCTGATCGACCTTTGCCGAAAGGGCGCTGCGCTGCTGGGCCAACCGGGTCGCCGTAGCCTGGGTCAGCCGCACGTTGGTGGCCAGTAACTGCTGCGCGGAGCGCACTCCGGGAGCAACCGTACGAGCCTGCGCAACCGCGGCCGCGAACACAGCGGCGACCAGAGTGGCGGCCAGTGCCTGCCACACCCACCCGAAGGCGCGGTCGCGTCCGCTCTCGGGTTCGCCGCGGCGCTGACGCTCGGCCGCCGCAGCCGCATAGCCGGGATCGAGGTGTTCGGACAGCAGCGCACGCAACAGCGACGGAACGGGGATGCGTTGGGGGCGCGCGGCGTCGTGGGTACTGTAGCCCGCGTTGGGGTCGTATCCGCCGAGCAGCCGATCAGGGTCGGCCATGGTCGACCTTCGGCACCCGGCGAATCACCAGCACCATCTGGACGACGTACAGCACGAATGCCCACAGGTACATGTACAGACCCCAGATCAGGAACGCCCACCCGCAGGCCAGCACCACACGGCTCCACAGCGCGTCCCACTGTCCCAACAGCACCAGCGGAAAACCGGACATCAAGGCGAACGTCGCGGCCTTGCCCACATATGAGACCGGTAACGCCGAGAGTCCGCGGCTCCACAGCAAGGGCAGGGTCCCGGCCAACGCCGCGTCACGGGCCAGCAGGGTGAGCACAAACCACCATGGGGCGATACCGCTGATCGCCAGCACGATCGGCACGGCGATCATATAGAGCCGGTCGACGGCCGGATCCAGGAGCATCCCCAGCCGCGACTGCTGGTTGAGCAGGCGGGCGATCTTGCCGTCCGCCCAATCCGAGACCCCGCTGAACATCAGGATCGCCACCGACCAGCTGAGGGTGCGCGTGGCAAGCATCAGGTAGACGAAGAGCGGTATCAGTGCCAGGCGGACGATGCTCAGCACATTGGGCACCGTGAGCACCCGGTCCTGCACGAGCACTGGCTCCATGTGCCGTGACATTAGCGTGGCGACCGGGTGCTCCGCACGACGGGAGCGGCGCAGCAATCCCGTCGAGCGTGAAGCTGGCTTCACCGTCGGACTCGAGCGTGAAGCTGGCTTCACCGTCGGTGACGACGACTCAGCGGAACACGCCGGGCAGGCTCAGGGTGGACAGGGTGTCATCGGACAACGGGTTGTCGTTGACCATGTAGGTCCACGTCGACGTCGGTCGGGCCAGCTTCGACAGATCCAGGCCGGGTTCGTCCTCAAGTACGTTCGCGGTCTCGAAAGTCTGCTGCGCTGCCTCGATCGCGTCGGCGGCCAGTGAGGCGAACGCGTCGACCGCCATCCGGTGGAATTCGTCCAGCGGGTTCTGCCGACCCAGCGCGCGCAGGTGGATGCTCTCGCGGATGTCGGCCAGGTAGGCCAGGTGATCGGCCCAGCCGCGGTCCAGGTGATAAAGCATGATCAGCCGGCAGATCTTTTCCAGGCGTTCCTCGGAGATCTCCTCGCGCAGCTCCTTATACCGCTTGGGTGCCAGCTCCTCCAACTCGTCAAGCGCAGTTGCGGTGCGCAGCAACGTGTTTCGCCGATCTACGATGATGGCTCGTTGCTGAGCGATCAGCTGGTTGTAGCGCCAGGTGTTCGCGTGCACATCGAGCAGCTGCCCCTCGGCGACCCGCTGCGCGTGGTCGAGCAGGCTGTTTGTCTTGGGGCTGAGGATGCGGCCGTCCTCATCGGTTTCGGTGGGCAGCTTGTTGGTGTCGAGATTGGCGGTCACCACGTCGTCCTCCCAGCTGGAGAAGAACACCGACGATCCGGGATCTCCCTGACGTCCGGCGCGGCCACGCAGCTGATTGTCCAGCCGCTCGGTGTGATGCCGGCCGGTGCCCACCACGTGCAGTCCGCCTAGTTCGGCGACACGGTCGTGGTCGGACTCGTCGGATCCGCCGAGGCGGATGTCGGTGCCGCGTCCGGCCATCTGGGTCGAGACGGTGACCGAGCCGTAGGTGCCGGCCTCGGCGATCACCTGGGCCTCTTCGGCGTCGTTCTTCGCGTTCAGCAGCACAGCGGGCACACCGCGCCGGGTCAGTCGCTCGTAGAGGTCCTCAGACTCGGCGACGTCACGGGTCCCGACCAGCACCGGCTGCCCGGTCTCGTGCACCTGCGCGATGTGCTCAACGATCGCGTCGTTCTTGGCGGCGGCGGTGATATAGACCCGGTCGGACTCGTCCTCGCGGATGTTGGGCGTGTTCGGCGGTATCGGCGAGACCCCCAGCTTGTAGAACTGGCGTAGCTGTTCACCGGCGGCCAGCGCGGTGCCGGTCATGCCGCACACGGTGGTGTACCGATTGATCAGCGCCTGCACCGTGATGGTGTCGAGTACCTCGCCGGTCTCGGTGGTCTCGATCCCCTCCTTGGCTTCCACGGCGGCCTGCAAACCGTCCGGCCAGCGCTGAAGCTGGGCGATGCGGCCGCGGGAGGCATTGATCAGGTGTACCGCGTCATCCCGCACGATGTAGTGGACGTCGCGCTGTAGCAGCACATGGGCGTGCAGTGCGACGTTGACCTCGGTGAGGGTGGTGCCGACGTGCTCTTCGGAGTACAGGTCGATCCCGCCGAGCGCCTTTTCGAGTTTGCGGGCGCCGAGTTCGGTCAGGTGGACGTTGCGGCTGTCGGCATCGGTGGCGAAGTACTGGTCGGCATTCTTGTGGTTGACGAGCTGGCCGACCAGTTTGATGATCTCCAGCCGCGGCGTTTCCCGGTGCGTGGTGCCGGCCAGAACCAGGGGCACCAGCGCCTCGTCGACGAGCACCGAGTCGGCCTCGTCGATCAGCGCGACATCGGGGTTGGGCGACACCAGGTCCTCGACGTCGGTGACCAGCTGGTCGCGCAGCACGTCGAAGCCGATTTCGTTGACCGAGGCGTAGGTGACGTCGCAGTCGTAGGCCGCCCTGCGATCGGCGCTCGTCGACTCGGCGGTGATCCAGCCGACCGTCAATCCCATCGCTTCGATCAGCGGCCCCATCCATTCCGCGTCGCGGCGGGCCAGGTAGTCGTTGATCGTCACCACGTGCACGTGCCGCCCGGCCAGCGCGTAGCCCGCGGCGGCGATCGCCCCGGCGAGCGTCTTGCCTTCGCCGGTCGCCATTTCGATCACGTCACCGGCCAGCATCCGCAGCGCGCCGAGCAACTGCACGTCGAACGGACGCAGCCCCGTGGTCCGCTCGGCTGCCTCGCGTGCGATGGCAAGGAACTGCGGAATGTCGGCGGAGTCCGCCAGGTCATCCAGGTCGAGCAACCCGGCCGCCTTGCGCAGCTTCTCGTCACTGAGGTCGGCGGCTTCCTTGTCGTACTCCTCCGAATCGGTCACCACGGCCATGGAGCGGCTGCGATCTTTTTCCGTGGTGGCACCGAGCAGGCGCCAGAAGCGGCTGCTCAGCCGTCCGGGTTGGGAGCGGGTGGTCTTCGGCACAGACCAACGTTACGCGAACTGCGGCAGGCGTCGGTCAGGCCAGGTTCGAACGGCGCGGGTAAGCGATGTTGGGGTCGGTGAGGACGTTGACCACTGCAGGCAGCCCGCTGGCGAAGGCGCGTTCAAGTGCCGGCCGCAGCTCGGCCGGTGCCGACACCAACTCGCCATGGCCGCCCAGTGCGCGTGCCACTTCGTCGTAGCGGGTGCCCGGACGCAACTCGGCCACCACCGAGTAGCCGTACAACGCCTCCATCGGGTGTTTCTCCAAAGCCCAGATGCCGTTGTTGCCGACCACCGACACCACCGGCACGTTGTGCCGGACCAAGGTGTCCCACTCCATCCCGCTGAACCCGAATGCACCGTCGCCCTGCAGCAGCACGACCTGGCGCTGCGGGTGCGCCAGCTTGGCCGCCAGGGCATATCCGGGCCCGGAACCCAGGCAGCCGAAGGGACCGCTGTCCAACCAGCACCCCGGTTGATAGCTGTCGATCACCCGGCCGGCATACGACCCGAAGTCACCGGCGTCGATGACGACGATGGCGTCGCGGTCCAGAAGCGGTGCCAGCTCCGCGTACACCCGCATGGGATGCAGCGGGATGCGGTCATCGGCAAGTTCGGCCCGCTCGAGATCTCGGGCCGCGGTCTCCGCCGTCCGCAGCCCGTCGGTCCAGTCCTGATGTTCGGTGATGGCCGATCCCGCCAGCGCGGACAGGATCTCGGTCAATCCGCCGTAGAGCTCGGCGGCCACCGGACGCGGGTGGGCCCGCTCCGGGCGGGCCCGGTCTACCACGATGAGCTGCGTATCGGCACCGAACACCCCGCCGAAGCCGAGCCGGAAATCCATCGGCACGCCGACGATCAGTGCCACATCGGCTCCTCCCAGCGCCTTCGAGCGTGCGCGCGAGAACGCCAGCGGATGGTCGGCGGGCACCACGCCGCGGGCCATCCCGTTCATCAGCACCGGGATCCGCAACTGCTCGGCCAGGCGCAGTAATGCGCTCTCGCCGTGTCCCCACCAGACATTGGTGCCGGCCATGATGACCGGCCGCTGAGCCCGCGAGAGCAGCTCCAGCGCCCGGTCCAACGCATCGGCGTCGACCGCGGGCGGTGCAGGCAGCTCGTTCAGTGCGCCGGGACGCCCGTCGTCCTCGGACATGGAAAAGACGTGATCCATCGGAAAATCGACGAATCCGACACCCGAGGGGGCGCCGACCGCAGCCCTCAGCGCCTGGTCGAGGAGCGGGCCGGCGTCCTGCGCCGATTGGGCGGTGGCCGCGAATCGCGTCAACGGCGCCACGAACGGTACGTGGTCGATCTCCTGCAGCGAGCCCATCCCCCAGCGCAACGCCGGGGCGCGGCCGCCCAGCACCACCAGCGGCGACTGGTTCTGTTGTGCGGCCGCCATCGCGCTCATGCCGTTGGTGATGCCCGGCCCGGCGGTCAGCGCGGCCACACCGGGAACCCGCGTCACCTTCGACCAGCCCTCGGCGGCGAAGGTCGCCGTCTGTTCGTGGCGAGTGTCGATCAGCCGAATCCCTTCATCGCGGCATCCGTCGTAGATGGAGAACAAGTGGCCGCCCGACAGGGTGAAGAGCGTGTCGATGCCGCTGGCCTTGAGGCGGCGGGCGATCAGTCGGCCGGCGTGCACGGTTCGGGCAGGGGCGGCTTCGGTGGTCATGTTCGCAGCCTATCCACCCGCTTCGGGTACCTTCGCCGGAGGATTTTCTGTAGCTCAGCCGCTCAGAACACCTCGACCGTGAGGAGACCACGACCATGGGCCCACAACCGTTTGTGCCATCAAGGGACTGGTCGCTCGAGCTTCCGAATTCGCTGCGCTGGTTGGCGATCGCCTGGGTGATCAGCGCGGTGTGTCTGGTGCTCGCGCTCGTGCTGCTGAGGTACCTCACCCCCTGGGGCCGGCAGTTCTGGCGGATCACCCACGGGTACTTCACCGGACGCGAGAGCGTCCGGGCGTGGTTGATGCTGGGCGTGTTGCTGATGTCGGTGCTGATGGCGGTGCGCCTGGACGTGCTGTTCAGCTACTTCAGCAACGACATGTACAGCGCGGTGCAGACCGCCGTCGAGGGCATGACGGCGCGCGACGCCGTCGTCAAAAGTTCTGGCGTGCACGGGTTTTACGTGTCGATGGGCATCTTCAGCCTGCTGGCGGTGATTTTCATCGCCCGGTACCTCGTCGACATCTATCTGACGCAGCGATTCCTCATCTCATGGCGTGTGTGGCTGACCGGTCACCTGACCGACGATTGGCTGGATGGCAGGGCCTACTACCGAGATCTTTTCATCGACCACACCATCGACAACCCGGACCAACGGATCCAGCAGGACATCGACATCTTCACTGCGGCCAACACGATGGGTACCCCGAACGTCCCCGCCAACGGGACCACTCAGACGTTGCTGTTCGGCGCTGTCAACGCGGTTGCCTCGGTGGTCTCCTTCGCCGCGATTTTGTGGAACCTTTCCGGCCCGTTCGATCTGTTCGGGATCGTCATTCCGCGCGCAATGTTCTGGGCCGTAGTGGTTTTCGTGCTGATCGCGTCGGTGGTCGCGTTTCGGTTGGGTCGTCCGCTGATCGGTCTGAGCTTCAACAACGAAAAACTCAACGCCAGGTTCCGGTACGCGCTGGTGCGACTGCGGGATGCCGCGGAAGCGGTGGGCTTCTACCGCGGTGAGCGTGCCGAACGGACCCAGCTGTGGCTGCGCTTCACCCCGATCATCGACAACTACCGCAGATTCGTTCGCCGGTCGATCATCTTCAACGGCTGGAACTGGTCGATGTCGCAGATCATCGTGCCGTTGCCGTGGCTGATCCAGGCACCACGGCTGTTCGCCGGACAGATCAAGTTCGGCGACGTCACCCAGACAGCGACCGCCTTCGGCCGGATCTCGGACTCGCTGTCGTTCTTCCGGAGTCAATACGACGCCTTCGCATATCTGCGGGCAGCCATCATCCGGTTGCACGGCCTGGTCGAAGCCAACGAGCAGGGGCGCGCACTGCCATCGGTGCTGGCGCTGTCGAGCACCGATGATTCGGTGCAGATCGAGAACGTAGAAGTGCGCAAGCCCGACGGCAACCGGCTGATCGATCCGCTGGACGTGCGGCTGGAATCGGGCGACTCGCTGGTCATCACGGGTCGCTCCGGTTCGGGCAAGACCACCCTGCTGCGCAGCCTTGCCGAACTGTGGCCGTTTGCCACCGGAACCCTGCACCGTCCCGGTGGCGACAACGAAACCATGTTCCTGTCCCAACTGCCCTACGTGCCGCTGGGTGATCTGCGCTCGGTGGTGTGTTATCCGCTGTCGGCGGAGGATGTTCCGGACGCCGAACTGCTTGAGGTATTGACGAAAGTCGCTCTGGCGCCGCTGATCACGCGCCTCGACGAGATCCGGGACTGGGCCAAGGTGCTCTCGCCCGGTGAGCAGCAGCGCGTTGCGTTTGCGCGGATCCTGCTCACCAAACCCAAAGCGGTATTCCTCGACGAGTCCACCTCGGCGCTGGACCCGGGCCTGGAGTACGCGCTCTATCAGCTGGTGCGTACCGAACTGCCGAACACCATCCTGATCAGCGTCAGTCACCGCCCCGCCGTCGAACAACACCACGAGCAACACCTCGAACTGCTCGGCGACGCGCAGTGGCGGCTGGGTCCGGTCGAGAAAAACGTCGTCGCGTCCGAACCGTCCTGAGGGCGCCTACACGCTCACGGCCTGACGGGCCGCGTGCGCTCCGGCGCTGGGTTTGACGGCGCCTACACGCTCACGGCCTGATGGGCCGCGTGCGCTCCGGCGCTGGGTTTGTCGGCGCCTACACGCTCACGGCCTGACGGGCCGCGTGCGCTCCGGCGCTGGGTTTGTCGGCGCCTACACGCTCACGGCCTGACGGGCCGCGTGCGCTCCGGCGCGGCGCCCGAAGAACGATCCTTCACCCAGTTGCGTACCGCTGGCGTAGCCTTTGCCATCCTGGGCGATGTTGGACGCGCAGGCGCCGGCGGCATACAGGCCGCGCACCACGCTGCCATCGGCCCGCTGTACTTGGCCGTCCAAAGTGACCGCGAGACCGCCGATGGTGAATCCTGAGTACATCGCCCTACCCAGCGAGAGATCGAACACCGCGAACGGCCCTTTGTCCTGCGGCGCAAGGTATTCGGGTTGCTTGCGGAACTCCGGATCCTCGCCCTTCGCCGCGAATTCGTTGTAGCGCTTCAGCGTTGCGTCCAGGTTGCCGGCGGGGATCCCCAGCGCGGTCTCGATTTCGGCGACCGTTTCATAGCCGTCGAGGAATTTGATCAACGGCATCTCGGGCATCTGCATGTGCGCTTCGTCGACGATCAGATAGGCGGTCTGCTCCGGCTGCTCCAGCACGAAGGCCGAGGTGCGCGAGTGATAGGAGTCCTCGGCGACGAAGCGCCGGCCCTCTTTGTTGACGATGACACCGGTCAGCAGGATCTCCGGTGGATACGCCGCCGCGGTGATGAACAGTTCGTCCATGTTTTTGGTGGCACCGCCGGCCGACACGCCCAGCCGGATGCCGAGTCCGTCGTCGTACGGATTGCCCAGGATGTACGGCGCCACCAACCCGTGATGTTTGGTGCGCCGCGGTTGGCCCAGTGCGGGAGTGTGTTCGGCGACCATGTCGGGGTTCATCGCGAAGCCCCCGGCAGCGATGACCACGGCCTTGGCGCGCACGGCACCGGTTTCGGAAAACCGCTTCCATCTCGCCCCCACCACGGCCCCGTCGTTGCCCACCACAAGGTTGGTGGCGCCCGTCTCATAGCGGACGTCAACACCGAGTTCGTCGGCGCGCTTGACGAGAAGGTCGATCACCATGGCGGCGCCGCCCAGCTCGCCGGGCACCGGAACGGAGTGCCCGCGGGGCGCGGGCCGGGCATGCTCGCAGAACGGCCATACCTTCTCGTTGCCGGTGTAGCTCAGTCCCTCGGTACCCGGCGGCACCACGACTTTGCCCGGGTAGAAACTGCGCTCGAATTGAAAGCCAAGTGCCTCAAGCCAATTGAAGTGCTCGACGCTGCCCTCGCAGTAGCTGCGGATCTTGTCGAGTTCGGGCTCGCGGGACACTGCGACCAGGTACTTGTACATCTCCTCGGCCGAGTCTGGATGACCCGTCGCCTGCTGGACCGCGGTGCCGCCGCCGAGGTAGAAGTGGCCGCCGGCCATCGAGGTGGTCCCCCCGGCTGCAGCACCCCGCTCCAGCACCAGAACACGGGCGCCCGCGGCGGCGGCGCTGACCGCCGCGCAGCCACCGGCGATGCCGAAGCCGATCACGAGCACGTCGACCTCGTCCGACCAGGACTCCACCGTGCCCGCGCTGACCGTCGTGGGGATGTCGGTGCTCACCGCTGCTCCTGTTTGATGTAGTCGTAGAACGCCTTGATCTCGGGCGAGAGGTACGCGATCTCCACGAACGGGACACCCGCCTGTGGCGCGCTGACATACGCGAAGTGAATTCCGCCCGGCATTACGCCCTGTTGCACCACCTCGGCGCTGTGCTGGGCCGCGTCGGCCAGTGCGGCATCAAAGGCCTCGAGCGATTCGGCCTCCATGCAGATGTGATGCAGACCGGGTCCCTGGTCGTGCAGAAATTCACTATAGATGTTCTCCCCGTGGACCGGCGCTATCAGCTCCAACTGCATATCCCCGAGATAGCTCAGGGAAATGCTCGCGACGAAGTCGGCGGGTTTGCCGCGATAGCGGCAGGTGTCGGGCGCGAAGTGCACGTCGGGTATCCGCACCCACTTGCGCGCGCCTAAAAGCCCGGTGAGAGCGGTTTCTGTGCGGTCCAGGTCGGGCGTCACCCACGCGATCTGAATGGGTGACCGAACGAGAAAGTCCATCGCTTCGCAGACTATCGCAGCTTGTACGCGGCAGAAAGCAGCCCGGGAAGACTTTGCCGACGCGACTTTCGTCAGCACCTTGCAACCAGGCTGAACATGTTCTAGTTCGCTTGGCCGAAGATGGTGATCAGCAGGCGCACCTGGGTGTCGAACACGCTCTTGGGATCGGTCACGGTGTCGGCGCCGTACTGCCCGAATACTTCCATGCTGATCGCGCCCACGACTCCGGCCCAGAGCAGGAAACACCTGGCCATCACGCGATCGTCGCCGGGAAAACCGAACTCGTGCCGGATGCGTTCGAAGTCAGACGACATCGGCTGCGGCGCAACGTCGCTGGTCAGCATGATGTCGCCGGTCGTGATCCCCGCCGCGATGGCGTCGAAGAGCTCGGCGACGACGCGGGTGCCGACCCCGACGGTGCGCTCGGGAGGTGCGTGGTAGCCGGGCACCGGGCTGCCGTAGAGCAACGCCCACTGCGCGGGATGCGCGACGGCCCACGCACGCACGGTGTGCGTGATGGTCAAGACATCGTCGCTCCACGACTCATCGGCGTCACGGGCCCGGCGCACCGCGTCGGCGAGGTCGGAATAGGCGTCGACGAGCAACAGGGTCAACAGTTCGTCTCGGTTGGCGACATACCGGTAGACGGCCGAAGAGACCATGCCGAGCTCCCGGGCGATCGCGCGCAGCGACAGCCCGGCCGCGCCGTGCTGCGCCAGGTGGCGGCGCCCGAGTTCGACGATTTTCGCCTCGATCTGTTCCCGCGACTGCTGGCGTTTGCCCACGCAGGCAAGTCTGACATGGGCGAGATCACTGCTCTTGATTTTCTGGCATGGGTGTGCGACTGTGGCTAGCGATACGAGAGCACTGCTCTCTATTCCAACTTCGGGAGGTCAAGATGCCGACGCGCTACCAGGAACCCGGTCGAGTCGCTCGCTGGGCGAACGCCGTGATCCGCTGGCTGGCCGAGTGGGGGGTCAGCATCGGTGGTACCTGCGCCCTGCGGGTGCGGGGACGGAAGAGCGGCGAGCACCGCAGCGTCGTGGTCAACCTGTTGACCGTGGACGGCGCGCAATACCTCGTCTCGCCGCGCGGGGACACGCAATGGGTCCGCAATGTCAGAGCCGCGGGTGTCGTGGAGACCGGACCGCACTGGCGGCGGCGCCGCGCCCGCGTCAACGAGGTGACCGACGACGCCAAACCCGAGATTCTGCGGCGCTACCTCGATCGGTGGTACTGGCAGGTCAAGGGCTACGTGGGCGTCCTGACGCCGGCATCGAGCAACGAGGAACTGCGCGCCGCTGCAGCAGGCATTCCGGTGTTTGCGCTGGCGGGTTAGGGATTGAAACCGGTGTCCTCGCGAACCTGTTGGCTGACGGACTGCCAGGCCACCGCCGCGGGCAGCGTCCCCCACAGGCTGTTGAAGATCCCCACGATCTGACCGGGTCCGTCGCCTGCCAGGTAGATCGGTCCGCCCGAGTCGCCCTGCTGAGTCTGCACACCGTGGCTCATGGTGAACCAGCCGTTGTTGACGCTCTCCACCGTTCCGCACGACTCTCCGGTGATGATGCCGAAATGGCAGACTGCCTGGCCAGGCGCCACCGTGCCCGAGCCGGCGCGCAACTGACGCCCCCCGGGCAACACATTGCTGACCGTCACGTTGTCCGCCAGCGCAATCGCCTCGTAGTCGGTGATCATCTGGTCGGTGGCCACCGTCGAACCCGTCGGGGTGTTGTCGCGGAACGTCGTCATGCGGCCGATGACGTTGTTGGCTTGGTCGGTGACAGTGCCGCTACCCCGGCAGTGCCCGGCCGTGTACGCCATGTGCATGCGGAAATCGACGAAACCCAGCGTGCACACCCGGTTGTCCTGGTGGATCTCCATGCCCGGGTACACGACCACGGGGTCCGCGGCGGCGATCGCCGGGGCGAGCCCCGACACCGTCGCCGCGAGCATCAGGGATGCGGTTACTGAACGCAACACCGGACGGCGCACCATCGGACTCCGATCAGTCTCGGGCCGGCACCGCGCCAGCCTCCCTATCGAGGTTACGGATTGATAACCCCGTCAAGGATTTCGTGCTCTGCGGCCGTTCCGTTACCGAGACGCCGCAAGCGGGGATGCTGCGCCGGTCCGGTCGGCCTGACGGGGCGCCCATCCCGGTGGGCCGAACACGTAGCCCAACCGGTCGCGCAGCCGGGTCGCGGACTTGACGTCGCGCGCGATCGCTACGTACTCGTGTGTCTGAAGTTTCCAGATGTTGAACGTGTCGACCTGCTTGGTCAGCCCGTAGTGCGGCCGGAACAGTTCCTTCTGGAAGCTGCCGAACATGCGGTCGAAGACGATGAAGATGCCGCCGTAGTTCTTGTCCAGGTACAGCGGATCCATGCCGTGGTGCACCCGGTGATGCGACGGGGTGTTGAAGATGAATTCGTACCACCGGGGCAGCTTGTCGATCCGCTCCGTGTGCACTCCGAACTGGTAAATCAGGTTCAGCGACCAGCTGAAGAAGATCAGCCACGGCGGCAGTCCCAGCAGCGGCAGCGGTACCCACATCAGAATCTCGCCGCTGTTGTTCCATTTCTGGCGCAACGCGGTGGCGAAGTTGAAGTATTGGCTTGAGTGATGCGCCTGATGGGTAGCCCAGATGAGCCGGATGCGGTGGGCGACGCGGTGGTAGGCGTAGTACAGCAGGTCTACGCCCACGAGCGCGACGACCCACGTGTACCACTTGGTCGCAGGGAGGTGCCACGGGGCGACGTAGGCATAAAGCGCGGCATATCCGAACAGCGCCAGGGTTTTCCAGGCGGCGGTCGTGGCTATCGACACTAATCCCATCGAGATGCTCGCCACGGAATCGCGGGTGAGATAGGCGCCAGACGACGGCCTGCCCTTCAACGGGTGCTCAGCAGCAGCGGCGTCGAGCTTCTCCAGCTTGCGGGCCGCGGTCCACTCCAGGGTCAACAGCAGAAGGAAGAAGGGAATGGCAAATAGCACCGGATCCCGCATCTGCGCGGGCAACCCCGCGAAGAAGTCCGTCACAACACTCACAGAACACACATTAATGGCAGCGCGGTCGGACGGTGCCGGCTTCTGCCACGGTAGGCACCGGTGGGAACTCTGACGCGCCCGGTCCGCAAACCGCACGTGGCGCAGCGTCTGCTCCGAGCGTCCGGCGTGCGCAACCGGATGTTCCCGCCGGCGAAGCTGGCGAGCTGGGCCGCCAACCCCCGACCGCCCTACTGCGGGCTGCCGTCCAAGCTGGTGCTGAAGAAGATCGATGTCGTCCGCGACGACCTCAACGGCCGTCCCGTCTATCAGGTGAACCCGCGTCACGTCGATTTCCGCGAACTCACCGGTCACCTGGTCTACCTGCACGGCGGCGCTTATGTGCTGGATCTGCTCCCCCATTTTCACTGGCCTGCCATCGCGCGGCTGGCAACCATGTTGAACCGCACCGTCACCGTGCCGATCTACCCCATCGCGCCCGAACACAACTACCGACAGGTGTTTCCGTTCCTGCTGCAGCTCTACCGGCGCATTCTGAATGCGCGTGAACCGGATTCCATTGCGTTCATAGGAGATTCGGCCGGTGGCGGGATGGCGTTCGCGCTCTGCCACGCGGTGCGGGACGCGGGCTTGCCGCAGCCCACGGACGCTGTGCTGCTGTCACCGTGGATGCATCTCGCGTTGCCGGACCCGGACGTGCCGGTCGTCGCCAAGATCGATCCGTTCCTCAACCTCGACGACCTGCGCGCCGCCGGCATCCGCTACGCCGGCGGCGATCCGCTCGATACTCCACTGCTGAGCCCCAGCGTGGGCCCGCTGGACGGGCTACCGCGACTGACGGTGTTCACCGGCACCCATGATGTACTCAACCCAGACGCGCGCGCCTTCCGCAGGCGTGCGGCGTCCGAAGGCCTGGACGTTGGATGGTACGAACTCGAGGGAGGCATGCACACGTGGATGCTGCTTCCCGGTCACAAGGCCAAGGCGACGTTCAGCCAGATCCGCGAGGTGCTGTCGGGGCGGCCCGGGTCCTGATCATCGGCTCCGGTTTCGCCGGGTTATGGAGCGCGCTTGGTGCTGCGCGACGCCTCGACGAGCTCGCGGTCCCGCCCGGGACGGTCGACGTCACGGTGCTCAGCGCCCAACCGTTTCACGACATTCGGGTGCGCAACTACGAAGACGACCTGAGCGAGTGCCGCATCCCGCTGGCCGAGCTACTCGACCCGGTCGGCGTTGTGCACATCACCGCGGAGGTGACTCAAATCGACTGCGACGCCCGCACTGTCACCACGTCGGCCGGAGCGACTTACGCCTATGACCGTCTGGTACTCGCGGCGGGCAGCCGGGTGAACGAACCCGACCTTCCGGGGCTGCGTGAGTTCGGTTTCGACGTCGACACCTACGACGGCGCCATGCGCCTGCGCCACCATCTGGAAGCGCTGCCCGACGGTCCGGCGGCGGCCACGGTGGTGGTGGTCGGGGCCGGGCTGACCGGGATAGAAACCGCCTGCGAGCTGCCGGGCCGGCTGCGCGAACTGGGCTTGACGCCGCGGGTGGTGTTGGTCGACCACAACCCGCAGGTCGGCTCCGACATGGGCGCTTCAGCGCGGCCGGTGATAGAGAAAGCGTTGTCGGATAACGGTGTCGAGTGTCGCACCGGGGTCGGTGTGACGGCCGTGGGCCCGGCCAGTGTGTCGCTGACCTCCGGTGAGCAACTGGAGACCGCCACCGTGGTGTGGTGCGCCGGAATGCGGGCCAATGCCCTGACCGAGCAGCTTCCCGTCGCTCGCGACCGGTTGGGGCGGGTCGCCGTCGATGACTACCTGCGGGTGATCGGTGTGCCGTCGATGTTCGCCGCCGGCGATGTAGCCGCGGCCCGGATGGACGACGAGCATCTGTCGGTCATGTCGTGCCAGCATGGTCGGCCGATGGGCCGCTACGCCGGTTACAACGTGATCAGCGATCTGTTCGGCGAACCGCTACTAGCACTTCGGATCCCGTGGTACGTCACGGTTCTCGATCTCGGACCGGCGGGTGCGGTGTACACCGAGGGCTGGGATCGCACCGTTGTGGCGCAGGGCGCGCAGGCCAAAGCCACCAAGCAGACCATCAACACGAAACGGATTTATCCGCCCCTGACCGCCAGCCGCGCGGATCTGCTGGCCGCCGCCGCGCCCGAATTACAGGCGAGGCCCTGATCAGTCGGGCGGACCCGAGGGCAGTACCGGACTGGCCGGTTCGCCGGCATACCAGTGCACCGCGTTCACGCCGGGCTGCAGTGTCAATTCGGCGACCAGCCGTTCCAGCTTTGCCGACGAATTCGCGCCCGACAGCACATGCGCGGTCAACGCGACGTTGTCCCCGGCTTGTCCGCTGTGGATGCCGCGCAAAATGACGTCGTTGCTGCGGGTGTGCTGCACGATCTGGGCGCGTGCGTACTTCGCTGACTTCGGGCGACACACCACCTGAACCTGATAGGGCTCGAGTCCTTCATCCTCGTCGTCAGGGTTGTCGTGATCGATGAACCGGCCCAGCGGGCGCCCCAGCAGATGGATGGTCACGACGGTGGCGGTGGCGATCAGCGCGAAGACGAGATGGCCCGACGCGGCCAACACGCCCACCGCCGCAGAGCACCACAGCGTGGCGGCGGTGTTGAGGCCGCGAACATTGGCTCCCTGGCGCAGAATGACTCCGCCGCCCAGAAACCCGATGCCGGACACCACATAGGAGGCCACCCGGGTGGGGCTGCTGTCCTCGGTGGCGGCGGCGTAGAGCACGAACAGCGTGGCACCTGTGGCCACGAGCGCGTTGGTGCGCAGGCCCGCCATACGCGCCCGCCACTGCCGCTCTAATCCGATCAACGCCCCACAGCCCACCCCGACGGCAAGGCGGAGCGCGAAATCCACGGTCGTCAGCGTGTGCATCGCAGCCTCCTTTCACGGTTGCCCGGCGGCGACGGCAGCTAAGCACGTTCCGGTTAACAGCAGGTGGAGTCAACACGAAATAGTGTGTTCGGCTCGATGTTCCGAACAGCCAAAACCGTTTGTGGCCAACAGTTCTGCAGCGTCTCAGGCATGGGCGAGGTGGTGCGGACAGAAATACTTCGAGGAGATCACGGCGAACTGGGCCGCCGCGTCCATGTCCAACCCGGGATTGTGCGTCTTCACGTCTTGAACCAGCTCTAGACCTGATTCGCCGTGGTCCAGACAGGTGCATACCGCGTTGGCCGATCCGACGGCCTGACTCGGGTTGCCGTAGCTGATGCCGGCCTGCCGCAGCGCCGCGAGGAAGCCCGCCTCATCCACGCCGCCACCTTCTTGGGGGTCGGCATAGGCCGGCGCGGCCAGCCCGATCATGGTGCAAACGCCGATCAGCGCGACCATCTTCTTCATCATCGTCACTCTTCCTGTTCAAAACGCGGTATACGCCGTTGTGCCCCGGAGCGGGAGCCGCTAACCGAGTTGGGCATCTGAGGGCACCACTTTCGGCTTGCCACCCTTGGACAGGTGCACCGCATGGATGCCGGGCTTCTTCGAGAGCTGCTCGAGCAGGCCGTCCAGTCCCTCTTCATCGACCCTGTGGTGTTGGACGCTTTCGGGCTTCTCCGATATCTGCGCGACCAGCCGCTTGAGCTTCTCCGGCGAGGTGGCGTCCTTGAGGTCCTTGAGGGGGGTCATCCGGCCGCGGACGCCGCTGCCGGCGAAAGTGTCCGGGGCTCCCGCGCCCATCGCGCTTCCGAGCATGCCCGCCAGGCCCATCGAGCTGAAGAGCCCTCCTTCGCCGAGGGCAGCAGCGGGTACGGCATCCGGGCCGGCAGCAGACAACGCGGCCGCGACGGTCCGGATGGTCGGGGTAGCCGAAGCCCAGCTGGGCGGCACCGACAAGTGCCCCACCAGGGTGCCCCGCCCCAACTCCGCCGCCACCGGGTTCACACTGCTGGTCAGCCAGCCCCGACCCCAGTGCGGTCCGCCAAGGCCCAGGCCGCCCCCCAGGGCGTCTTTCGGCAATTCGAGGAGCGCGCCGGGCTTGGAGGCGAATTTGAGGAATTGTGACGCGGGGAAGTTGACTATCAGTCCGATGTCGTTGAAGCCCGTGGTGAACGCCAACGGGGACCTGATCGCATTGAACCAGGCGATGTACGTCGCCGCACCCGTCGGCCCGAAAAGGCTGTTGATCAGGCCGGTGACGGTCTGTGTGTAGTCCGTGCTGAGGCTGGCGCCCAGTTGCAGCAACCACGACACCGGCCCACTTCCCAGGATTGACTGGACGTCGGTGGCTGCCGCGGACGCGACGCTCTGGCCCGTCGCGGCGGCCTGGCCGGCCAGTCCCGCGCCGTTGGTGATCTGTGGTGGCTCGCTGAACGGCGTGATCTGCGTGGCCGCTGCCGACGAACCGGCATAGGTGTCCATGGCCACCGCGTCCTGGGTCCACATTTCACCGTACTGAGCCTCGGTGGCGGCGATCGCCGGGGTGTTCTGGCCGAAGATGTTGGTCGCCACCAGCGCGGCGAGTTGGGCGCGGTTGGCTGCGATCTCGACCGGCGGAACGTGCCCGGCGAACGCCGTCTCATAGGCGCTGGCCGCGGCCATGGCCTGGGTGGCGGCTTGGGCCGCCTGTGCAGCCGTGGCGTTCATCCAGCTCCAGTACGGTGTGGCCGCGGCGGCCATCGCCATTGACGACGGGCCCACCCACGGCCCGTTGGTCAACGCCGCGATCACCGACTCGTACGCGGCGGCGGTTGCCTGCAACTCCGCGGCCAGGCCGTTCCAGGCCGCCGCGGCGGCAAGCAACGGACCGGCTCCGGCACCCATATACATCCGTCCTGAGTTGATCTCCGGCGGAAACGCTGCGTAGAACATGACTTCCCCTAGTCCTCGATCGCCGGGATGACGATGATCGTCGCGGTGGCGGCTTCGGTCGCCACTCCGCCCAGTGAGCTTGCGGCCGCGCCCCCGGTGGACCCGAACGTGGTAGCGGCCATGGCGCGCCCCGCCAGGCTCGACAGCGCCATCTGGCCGAATACGCCGCCCTCCCCGGCCAGCGCTGCTTGCGGGGCGGCGTCCGCGGCGGCCGGAAGGATGGAAGCGACCGTCCGCATGACCGGGGCGGCAGTGGTCCAGCCCTGCGGCACGGACATGGCGCCCACCAGGGCCGCACGGCCCATGGATCCAGCCACCGGCGCCCCGCCCATGGTCGCCGACGTGAGATTCGCCCCGTACTGGTTGGCGATGGGTGCCAGCGCGCCGCTGATGGGTTTGGCGGGGGCGAAGAAGGCCTCAAGTCCCTGACCGTTCTGCGCGTACGCGTAGATCTGTCCGAACGACAGGAACGGTCCACCGGGAATGGAGGCGAGGCCTTGCAGCGAGTACGGCCCGGTGATGGTCGACATAATCGTGTTCCAGTTGGCCAGGTTCGTCGCCAGCCACGGTGGCATCGTGACATCGGCAATCTGTGGCAGCGCGAGCCCCGACAACAGGTTGGTCGAGCCGGTGGTCGGCGAGGCCAGCAGGTTCGATGCCAGCCCTTGCAGGGCATTGGGTACCGATGCCATCAGCTGCGATAGCTGGCTGGCGATGTCCGAACCGGTGTTGGCGGCCGCCGACTGCGCCACAGCCGACGACTGGGCGGGCAATGCCGACGGATTGGTGGTCTGTGGCGGCTCGGTGAATGGGGTCAGCCGGGAGGCCGTTGCAGAGGAGCCGGCGTAGGCGTACATCGCCGCGGCATCCTGCGCCCACATTTCCAGGTATTGGGCCTCGGTGGCCATGATCGCCGGTGTGTTCTGCCCGAAGATGTTCGTCGCCACCAGGCTCATGAGCAACGCGCGGTTGGCCGCGATCAGCGGTGGCGGCACGGTGGCGGCGAAGGCTGCCTCATAGGCGCCCGCGGCCAGCTCTGCCTGGGTCGCCGCCTCCTCGGCCTGAGCGCCCGTGGCGCGGATCCACGCGATGTAGGGTGTGGCGGCAGCAGCCATCGCGATCGCCGACGGCCCCGTCCACGGACCGACGGTCAGGCCTTCGATCGTGGAGGTGTAGGCGGCCGCCGTGGACTGCAACTCGGCAGCCAGCGCGTCCCATGCCGCGGCCGCGGCCAGCAACGGCTCCGCCCCCGGCCCTACGTACATTCGACCCGAGTTGATCTCCGGCGGTAGCGCTCCGAAATCAAACATGTGTTACCTCCGGTCCCCTCGGTCGCCATGGTAATGAGGCTCTCGTCGCTGCGCCGGTAATCCATAGGAAGTTCCTGCTAAATCCAACAGATGCGCTAATGCCTGCATGCGATAACCTCCCCTGCTTCATTTCGAATGCTTGGCGCATTCACCGCTTCCCGTGTTTGCTCGCCGTTGCGCCCAGATAGGTTCAGGTGCTACTTCCCCCAGTACTGGACTCATAGTTCCTTCAAAATATTTGTATAGCGTTCCCCACGCGTAATCGTAATGTAAAAAACAGGTATCACAGCCCCAACACGCGCTGTGAGGCCTGCTCATAGCCATTAATCCGGCTCGCCCGCGATGGTGTTCCACGGCCTGTTGGGAGCAAAAAGCAGATGCGCTGAAACGTCTCGGCGAGCCGCCCCAGGCTCATTAATATCCACTCAGACAAAAATAAATTACCAGCTATTCAACCTTTAGCTGAACCTCATTCTGTTAGCCGCGGTCACGCATCTGCGGAAACTTTTTGTGTTCCGTCTACCCGATGCCGCCGGTCGAGTCAGATCGTGCCGCGTGAACAAATGACGAAACCGGTCGGCGGATGACGGTTCGGTCATTGTGGCGCCGCGCGGCCTCGTTTCGCCGGTACCCGACTTTCGCCGTCCGGCGCCGGACATCGGCTCTACCGGCCCGGCGATGGGGGGGCGCAGGTCGGCCACCTGCCAAGATCGGCTGCCCGGGTAACGGTCCCCGCTCCAGGCGGCGACCGTCGCGGCATCGGCGCGGGCTGGCCAATAGCTGATCGTCATGGGGCGTGCTCCTAACATTAAGGAATAACCTACGCAAGACGCCGGGTCACCGTACCCGAGAAGCGCTGTCACGTGACTGCTCAGTTGCTGGACGTTTCCTGTGAGGGGTCGCCGGCTTGCCGGGACGCCTTCAAAGGCCAGCTCAGCGCGATCAGCGGCCGGCTGGGGGCGACCTGATGCCCGCCGGCTGCGGTTAACGGCGCCGTCTCAGGCGTCCGGACGCGCTATCCCGCTGCAGGCGGTCGGGCCACGAAGCTGGGGCGGAATCCGTGCTGCGGTACCGCTCGACCATAAGGTTGAGCCGCCGGGCTGCCCAGCGGAACGCCCGGCAGCCCGGCGGGTCCCGCCGGCGGCGGGGCGACCATGGGGGTACCACCCAGCGCCACGTGCAGTGGGCCCTCCGAGCATGCCGAGGAAGGGTGCGAAGGTGCTACCGGGCACCATCAGTCCGGTCGAAGCAAGGGTGTTCCAGACATTGGCGTTCGGCCCCCAGTCGGCCCAGAAGCTCCCGCTGCGGCTGCTTCCCGAGAGTGCTTGCAGTGCGCTCGGCACGGCCGCCATGAGTTGCCCGAGAGCGCCCTGCTGACCGGCTGCCGGGCTTGCGCCGGATTGGGTGATCGCGACCGCCTGTGCGGCCAATCCGCCGGGAGCGGTCGTGGCCCGCGGGCCGGTGAACGGGAACAAGTCGGTGGCCGCCGCCGACGAAGCGGCGTAGCCATACATCGTGGCCGCGTCCTGCGCCCATATCTGGAGGTATTGCGCTTCGGTCGCTGCGATCGCGGGGGTGTTCTGGCCCAGGATGTTGGTGACGACCAGTTCGGCCAACTCCGCCCGGTTGGCCGCGATCACCGGTGGCGGCACCATCGCCGCGAAGGCGGCTTCGAAAGCGGCCACGGCGGCCTCGGCCTGAGCCGCGGTCTGTTCGGCCTGCGCGGCAGTCGTCCTCAGCCAGGCCACGTGCGGCAGGGCCGCCGCGGCCATGGCTACCCAGGCCGGGCCGAACCACTCTTCACCGATCAGCGCCGAGAGCTCTGCCTGGTACGCGAACGCGGTGTCCCGCAACTCCGTGGCCAGGCCGTTCCACGCCGACGCCGCGGCTAGCATCGGGGCCGAACCGGGTCCGGTGTATATCCGCAGGGAGTTGATCTCGGGTGGCAGGGCGGCAAAATCCAGGGCGGCATTCATCGCGCGCCTCCTTGACTGAAAAGTCGCGGTGATCGCGGCCGCGCCCGACCGCACGCGAGGTTCGACTAATTTCGGGCAGCGTCGAATCGCAATTACCGCATTCATCAATTGCGCGCGCGAACTTATTTGCAGCGGCCATAAAGCGCGCGCAGACGATTACGGAATTTGCGATTCAGATCGCACGAACAGAGCCCGGGCCGGATCGAAACGAATTGATCGTGGATCTCGGATAGGGACTGTCGTCGGGACTCACTCCGCTTCTCACCTCCTCGGGGCCGGGGCACGCGATGGTGCCGGATGCACGCCACAAGAGATGAGACCAACAGCAAAATGGCTGGGCCAACACCCCTCTCGACAGAGCTTCGGCACCACACGGCGTATCCGGCAGCTCACCGGAAGTCACTTGGGCTCAACCCTTAAGCCGGGAGGAGCTGTCCTGACCCTGGGCGTCTTTCGACGTTCGAGGTCAGTGGCCTGTGTCCGTGCAGACGCCTCACCTAGCGAGGTGCATGCAAAGTCATCGTGACATCAGAAAGGTTGAGGGTCAACTCACCCGCCCGCATTTCCCGCTTTTTCGCCGAAATTCTGATTTGGCGGGGCAATTGTTGTTCGACACCATGTCAAATAATGCGTTTTCGGGTTCGGGCTAACCCGCGGCGACCGGGCGGGGCATGATCGTCAGCTTGAACCCATAACGCGGTCCGTTGCCCCAGTTGCGCGCATAGCTGGCGGGTGCGGGCATCCCGGGCATACCCGCCATGCCCGCGGCGGCTTCGGGCGCCGCGGCGGTGGGCGAAGCGATGTTCAAGGCCGTATGCTCGGCAACCTCGACGGCTGTGGTCCAGGTGGGCGGCACAGACAACCGGCCGATGAGGGACGCCTGGTCGGTGCCGGCGGTGATTCCTGCGCTCGTGTTTGCCGACAACGCGGCCCCGGCGGCGCCTGCGTCCGCGGCGGGCGCGGACGCCTCCTCGACGCCTTCGAGGACCGCTTCGGTGTCGGCCAGCGAGCCGGTGATCGCGGGAAGAACTTGTCCGGGAGCGGTGTATCCGGCCGACACGATCCCGTTCATCAGAGTGGAGTTCAGGAAGACGCCATAGGGATTGCCGTCGTTGCCGTCCAGGAAATTGAGGAGGTCGGCAAGCAGACCGGTCTGCGGGATGTTGTTGAAGGGTGATGCGGCGGCCGGGGATGCCATTTGCTGCATAGTCGCGGGGAGGGTGAACATCAGTTGCGGCAGCTCCGATTGTGTCACGCTGCCGGCAGCAGAACCGGAAGCTTGAGAGACTGCTGCCGCCTGTGCCGCCGGACCCTCCGGATTGGTGGTCTGATCGGGTTCGCGGAACGGGGCCAGCGCCGCAGCCTCGGCGGAGTTGGCGGCGTACGCGTACATCGCCGTGGCATCCTGTGCCCACATCTCGGCATATTCGGCCTCGGTGGCCGCGATCGCCGGCGTGTTGATGCCCAGGAAATTGGTGGCGACAAGTACCAGCAGCCGTGCCCGGTTGGCGGCAACGACAGCCGGCGGCACGGTCATCGTGAACGCGGCCTCGAAAGCCGCCGCCGCAGCCGCCGCCTGACCCGCGGTCTGCTCGGCTTGCAGGCCCGTCATGCTCAGCCAGCTCACATACGGAACGACGGCGGCCGTCATCGCCGCCGACGCGGGCCCCAGCCAGCCCTCACTGACGAGGGCCGATATCACCGACTCGTATCCCATTGCGGTCAAACGTAATTCCGCAGCCAGCCCGTCCCAGGCCGTCATGGCGGCCAGCAGCGGCGCCGAGCCGGGCCCGGTATACATCCGCAACGAATTGACTTCAGGTGGGAGTGCTCCAAAATCCAACGCCGGCACCTCCTTTCACCAACCGAAACTGCGTCGTCGGCCTCGCTGATCCGCATCCCGTGCGGACCGGTGGCCGATGTCGCGGTGGCTCCCTCCTGTCATCCAGCGGCTGGTGGGCGCCCCATGATGGTCGGTCGGAATCCGTAACGCGGCGGATTGGCGAAGTTGTTGCCGTACATGCCGGGTGCCGGCATACCGGGGATGCCGGGCATGCCTGCGGCTGCCTGAGGAACAACCGCGGTGCTGGTCCAGCCCCCACCGGGGTCGGCGGTGCCGGCGTGATTTACGACGGCGGTCGCGGCGATCCAACTCTGCGGAACCGACATCCGTCCCACCAGTGCCGCCTCGTTCGTGCTGGCGGTGATCGCGCCTGTGGTCATCGACATTTCGGCGGTATCACCCAGTGTGGGTACGCCGATCGGTCCGGACGGCGAATCGGGGGTGATCCAGGACGGGTTTCCTTCGCCGGAGCCCATCGGCGGCACCGCGTTCCCTTGCGCGCCAAGGGCCACGGCGTTGATGTCGGCCATCCCGGCCCAGACGGCGGGAACAACGATGGCTGGGCTGACGTATCCGGCCGAGACGAACCCGTTCACCAGGTTGGAATTCAAGAAGGTCCCGTACGGGTTTCCGTCATTGCCGTCCAGGAAGTTCAGCAGGTCGGCGAGCAGTCCGGCGCCCGGGAAGGCATCGAGCGCCGCAGCCGGTGCCGAAAGTCCTTGCAGCGTCGAAGGAACCGATGACATCAGTTGGGGAAGCTGCGACTGGACGGTGCCCACCGCGGTCTCGGCCGCCTGCGTAACCGCCAGTGCCTGACCAACCTGTCCGGCCGGGTCGGTGACCTGGGGTGGTGGGCTGAACGGTGTCAACGTCGACGCCGCCGCCGAACTGGTGGCATAGCCGTACATGGCCGCCGCATCCTGGGCCCACATCTCGCCGTAGGCGGCTTCATTCGCTGCGATCGCCGCGGTGTTCTGGCCGATGACGTTGGTGGCGACCAGCGTCTGCAGCTCGGCACGGTTTGCCGCGATGACCGGCGGTGGCACCGTCATGGTGTACGCAACCTCATAAGCTCCGGCGGCCGCCGCGGCCCGGGTGGCGGCCTCCTCGGCCTTCGCCCCGGTGAGGGTCATCCACGTCAGATACGGGGTGATCGCGCCCAGCATGGCGTCGGAGGCCGGGCCCCGCCAACCGTCGTCGGTCAGTATCGAGACTACGGTGTCGTATGCGGCGGCCGTCGATTGCAGTTCGCTGGCCAGTCGCTCCCACGCCGCGACGGCAGCACGCATCGGTGCCGAGCCGGGCCCGGTGTACATCCGCAACGAGTTGATCTCCGGGGGAAATGCACCGAAATCCATCAGGACCGCCTCCTCAGCCGATCACAACGGCGTCGGAGGTAGCCAATGGCGTTGGGGCACAGTCGACTTGAGGGTTGCCGGGTGCCGCTCCCGGCGAGCGCGTGGTAGACATAGACATCGGACTTCTCCTTTGGGATGGTCCGACCCGGCTACGGACCGCGCCCGCCGCGGTGACGTCTTGGTGCCTTCGAAAGTGCAGGTGCCGTAATGGGTGCCACGCGTCGGGTAGGTGCGCCCGCCGTGCAACGCCGTAGCGCCGTGACCGGATCGGAGAAAATTGTCATGGAGTTTCTACAGGCGTCGTGAATCGATCAGTGCGGCACCACCTCCCGTCACCGTTGGGGCACACGGGAGCGCCACCGTGGATGCACACCTGGGTGACGCCACCAGGCAGAATTTGCCAGGTGCGCCTACCACTCCCGTCATCGCGCGAGTTGCACACAGCGTATCTGCCCGAGGCTTCGACGGCAGCGAGTTGGGCGCAACACAGTCGGCGTGCCGCTGCGGCAGGCCGGAGGGTTAGCTGAGAGGGCGAACCGCCGAGCGTTACTTGCTCTTTTTCTCCGCGACTGCGGCGCTGAGGCCCTCGGCGAGGTCCTCGCGCGTGAGTTCCCGGAACCTGCGCATCTGCGCTTCGCTGAACTCGGTGAGGTCGCTGTTGAGTACCGCGTCGAGGTCTTCGTCGTCGAGGCGGAAACTGCGGTGGTCACGTGCCTTCTCCACCACGTTGCGGACGAAGCCCGCGTTGCCGAGCATGTCGATGCCTCGGATCAGGTCTCCGTCCTCGGAGTACGTCTCGTCGCGGTAGAACTTGGTGTAGGACGGCAACAACACCGATGCCTCTTCCTCGGTGATGACGTCCTGGTTCTCCCGGCCCATCAGCACGGTCAACGCGACCAGCTCGTCGGGCTGATAGCTGTAGAACTCAATGACGGTCGAAAAGCGGCGCCGCAGGCCCTGATTCACCTCGAGCATCTTTTCCATCGCTTTGGCATAGCCGGCGCCGAACACCACCAGTTCGTCGCGATGGTTCTCCATGTAGAGCAGCAGGGTGTTGATGATCGCATTGCCGTACGGGTCGCCCTGCTGGTAACCCTTCTCATGCAGGGTGTGCATCTCGTCGAAGAAGACCGCACCACCGAGAGCGCCTTCGAGCATCTCCTCGGCGTTCTTCTCCGCGTCGGCCATGTAGCGGCCCAGCAGCTTGGTCCGACTGGTCTCCACCACGAGGGGCTTACGCAGGACCGTCAATCCACACAGCTGCTTGGTGAACGCCCGCGCGACCGATGTCTTTCCAGTACCGGGCGGCCCCAGCAACAGAGTGTGGCGCGAGGTCACCGGAACCGGAAGCCCCATCTTGGCGCGGGCCAGGTTCACCTTGGTGGTCGACTTGATGAGCCTGATTTCCCGCTTGGCCTGCTCCATACCGAGCATCGCGTTGAGTTCGGCATCGCCTTCGGCCAAGTACTTCGCGGCTTCCTCGGCATGACGGGCGGCCTCGGCCTGCGCGCGCGACGGCGCGCTGTCCGGGTCCCAGGGGTCGGTACGGGCCTCGATCGTTTCCGGGTCGGTCAGGACGAGCCGGAAGTTCGGGTTGTCCAGCGCTTCACGAGCCGGCGTGAATTTGGCGTCGCGCGAATATACGCGACGCAGCAGTTCGACGGCCTCGTCCTCACGGCCCACGTGCCGCAGGCACATGCCCTGCGTGTAGAGGGCGATGTTGGCCGCCCCGGGCACCCGGTCGCCCTCGATCGCATCCTGTCCGCGCCGGAACGCCTCCTCGAAGACTCCGAGAGACGCCAGCGCGGTGGTCGCCATCGCCGCCCCCGCTGCCTTCAGCTCGGGGTGCCGCCACGGCGTCGCCTCGGGGAACTGGGTCAGCACGTCGGGCCACCGCTTGGTGCGGAAGTAGAGCACCCCGCGCACATAGGTCACCAGTTCGGCATCGAAGGGATGCCGTGGTTCGGCGGCGTCCAGCAGCTCGGCGGCTTCCCGATACCGCTTGTTTTCGGCGAGCACAGCGGCGTAGGCGCAGGCCAGCGAGTCCACGCTGGTCACGGCCAAACGCAGGAACAAGCCGTCGGACACCTCCGGGCGGAACTGCAGATCCGTGACCCCGAGCCGGCGGGTCTCCCACCCGAAGGTCCTTACCGCCGCCCAGGCGCCGGAGAGCACCTCGATGCTCTGATCACCGGCCAGGATCCGGGCCAGCCAGGCGTCACACATACCGGGGTCGAGTTTGGTGGCGGTGGTGAACATCTGCGCCGCCACCTGCGGGTTATGGCTCGGCTGCAGTCCGTTGACGGAGATCCCCGATGCCAGTAATCCGGCGACCATGGCATTTCGGGCATCTTCGGCGGTGGACTGCCCCCGGGTCATAGTGGTGCTGAGCTGGTTGCGTGCTCCTGCTCATGCCCCACTGGCAACTCCAGCTCGTCGTGGTCGCGAAGGTCGCGGCTCGGCACGACCAACTGTGGACGGGACGACGGCGCAGGCAAGCTTGCCCGCACCGCCGCCAACTGGCGTCCGGTGAGGCGGTTGAGGCCCGCCGTCAACTCCTTGGGTAACCGGGCCTCGCTGTGGTAGCGCACGAATGCCGACAACTGTGGTCGCCCTGCGCGCGTGGTGAGCCGCATGGTGAGCACGGTCGCACCCACCTCGGGGGCGTCCGCCAGCCACAGGCTCTCCAGCGATTCCGAGTCGATATCCGACGGGGTCACCCAGAAACTGGTGACGAACCCGTTGAAGTGCTTGAGGTGCCGCCAGCCCGGACGGCTCCAGGTCGGTTCCAGGTCGGCCAGCACCGCGGAGTCGACCTCAGCGAGCTCATCGGCGGTCAGCGGCCGGGCAGAGCAGGTTTGTCCGTCCAGGTCCTGAACCAGTCGCTCGGTAGCGGCCACCAGCGTCGATGCCAACGAGTCACGACACACCACGGCACCCACATTGCGTTGCGGATTCATCCGCAGCACCAGCCAGGTCCGGCGGCGGTCGGTGCCGGGCCGAGCCCCCGCCCCTTCGTTTGCGCCCCAGCCTTCGGGACCCCACTCCTCCAGTGAGGCCGACGCCTTGGCGGCTGCGGCACCGCCGCGCACCTCGACCGACACGATGTCGATACCGTCGAGATGAATGTCGAACTGGCGCAACCCATCTGCGACCGCGGCCACCGGTAGGACCGGGCCAGACCCGGCAGCCACGGCTCGAGGGCGGTGCCGGCCCGTTGAATCGGCGTCACCGCCGTCCACCTCGACCACCGAGACCAGAAGGCCCCGGTACTCACGCACCCCCACGGTGTCGCGTCCGAAGCGACGCTTGAAGTCGATCGCCGGCGTGCATCCGGCACCCAGCGCGGTGCCCGGGTCGGCGGACCAGTCCCATAGCCAGGTGGCGACACCCGAGGTGACCGTGATGCCGTGGTAGGTGACGATCGACAGCAGCGTCACGATCGCCGCAATGCCGACGCCGACCCACCAGGCCACCCTGTTCTCGCCCTGCCACGAAGCCGGGGCATGGCTGGCCAGGACCAGGATGAGCACGTCAATCAGGAACACCGCGGTCAGCCGCGGCCAGGACAACGACAATCCGAACTTGCGCTGGGCTTTCATCGCTGTTGTTTCCGCGATCGTCGCATCAATGACGCTGTACCGAACACTGCTCCGCCTATCAGTAATGCCGCAGTCAGGCCCCCGGTGGCCACCCACACCGGCGCCATATTGCGCGGGGCGGGCGGCTTGGGCAACGACAGCGGCGCCGAGAGTTGTTTGGGTGCCTGGGTCGGCCCTTGCGGGACATCCCAAGTCAATGCCGCGACCGGGTCAATCACACCGTAACCGACCTGATTGTCGACGCCGCGCGCGGGCGGGCGGGCGGTGTGAATCAACCGCTGCATGATCTGGTACGCCGACAGTTCGGGGAACTTGGCACGCACCAGAGCGGCCACCCCGGAGACGATCGCCGTGGCGAAGCTGGTGCCGGCCGGAGTCAGCAACGTGTTGTCCGGACCGTCGATCGCGTTGATCAGTCCGTCGTCGCGGGGTGAGAGTCCCATGACGTCGGTCCCGGGCGCCGAGATCGACACCCAGGGCCCGGCGATGCTCATTTGCGACAGTGGCTGCCCATTGGTGTCCACCGCGCCGACGGTCAGCACGTAGTCGCTGAACCACGACGGAGTCACCACCGTGGTGACGGCGTTCCAGGCGCGGGGATCGTTAGGCGACAGCGGATCGAAGATGGTGTTCTGCTTGCAGTCCTTCTTGCTGCTGTCGCCCGCCGCGGCGACGATGAGCGCGTTCTTGTCGACAGCGGCGTAGTGCACCGCAGCGCCCAAGGCCCGCTGATCGACCACGTTACGGGCGCTCATGCAGGTGACATCGGAGATGTTGATCACCGACGCTCCCATATTGGCAGCATGCACGATGGCACGTGCCATCGTCTCGACGTTGTCGATCTTCGCGACCGTCTGCGGGTCTTCGTCGCCGGTGTACGCGTCCTTGAGGCCGAACGCCTGGCTGGACTGCCGGATAGAGATCACCTCGACGTCCGGGGCGATACCGCTGAACGCGTCCGGCGGTGCCGCATTCGGACTGGGCGGCGGCGGCGGGGGCGGGGGCGCCGAGGTCGATGACGTCGACGGCGATGTGGTGGTCGTCGTCGACGGAGCCAGCGGGACCGGCTTGCGCGGGTAGTCGACCGGCTGGACCCTGCCGCCGCCCGGGTAACCCGGTATCGTCACCGTCCCCCCGCTACGGTTGCCCGACGGTGCCTGGCCGGGACCGGGAGCCGGGCCGGGCCCTGCGCCTTCGGACGGCGACGGCGGCGGCGCCGGAATCATCGTGATGGTGGGGCCCGGTACCGGTGACAGGGTCACCGTCTGCGGCGGCGGCGGCTTTTCGGTGGTCGGGATGGTGACGGGCCGGCGCGGTGACGCCGGCGGAGGCGATGAGCCGGTGGCCGGTGCGCCGGCGATCATCGAGGCCACCAGGGTGCCGTGGGCGTCACAGTCGGACAACCCGTCGCCGCCCGCCATGACGTAGTCGCCACCGGGAATCAGGCGGGGCAACCGCGGGTGCGGTGTGACGCCCGTGTCGATGACGGCGACCTTGATGCCTTCGCCTCGGCCGAACTGCCACGCCTCGTTGAGGTTCAGCATGTCCATGTACCTCGGCGGCACCTTGAAGTCGGTGCCGGGCAGCACCCCGACCTCGGTGCAGTAGGAGTTCTGCTTCATGGGCGCGACCGGCCCGGGTGGACTGTCAGGTGGCAGCGCTCCGGGATCGATCGCTGGAGGAGTGATTGCATAGGCAGGGGGCATCCCTGCCAATGCTCCGGAGGTGAGCAGCATCGCGGCGACGGTCGCGCTGATCGCACGACCGCGCCGCGAGCGACTGCTACCGGTATCGGATCGCTGCATATACATTCATCAACCACAATGCCAGCGGGAAGATCGGCATGAGGCAGAGGTACTCGAGCCATTCCACGAACTTGCGGAACAGCGGGCTGTAGATGGTGTTCGGCACGACCGCCGCAGCCGTCATGCCCGCGGCCGGAAGTGCTACCAGGATCGCCGCGGCTATCGACACCGACAACGGGGAAGCCAGCACCAGCGCGTAGCGCACCAGCACCGCCGCGACGATCAGCACGCCGGTAGCTGCCAAGGTGATGGCTTGCCACCGGTCCACATAGGAGCGGCCGCGCAGCAGCAGGAACCCGGCGGAGAATCCTGCGAGGAGCAGCGGCAACCACCGCTCGTGGGTGTGCGGGTTGGACAGCGCGGTCAGGCACACGACCATCAGCACGCCCAGGCCCACCAGCAGACCACTCAGGAACGACCGTGCCCGCTCAGCCTGCAGCAACACGTCGCGCACCGAGGCCGGACCCTCCAGGGTCGGCGGACCGCCCTCGGACCGGACCACCGTCGTGGGCAGGTCGGGCCGGGCCTCGAACACCCACCGGCTGGTCGCCGACGGGAAAACGGGCAGGCGAATACCCGCCAGGCGCCGGGACAAAGCCGGAGCGGCGTGGTAGAGGATCACGCATGCCAGCACCAGGCAGGAGAGCATGGTCACCGCGCTGGTGGCCGCCACCATCCGGGCCAGGCTCGCGATGGTGGCCAGAGCGCTGATCGTCACGATCGCGGTGTAGACCGCCAGCCGGCGACCGGTGAACCGCAAGGCCAGTGCCGACGCCACCGTCAGCACCCCGAAACCCAGCACGGCCTGGGGCGATCCGACCGGCCCGGGCGGTGCGGCAGCGGCGGCCACCGTGACCGGCACCAGGCCGCTCATCAACAGAATGTCGGCGACCCGGCGGTCTGCGTCCGTCTTGGCGCGCATCAGCAGCATCACCGAAACGGTCAGCACCAGGGCACCGACGATGGCGGTGAAGATCGTGGTCAACCACGTGTTGTGGTGCCAACGCCACCAGCCCAGCACACCGGAAGCCAGCACCACCCCGGTCGCCACCATGGTGGCGCCGACCTGAACGGCGACGATCGGGTCGATCGCGGCGAACCGCTTGCTGAGGTTGGCTGAAACGGCGGTCGAGATGTGCTCGATGACCTGCGACCGGTGCTCGGTGTCGGCGACGAACCGGATCCACAGCCGGTCTCCGTCGTAGACATCCTGCTCGGTGAGTGACTGGGTGGCCCGCAGCGGGGTGCCGTCGACCAGGCACAGCGCCCACCGGCCGCGCCCGCTGGCCTCCAGCGGGGTCTCCCCCAGTTCACGCAGGCGGCTGTTCACCACCTTCAGCAGTGGGTCGGTCATCACCGAGACCGGGGCATTGGCGTCCAGCAGGACGCCGATCTGCACGCCCTCGCCGGCCATGATCCCCACGACCACAGCTCTGGGCGACGAAATGCCCTCAATATCAGTCTGTGGCGCATCAGCTACTGCGGTCATCGTCCTGCACCCCCTGCCCTAGCGCATGAATTGGTTGTCGTCCGCGAGGCGGGCTGTGCCGGTGCGTCTACCGGGGCAGCGGTGCCCGGGTAGCGCTGCGGCTGGAATGACTCCGTTTTCATTTGCCTCGCCTCGCGGTTATCAGTTGTGGTTGACGTATTGATTTTAGCTTTGCAGCCCGCTCGAAAGCAGTATGCCGTGTTGGCATCACGCTCGCATTTTATGTTCAAAAATATTGTTGCACTGCGCTTTTCGTAACGGCGTTGTTAAACCCTGCTATGCGTTTTCCACTCGCCGTACGGCAGAGTGTCCAAAACTGTCTTCACGCCTACTTGAACGAGCTGCGGAGTCGCCGGGCAAATAGCCAGCCACGCCTCGCCGGATCCGGCCGTACGCGCCTGCTGGTACAGAGCGATACGTCCGCCCGATCCGTCTTTGAGGGACAGGACGGACGCGCTGGGACCTTTGGCGTCGTCGCGATACTGGCGCGCGTACACCGCAACCTCGGCCGCGGGGTCGGACAATGCCTGACCCAGCGCGGCGACCGTGGAGGCGCTGATGCCCATGCGGCGCAGATCGCCGCCGGAGAACACGTTGAAGCCCGATTCCTGCCACGACTTGGTGGCCTCGAGCATTTCTTCCAGCGGCACGTTGACAGCGTTGATCGCCGCAGGATCGGCGTGGTGGATCGACTCGAGGCCGTCGATCACCAGCGCGGCGATCGAGGCGCTGTCCGAGACGACGACGTCGTCGACCGTGATGTCATTACCGACCCGCACGGCCGAGACCCAGTGGTTACCACGGCGGGCCAGCACCACCCTGAACTCGTTGTCGGGTATGTCGCGCGACCCCGGAGGCTGGTTCTCGTCGTCGACCACGCCGTAGAGCAGCTTGCCACGCGACAGCAGCGCGACGACCTCGAGGTCCGGTGCCGCGAGCACCTTCATCCGCGCTGCCACGTGCTCGTTGACCGCGTCGCCGACGACGATGCCCTGCTCGCGCATGACAGCCATGCCCGGATGTTCATTGAGCCAGTCGTTGTTGTCGGTGGATACATACGGCCGGCACCGCAGCTCCGGCGCGACGTGCCGGATATCCAGCAGCGCTTGCAGCATCCAGAAGCCGTCGACGTTGACGGTGATATCGGTGCGGGTGCTCTGTTGATCCATCCCTACCTCAGCGGTCCTTCTCGTTCGAACTTCCAGTTAACCGCATGACACGGCAGCACACCGGCGAATTGGTGTGCTGCCGCGCCTGCAGTTGTGGTTTTAGGCCCAGCTGGAGCCGACGGCGCTGTCCGTTTGCGCCATGTTGCTGCCAGCGGACTGAACCTTCTGCCCGTGAGCGTTGGCCTGCTCGTAGATTACCTGGAAGTTGCGGCCCAACTGGGCGATGAACTCCTGGCAAGCCACCGAACCGGCGCCGCCCCAGAAGTCACCGGCAGCCAGCACATCGCGAACGATGGCCTGGTGCTCGGCCTCCAGGTTGGCGGCCTGCGCGCGGATGAGTGCGCCGTGCGCGTCGACATCCCCGAACTGGTAATTAATGGTCATATCGATGTTCTCCTATCGTGATAGAGCTCTAGCTAGCCAGTGCTTTGAAAGGCAGTAGCCGTTAGCTGCTGAGGATCTGCTGGGAGGCCTGCTCTTGCTGCTCGTAGTTGTTCGCGTCGCGGATCAAGCCGTCGCGCACGCCGTGCAGCATGTTCACGATGTTGCGGAAGGCCTGATTCATCTGGCCCATGGTGTCCAGCGAGGTCGCCTCGGCCAGACCGCTCCAGCCGGCACCCGAGATGTTCTGCGACGACGCCCACATGCGACGGGCCTCGTCCTCGACGGTCTGGGCGTGGGTCTCGAAGCGGCCCGCCATGTCCCGCATTGCGTGCGGGTCAGTCATGAAACGTGAAGTCACCTGATTCTCCTTAACTTGTTGTTGCTCAGATCAGCTTGTTAAGACGCGATGGCCGATCGGCTACACGCGGACGTATCCGCCGACCGGTAGTACTTCGAATCTCCCCTTTCGGTCAGCCGGCGGCCACCGGGTGCTCCACGGTCGGAAAGGTGTCGAACCCGAACCACGGTGTACGGGTTGACGGCGAATGCAGGCGATCCGTAAATGGCAGCCCCGACCGGCTGTCGCACCTCGAAATCACCGCCTGATGGGCGGTCGCTGTGAGACTCACGTCCGTCGCGGATCCGTCCCAAGATCCGGAAAAGCCAAAATGGTCAGCCGGCGGCCGCCGCGTTGGCGGCCTCGGTGGCGGCGTACGAACCAGAGCTCGTCGCCAGGGTGTTGACGAACATCTCGTGGATCGCCGCAGCTTGCGCGCTGACGGCCTGGTACATCTGCGCGTGCGCGGCGAACTGGGCCGCGGTCAGCGCCGAGACCTCATCGGCTGCAGCCGGCACCACCCCCGTGGTCGGCGCCGCCGCGGCAGCGTTCTGTGCGCTCATGGTGGTGCCGATGCCCTGCAGGTTTCCGGCCGCAGCCGCCAAAGCCTCGGGCTGTGTGGTCACGAACGACATGCTGTTTCCTCCCTAAATTCATCCCAGCAACCGCTCCCTGGATGAGAGTAGATGACTGTGCGTCGCCAGGTCGCCTTCGACGCTGCCTAGTCGATATTTGTTCACTAGACGGCAATACGACCTGACCTCCCGTAACCACACAGTAACAGCGCCTGACCTGCTTGGGACGGCGCTTTCGACAGTCCACCGCAAGCTCTCAGCTTTAACTCGCGCGGCAAGGTGGCGTGCTTCGGCTGCCCCCGGGAGGTCAGTTCGGTGCAAGGCTGCGGCGCTCACGTGGCGGGTAGATCGGCCTTGTGACGCGGGCAGTAGGCGTCAATGGCCGCGCCCACGAAGAAGCCGGAGTGGTAGGCGGGCATGTTGCTGCTGTTCAACACATCGCTGACGACGTCGTTCGGAGACATCCCGTTGTCGAGTTTCACGCAGACGAAGTGACCGGCTTCGATGGCGTGGGCGCTGGAGACATGGTCGATGATGCCCTGCGACCGCAATGACGCAAGGAACCTGTCGTCGGTCGTATCCGCGTGGGCGGTAGCGACTGTCAGCGGGCCGAGAAACGCCAGCAACACGGCCGACCCGGTACGACGCAAATACATCCAGATGCTCCCCACAGTGCGCGCGCTTGTTGTGTCAGCCGAACTGCAGACTTTGAAGGGTCGGCCCATTGGTCTTGATTTTCGCGAGGGTCGCGCCGCAGTTCCAGTTGCGCGGCGAGTTGTACATTTTTTATTTACCCGACGGTCACTTCCGCGGTACAAAGCGGCACCGGGCTGCTGCGCCGTTCCGCCGCGCACCGCACCGGGTCCCGGTCCCGTTGATTCCAGTTCACAGTGGAGTTGCGCCGACGCCACCGGCGGTTAATGTGCGGCTACCGAAGTTCCAGTAGGGTTCCACCGTGCTCGATTGAGCCGGCCATAAAGAAATCGAATTCTAATTTGCCCGAATGAGGGGAAGAAATTGTCACTCACCCGGTTCCGCGCTCTCCAGGTGGTCTTTGCTGCAACTGTTTTGGCGTTGTCCGGATGTGGTGGTCAGAATAAGGCGAATGCGCCGGGCGGGCAGGGTAGTCCGGCGCCGGCGGACGTCCACTGTGGCGGACAGAAAACCCTGAAGGCCAGCGGGTCGACGGCTCAGGCCAACGCGATGACCCGGTTCGTCAAGGCGTTTGAGCAAGCGTGCCCGGGACAGACGACCAACTACACCGCTAACGGGTCAGGCGCCGGCATCCGTGAGTTCCTAGGCAAACAAACCGATTTCGGGGGATCGGACTCCCCGCTGAGCCCGACTGAGTATGCCACCGCTCAGCAGCGTTGTGGCGCACCGGCGTGGAATTTGCCGGTGGTGTTCGGGCCGATCGCCATCACCTACCGGGTCAGCGGGGTTTCGTCGCTGACTCTCGACGCACCCACCGCGGCCAGGATTTTCAACGGCACCATCACCACCTGGAATGATCCCGCGATCGCAGCCCTGAACACCGGTGTGACGCTGCCCTCGGAGCCGATTCGCGTGATGTTCCGCAGCGACGACTCCGGCACGTCCGACAATTTTCAGCGGTATCTCGACACCGCCGGCGGCCCCGCCTGGGGCAAAGGCGCCGCAAAGCAGTTCAAAGGTGGCGTCGGCGAGGGTGCGGAGGGCAACGACGGCACAGCCGCGGCAGTCAAGCGCACCGAAGGGGCGATCAGCTACAACGAATGGTCTTTCGCGCAGGCGCAACACCTGGACATGGCCAAAATCATCACGTCCGCCGGTCCGGAGCCGGTGACGATCACCGCCGACTCCGTGGCAAAGACGATCGCCACGGCCGGCATCCTCAACAACAACAACGACCTCGTGCTCGACACCATCTCGTTCTATCGGCCGAGCCAGCCCGGCTCCTACCCGATCGTGCTGGCGACTTACGAAATCGTCTGTTCGAAGTACCCCGACGCCCAAGCCGGTACCGCTGTCAGGGCGTTCCTGCAGAGCACCATCGGACCCGGCCAGAGCGGTCTGGCGGACAACGGGTACATCCCGATTCCGGACGTGTTCAAGTCGCGATTGTCGACCGCGGTGAACGCCATCTCTTGAGATTCGCGGTCTAGCCCACCGGGAGCTGCTTAGGCATGACGGTGGGTTTGAACCCGTACCGTGGGGCCGCGCCGGCCCCTCGCGCGTTGCCCCCGCCGGCGATCGGCATGCCACTCAACACGTTCCCGGTGCTGGCGGACTCGCCCGCGGTGATCGGTTCACTGATCATCTGCACAGCCGGGCGCACTGTGGGCGCCGCGGACGCCCCGGGCCATGACGAGGGCACGGCCAGGTGCCCGATGTGGGCTCCGCTACCGAGGCCTGCCGCCACCTGCCCGCCGGGGCCGAGTGCCGCGGCTATTGGAGGTGCCGGGACGGCGGCGGCCGCAGCGGCCGGCGCCGCACCGCCCAACCAGCCCGCGGACTTGGCAATCTGTACACCGAAGTTGCCCATGCCCACGCTGAAGTACGGCAGACCCTCGGTGTTGTAGAAGAAGCTGGCGTAGTTCGAGTAACCCGCCAGGAGCGTGCCGATGTTGTCGGGCAATGTCGTCTGTCCGGTCAGCAGGAACCAGATTTCGGTCAGAACCGGGAACTGGGTCGAGGTCTGGTTCAGCAGTTGCTGCGTGCCGGCCGGTGTGGCCAGAAGTCCCAGCTGGCTGGTGATCTGGTTGAAGAAACTTTGCAGCGATTCCTGGATCGACGCCGCCGGGGCGGCCTGGGCCGAAGCGACGGCGGCACTCTGTGCCGTCGTACCCGTTGCGTTGGTGATCGCCGGAGGCGCGGTGAACGATTCCAGCTTCGACGCGAGCGCTGAGGACGACGCATAGCTGTACATCGTCAGGGAGTTCTGTGCCCACATCTCCGCATACTGGGCTTCCAGCTCTGCGATCACGCCATTGTTGAGGCCGAAAGCGTTGGTCTGCAACGCCTGGGCCAAAGTGGCGCGATTGGCGGCCACCAGCGGCGGCGGGACGATCGAGGCGAACGCGGTCTCAAAGGCGGCCGCGGCCGACTGAGACTGGATCGCGGCACGCTCGGCCTGCCCGGCGGTAGCCGTCAGCCATTCCACGTAGGGTTGTGCGGCTTGCACCATGGTGGCCGAGGCCGGACCCAGCCACCCCTCGCCGGCCAGCTGGGTGAGAACCGTGTCGTAGCCCCGCGCCGTTGACATGAGTTCGGCGGCAAGCGCGTTCCATGACGATGCCGCGGAGACGTACGAAGATGCTCCCGGACCGGAGTACATGATCGCCGAAGTGACCTCGGGTGGTAGGGCTCCAAAATCGGTTGTCATGTTCTGACTCCTCAATCACTTTGTGGAACAAAAAGATTCATCCAGCGGATGGTGGTCGGGTGAGCACGGTGTACCGCAGTCCGTACCGGACGCCCAGGTTACCGGCGCGCTGGCCGCCGCGTGCGCCTGCGGAAAACCCGCGCAGTGGGGCGTTCACGCCGTCGACATGGCTCGCTGCGCCGGACGACGAAGCGAAGTGTGCGCCCATGGGGCCGGCGGGCACCTGTTCGGCGGCGCCGGGAGCGCCGGTCCATGCGGCCGGCACGGACAGGGTGCCCACCTTGGTGGACGATGCGATGCTGGCCGTAAGCCCTAACTTGCCTGTGGGGTAGTTCCAGCCGCCGGCGCCCAGGGCGGCGAACTGCGGTGTCGGGTACCAGGCACCACCCGAACCTGCGGTGGTGCCTAGGCCGGGAAATAACTGCTGTCCGATGGACCAGCCGAAATTGCCGATGCCCACTCCGAAGTACGCCTGCAGTGTCTGCCTGAGCGTGGTGTACATGCCGGGGTAGAGGCCCGCCCAGTTGTTGTCCGGCGTCGGCAGCCACCCGAAGAGGCTCCCGATCTGGCTCTCGGCGGCGGCTACCACATCCGAGGCCCCGGCGGCCTCGGCGGCCGCCGCGTACGTGGCCGCCTGCGGCAGTGCGGCAGCTGACAGCATCTGCGGGATAGTCGCGGCGGTGCCTTGCGCGGAACTCTCGGCGGATGCCGCCGCTGCAGCCGGGTTGGTGGTAGCCGGGGGCGGGGAAAACCGGGCCAACTCCGTCGCCGCCGCGGAGGAGGCCGCGTAGCCGTACATCGCGGCGGCGTCTTGGGCCCACATCTCCAGATAGTCCGCTTCGGTGGCCGCGATCGCGGGGGTGTTCTGACCGAAGAAATTCGTCGCGATCAACGTCATCAGCAGGACCCGGTTGGCCGCGATCACCGGAGGCGGCACCGTCAGGACGAATGCGGTCTCGTAGCCGGCCACGGCCGCACGGGCCTGACTGCCCGCACTCTCGGCCTGGCCGGCCGTCGCGGCGAGCCAGGTCACGTACGGCAGGGCTGCGGACAACATCGACCGCGATGCCGGACCAAGCCATGGCGAACTGGTCAACTCGGTGACGATCGTTGCATAACCTGTTGCGGCCGAACTTAATTCGCTGGCGATGCCATCCCAGGCCGAAGCGGCAGCCAGCATGGGACCCGGTCCCGGGCCGCTGTACATGCGGCCGGAATTGATCTCAGGCGGCAACGCCCCGAAGTCGAACAACAGCCCTCCTGACGATTGGCGTCGTCATCGCGCCGTGGCAGCCACAGTGCTGCCGGCGGAGACCTCCATATCTGCTGACCTGAGCCCTGAGGCTGGGCGATCCGCGCTCACCTGAAACTTAAAGGCGGGGCTCGGTCTTCGAATCCTGAGATGCCAACTATTCATTACTCGTCGACGTTTGTTAACCTTGAGTTCAGACTTCATTCCTCTTCGAGAAGGATGGCCATCTCCGGGCAGGAGGCGGCGCCGTCGCGAATCAGCTCTTCATCGCGGGGGGCCACCTCGTGATCCTGCAGGATCGAGTATCCCGACTCGTCGATCGGGAACAGATCGGGGTCGACAGCGTAACACTGCGCGTGCCCAACACATTTCGATCGATCAAGACGAACCTTCACCCGGTTGTCCCCTTTCGAGGGCGGCCGTCCGCATGCGTGGTGGACGGGTTCTCACGTAGCCTAGCCGCCTGCCGATCAGCGGATGTGCCGGACGGCAACAAGATTGGTAGGTTTGCCAGGCATACCGCCGCAAAGAGCGGCTTTGAATACAACGCGAAAGATTGACTCCGATGAGCGGTGGAAGCCAACCAGCCGGCTTCCACCTGCCCAGACTCGAGTACTCGTCTTTGCCGCTGAGCGCCGACCGGGGCGCCGGGTGGCGGACGCTGCGAGAGGCCGGGCCGGTGGTGTTCATGAACGGCTCGTACTACCTGACCCGGCGCGAGGACGTGCTGGCCGCGTTGCGCAACCCGAAGGTGTTCTCCTCCCGGCTACTGCAGCCACCCACCAATCCGCTTCCGGTCCTTCCGCTTTCGTATGATCCCCCCGAACACACCAGGTACCGCCGAATCCTGCAGCCCTACTTCAGCCCGCACGGGCTCAGCGCGTCGGGACCCGTGCTACAGCGTCATGCGACCGACATGATCGCTGAGCTTGCCGGCCGCGGACGGTGTGAGGCGATGGCAGATTTCGCGCGGCTGTACCCCTTCCAGGTGTTCTGTGACCTCTACGGGCTACCGCTGGCCGATCGTGACCGGCTGATCGCATGGAAGAACGCGATCGTCGGAGACAAGCCGTTTCTCACCTTGGACGAGGCGCAGCAAGGTCAGGTGGAGCTGCTGGAATACCTCACCGATGCGATCCGGCAGCGCCGGCAGCGGCCGGGCTCAGACATGTTGTCTCAGATCATGTCCGGGCCGGGTGACTTCACCGATCTCGAGCTGCTCGGCATGAGTCACCTGCTGATACTGGCGGGTCTGGACACGGTGACCGCGGCCATCGGGTTCGCCTTGCTGGAGCTGGCGCGCCGGCCGCGGCTGCGCGCGGAGCTTCGTGAGAATCCACGTGAGATCCGGGTCTTCATCGAAGAGGTGGTGCGGCTGGAGCCCTCGGCGCCGGTGGCACCCCGGATGACGACCGAATTCGTGAACGTGGGCGGCATGACGTTGCCACCCGGGTCCCAGGTGCGGTTGTGCATGGCGGCGATCAACCGCGACGGAACCGACGGCACCTCCACCGACGATCTCGTTCTGGACGGAAAGGTGCACCGCCACTGGGGTTTCGGTGGCGGTCCGCATCGCTGCCTGGGGTCTCATCTGGCACGGATGGAGCTCACGGTGATCGTCGCAGAATGGTTGGCGCAACTTCCGGACTTCGACCTCGCGCCGCGGTACCGGCCGGAAATCGCTTTCCCGTCGAAGACGTTCGCGCTCACGTCATTGCCGTTGAACTGGGCGACCGCCCTGTCACAAGACGGCTAGCCTGCGAACGGCGGTCGCGCCATGACCGTCGGGCGGAATCCGTACTTCTGCCCACCGGCGGCGGCCGCGCCGGCCCCGAAGCCGCCTAGCGGCATGCCGCCGAGCAGGTTTCCGGTGGCTTCAGGGCTGGCGCTGACCGTGTTGATCGGTATCGGCGCCGCGTGGCTGACAGCCGGGCCGAGCGTCGCGATGGCGGACGGCACCGACAGCTTGCCGACGGAGGCTGCCTGCCCCAGACTCGCGGCAACCTGACCGCCACCGCTGCCCAGCAGGCCGCCCAACCCCCCCAATCCGTGCGCGGCGCCCGCCGCCGCCGACGACGCCGCCGGCGCCAGTCCTTTGCTCAGGGACAGCAGTGTGTTGGCCATACCGGTCGAGAAGTACGGCAGACCCTCGATGTTGTAGACCGGGCCGGCGAAGTTGCGAAACGCCGTGATGAGCCACTGCGGGTTCAGCGTGCTGTTTCCGCCGATACCCGTCAGGGCTGACCCCAGAATGGAGTTCGGGTTGAACGTAATTCCCGTCAGCGATTCGCTGGTCGGGTTGAGACCGAGCAGCGCGATGTTTCCCGGCGACGCGAGATTCGTCAGCTGGCTCTGGATACCGCTGAGCAGGTCGGTCAGTGTTTGTTGCGCCGAGCCGGCCGATGTCGCGGTGGCTTGGGATACCGCAGCGCCCTGAATCGCCGAAGCGGCGGGATTGGCGGTCTGTGGCGGTGCCGCGAACGGTGTGACCTTGGCCGCGGACGCCGAGGACGCTGCGTACTGGTACATCGCCGCGGCGTCTTGAGCCCACATCTCGCCGTACTGCGCTTCGAGCGCGGCAATGACGCTGTTGTTCTGACCGAAGACATTGGTCGTCATGGCCTGCGCCAGCTCGGCCCGGTTCAGCGCGACGAGTTGTGGCGGAACCGTTGCGGCAAAAGCGTTTTCGTAGGCGGCGGCCGCCGCGGTGGCCCGGCTGGCGGCCTGTTCGGCCTGCGTGGCAGTGGTGCTCATCCAGGCGACGTAGGGTGTGATGGCTTCCGCCATCGACGCCGAAGCGGGTCCCATCCACTCCTCGCTGGCCAGCCCGGTGACCACCTTGTCGTACGCCAGGGCGGAGGCGTTGAGCTCCGCGGCCAATCCGTTCCAGGCTGAGGCCGCGGCCACCATCGGGGTCGACCCTGGACCGGAATACATCAGCGCCGAATTGACTTCCGGAGGTAGAGCGCCGAAATCCATTACGTGGTCCCTATCTGCTCGCGGCCGCGTTGGCGGCCTCGGTCGCTGCGTACGAACCGGCGCTGGTTCCCAGGGTGTTGACGAACATCTCGTGGATGGCCGTCGCCTGGGCACTGACCGCCTGATACATCTGCGCGTGTGCGGCGAAATGCGCTGCGGTCAAAGCCGAGACCTCGTCGGCCGCGGCCGGAACCACCCCGGTCGTCACGTCGGCGGCAGCCGCATTCTGGGCGCTCACGGACGAGCCGATACTGTGCAGGCTGGCCGCGGCCGAGGATAGTGCTTCCGGCTGTGTCGTCACGTATGACATCTGATTCCCCTCCGTATAACGTTGTTGTTCAATGGTTTTGAGAGCATATGAGCCTTCTTGGTCGCTCCTTCTGAGTCATCCGGCTGATGGTGAACGGGTCAGCACGTTGTATTTGAACCCGTATTTGTTGGTGTAGCCGCTGGCGGCGCGACGCCCGGGGCCACTGGTCGGCAATCCACTCAGGACACCGTTGGTGCTCGCTTTGGCGGCCGCGGCGCTGATGCCGTCGACTCCCCCGGTCGGCTGCGGGGTCACCTGTGAGACCGTGGTCGCGGCCCAGCTCGTCGGCACCGACAGCTTGCCGACCGTGCCGGCCTGGCCCCACCCGGCAGATACCGGGGTTCCCCACGCTCCGATGGCGCCAGGTGGCGTCAGGGCGCCGCCCAGGGCCGGGTTGGGCGCAGGCGCGCCGGGCAGCAGCCCGCCTCCCCATGCGACGAGAGAGTTCACCGAGCCCAGGGCGAAGTACGGATAGTTGGTGACCGAGTTCCAGATATTTGTGGAGTTTCCGAAGATCGTCGCGATCAGGCCGTTGGGCCCCAGGAACCACGACGGAAGCGCCAACGACGACGGCGTGGAAGAGAAGCCCAGCTCGGTCACAATCGACTCCAGTCCGGTCACTGGTGCCGCGGTGGTGATCGACGACCCGCTGAGTATTGAGGCCACGGCCAGCGTCGGTGCGACCGTTGCCGCGGCGTTGCCTGCCGGGGTGGCGACGGCCTGACCGACGGCGGCCGCCTGGGCGGCCTGCCCGTCGACGTTGGCGGTCGGTGGCGGTGTGGTGAACGGATTCAGTTGCATTGCGGTCGCGGAGGACGCCGCGTAGCCGTACATCGCGACCGCGTCCTGGGCCCACATCTCCGCGTACCGGGCTTCGGTCGCCGCGATCGCCGACGTGTTCTGGCCGAAGAAATTGGTGGCGACCAGCACCGCCAGCAGTGCCCGGTTGGCGGCGATCACCGGTGGCGGCACGGTCATGGCGAACGCGGTGTCGTACGCCGAGGCAGCCGCCCTGGCCTGCATCGCGGCCTGTTCGGCCTGCTCGGCGGTGGCACTCATCCACGCCACATACGGGCAGGCCGCGGCCACCAGCGACTGGGATGCCGGCCCGATCCACGGTGAGCTGGTCAGCTCAGTGATGATCGAGCCGTAACCCGTTGCTGCCGTGCTCATTTCGGCGGCCAGTCCCTCCCACCCGGCTGCCGCTGCCATCATCGGACCCGATCCCGGACCGGCGTACATCCGCCCCGAGTTGATCTCAGGCGGTAAAGCCCCGAAATCCAACACCACCCCTCCTCAGCCTGCCCGGACCGCCTCGACGGTCTCGGGTCCGGCTTGGCATTGTCTGGGCCGTGGCCGGCCCCTTTCCAGCTGCGTTGCTGCGGTTTCCCCCATGCGCTGACCCGGCCTAGTCGTGCAACGGATCGTCAACCCCGCGGCGGCCACCCGCGTATCTGCGGGTGACCGATTATCGCCTCAACCTGGTAAAGGGTTGCGGATTATAACATCTTCAGCGGTTGATTGGCTCGTTTCGGAACCTACGCATATCAAACACATTAGAACGCGAATCGCGTCACAGACACCGATGACGCCAACTATTCATTCCCCGCAAACGTTTGTTCAGTTTGCATTAAACAAACGGCCCGGAACCGTTTGCCTGAACTACAGGAATCAGCGCGAACAGGAGTCCAACGCGGTGTGCTCCGAACAAGACAACGCCGCCGCGCCGGGTCGAATTCGTTGCCCGGCGCGGCGGCGTTGATGGATGCTGAGCGGCGCGGCCTACTTCCGCACCTCGGTGGCGGCCACCTGGACGAAGACACCGGTGTCCTCGGCCATCAGCAGGCCTCGGCCACGGGGCAGCGGACCGCCCTTCATCTTGCCGCGGATGAAGCCCTCGTCCGGGTCGGCGTCCATAACGAGCAGCGGTGCGTTGGCCTGATGCAGGGCACGCAGCATCGGGTCGCTACCCGCCGACGACCAACCGCCGAAGGTACGGGTCACGATCACGTGCAGGCCGACGTCGGCGGCGCGGTTCACGAACGGGACCACCTTGTGCAGCGGCGAATCGAAGCCCGGCGGCAGTTGCTGAATGTCATCAACGATCAGGAAGATCTCCGGACCACTCCACCACGACCGCGACAACAGCTCCTCGGCGGACAGCCCGGGCGGCGGCTCGCGCCCCGCCAGGGCTGCGGCCAGCTCGCCCATCATCGCGACCACGCCGTCGAGGTTGTAGGCGAATTTCTCGACGTAATCGGAACCCAGTGCGGTGAGTAGCTGACGGCGGGGGTCGATCAACCACACCTGCGCCGACGGCCGCCCGGGCGGAGGCGGTGGTGCGCTGCTGGAACCGGGTGCGTACAGCCGCCCGATCTCGGACATGATCGTGGCCAGCGTGGTGGTACGCCCACATTCGCGGCGGCCCGTGACCATCAGGTGCGAGTTCTCGGCGAAGTTGAGGTAGACCGGCTGCAGGTCCAATTCCGATATCGCCCAGGCGATTCCGCCCACCCCGACGCCCTGGCGGGTGTCGCGTGCCGCCAGCTCGCGGACCTGCTCCACACCGAAACGCGCAGGCAGGCGACGCACCGGCGGCGCCACGGCCTTGGTAAGCCGGCTGACTGCCGCGACGATGCTGTCGCTCTCGAAGACGTTGTTCGGCGTGCTGGACAGAGCCGGCCGGGCCACCAGGGTGTGCAGACCGGCCTGCGGGTCGCTGTCCAACCGCACATAGTTGACCGCGACCATGCCGCGACCCGGCTTGACCGGAACGTCCTTGGCGAACCGGGAACGCACCAGCTTCGCGTCTTCCACCGCGGCCAGCCGCAACTCGACGCGGGAACCGAAGCCGCTACGCACCGGCGGTCGGAGCTCGGATTCGCGGTCGGCGGTGACGATCACGTGCACGCCGAACGACGGACCCTGGTTGATGATGAGGTTGACCTGATCGATCAACACCTCGTTCTCCTCGGCCAGCGCCCGGTAGTTGTCGATCACCAGGAACACGTCGCCGAACCCGTCATTGGGCACCGGGCCGGCTTCCCCGCCGAACTTGCGCCGACGGAACATCTCCATCGACGCGATGCCGTACTCCAGGAAGCTGCGCTTGCGTTCGCGCACCAGTGCGAGCAGTTCGGCCACCGTACGGCGCACCCCGTAGGGATCGGTGGGACCTGCTACCTCGCCCACATGCGGGAAGTGCGCCACCGTGGTCAGCGCGGTGCTGCTGTAGGCCAGGCAGTAGAACTGCACCTGTTCGGGAGTGTGGGTCAGCGCCGCCGAGCAAATCAACGTCTGCAGCGCGGTCGTCTTGCCCGACCCGCCGGCACCCAGGATCAGCACGTTGGCGCCCGGACCGGAGGTGTCCACCGTCCACGGCGGTTGGTCGTGCTTGAACGGACGGTCGATGATTCCGATTGGGAACACCAGGTTGCGGGCTGAGCCGTAATCCTTGCTCCAGGGGTGGCCGAGGAAACGGTTGACCAGCTCGTCGATCGCAATCGGCTCGGTCAGCGGCGGCTGCCACAGCCGGTACGGCTCGAACTTGATCTTGCGCAACTGGTCGATGATCACCGTGCCGACCTTCGGCGTCCGGATCGCTTCCTCTTCCTCGTCCTCGACCTCCTCGACCCGGCCGTTGAGCACCTCGCCGTTGCTGTAGCTGGCCGCCGGCTCGACACTGGGCCCCCCGACGCTGACTTCCATCGGCGTGAAGGCGTTGGTGAACAGTTGCGGCCGAACGTAGTCGATGTTGTGCACCAGCACCGGCGCTTCCTCGCCGTCGACGCTGGAGATGCGCAGATAGTCCCGCCACAGGAACTCGGCCTGGAACCGGATGATGTCCTCGAGGCTCTTGCGGAAGTAGCCGAGGCCGGCCTGGGCCGGCAGGTTCACCGCGTTGGGTACACCGGCGGCCTGGGCTGCGCCGGCGGTCCGGGCCTTGAGCACCAGGCGGTAACCCATGTTCTCCATGAGCTTCTCGGCGCGGCTCTCGATGGTCTGCGAGGCCATCATCAGGTGGATCCAGTAAGCACGGCCCTGGCGGCCGATCGAGTCGAGCACGTCGACCGCGGTCGGCATGATCCGGAACCACTCGTAGAACTCGTCGATGACGACTACGAGCATGGGCAAGGGCGCCATGTCCTGGCCGCGGGCCCGCATCCGCAGCCGGACCGAGTTGTATTCTTTGGCGTCGTCGACCCCGGCGCTGTCACAGATCGCCTTACGGCGCGCGATCTCGCCCCACAACGCGTCCAGGAAACGCTCCATCAGCGCCTGGTCTTCTTCAAGGTCGGTGATGATGCGCGACACGTGCGGCACCCCGGCGAACGGCTTGACCGCCGATCCACCCTTGAGGTCGGCCAGCACGAACTGCAGCTCTTCGGGCGGGTGGCCGAGCATCAGCGACTCGATCACGGTACGCACCAACGTCGATTTACCGGAACCGGTGGTGCCCGACATGACGCCGTGCGGGCCGTCCCCGCCCTCGTCCAGCGACTTCATGTCCAGGAACAGCAACTCGCCGTTGTCAGAACGGTTACCGAACGGAACGCGCAACCGGGAGCGTCCCATGGTGTCGGTGCGGCTCCCCCACAGGTCTTCGAAGTCGATCGCGGATGGGTCGCTGATCCCGTAGTAGGACAGGATGTCCCGGGCGCCGATGTGGGCGACCCTCTGGCCGATCTCTTCGTAAGCTTCGGCGAGGCGCCACTGGGCCAGCTTCTGGCCGAACTCTTCGGCCTCCGCTGTGGTCATCTGATCGGTCAGCGCGAAGAACCACGCTTTGTCGTCGATCACCATCCAGGTGTCGCGGTCGCGGGGCAGCGCCTCGATCACGCCGATCTTGTCGAACTGCAGTTTGCGTTCGGGAACGTTCGTCCACATCTCCGAGCCGGTCAGGTCGAAGAACGTCACACCGTCGACGCCCTCAGCGCTGATCACGTATTCCCATTGCGGGTCGTCGACATCGGCGATGATCACGTGGTGCGGTGTCGGGGTCTGCGCCGACGAGCTCGCGTGCCGAGGCGTGAACGACCCGCGCCCGGCGAACAGTTCGGCCTGCTCGGCGGCGAATTCACGCACCGAGCTGTAGACCATCCGGGCGCTGCCCGCGGCGTCGGTGCGCCGAGAATCGCCGAAGTGCGGCAACCACTTCACCCAGTCCCACTCGTCCAGGTCGGAACTGACGACGATCAGCCGGATGTGGTCGGGACCGTGCGAGAAGGCCAGCTGGCAGACGATCGACCGCATCAGCCCGAGTACCTGTGGACGGTCGCCGACAAGGGCGTACCAGGGCTCCACCAGTACCGAGATCATCTTGGGCAGGTTGTAGACGACGCTCTGGTAGCGGCCGAACTCCTGCAGCGCCTTACCGGTCACCGGCTCGAGCTCGATGTCGGTGGGCATGTTCTGGGGCTCGCCCCAGGTCACCTCGGGCCGGGTCATGCCCACGCCGACGCGGACCACACCGAAGTTGAGGTCTTTGCCGTCGGGCTTGCGCTCCCACATCCGCGGCGAACCCACGGCAGCCGCCAGGGTGTTCGGCGCCGGGTGGAACCACCGGTAGTTGGCGTCCATGCTGTCGGCCGATTCCTGCGCGGTCTCGCGCAGCATGTCCAGCATCAGCATGAACTGGGCGCGCATGGCGTCCAATTTCGGACGGCTCATCTGTTGCTGGCCGCCGAAGCGGCCGCCGAACATCATCATCATCATGCCGCCGACCATGAAGATCGGGAAGATCGAGCCCACACCGCCGAATACGTGTGAACCGCTGGCGAACGTCATGGCCACCATGCCGCCCAGCAGGCCGATCACCACGACGCCGACCACGATCAACCACCAGGGCTTGCCTTCCGGGGGCGGAATGCTCAGCGGTGTCGGCAGGACGATGTTCTCCGGCTTGATTACCGGAGGCTTCTCCGGTGTCGGCCGTGCAAATCCACGTTTCACTTCGGTACCACCAACTCTGCAGGGGTCATGTCCATCGGTAGTGTGTCGTGCTCCACCAGGGCGTCGGCACGCGACAGCGTCGGGCCCTGCGGCAGCAGGCGCAACGCCACCCAGGGCGCCATGCTGGGCTGCAGAGTCAGACCGAGCGCTTCGCGAGCTTCCTTCGTGTCGTCCACTCCGAACCGCGCGCCGGCATTTGTCAGCCACCACAGCGACTCGGTTGTCTGAGCGGCCGGATTGTTGCCGGTGACCGCCACGAAGTTCGCGTAGTTGGGGCCGAAGTAGACCTGGTCGGCCTCGCGTCCGGTGACGTCCGACTTCACGAGGCTGACGACGTTCTTCATCTCGCTGGACTTGACCGGAATGGTCGGCCCGGAGACCACCTGGACGCGGGCCCGGGTCTCGCCGTTGGTCCGTTCCCACCACCAGCAGGTGGACGGGTTCTCCCGGATGTCCAGCACGTTCAACGGGTCGTTCGGATACGCGGACAGATCCAGCCGGTTGACCACCGGCATCTTCGCGAGCGCGGACGGTTCCACCGTCACCGGCTTGGTGTTGCCCGGGCGCCCGGCGTTCTGCAGGATCTGGGCCACCAGGGGCGGCAGGGTCTGGACGCCGTCCTCGAGCACCAGCGAATATTGCTGCGGCCCACTGATCTGCGGGGTGACCAGGATGGTCCCGACGGGACCGGGCGCGCCCTGGAAGGTTGCCGGGGCACCTGATTTCGGCACCTCGGGAACCAGCAGCTCTGGTCCGACCGGGAGGGCGTCGTACAACGCGTGGCTCATCGGACGCGCCTGGCTGACCTGCTCCGGCGTCAGGCCCAGCGGGAGCAACACCGACCGGTCGGTGGCGTCGATCTTCGACCGGCGTCCCTCGCGGATCACCCAGGTGTTTCCGCCGTAGCTGAGCACCACCGCGTCCGAGCCGCTCAACACCCGCCGATGGCCACTCATGTCGGGAGTGCCGTCGATGACGGTGACGGTGACCCCACTGGGCGCCGGCATACCCGAGGGGCCTGACGTGCCGCCCACCGTGTCGCACACCAGCCACGAGGAGGCGGGCGGATTCTTGGGTGCGAACTCCGTCGGTGCGCCGGGGATGCCGACCAGGGGACCGTGCGGCATGTTCGCGATCTGGCTCCCCTTCACCAGGTGTGGGTTGTCCGGCCGCCCAGTGATCAGCCGTGCCGAGGCCAGGTTCAGTGCCGGATACAGCCGGTCACCCACCTTGACATACAGCGCACCGGAATCACGGTCGGCAATGATCGGTGACTCGTTGATCTGGCCCGCCGGGCTGATGAACGAGTACAGCAACGCGCCCAGGCAGATCACCAGGGCGGCGGAAACCGACGCGACGACCGCCAGCGTCTGGCGGCGGCCCGGCTCGATCTCCATGCGGACCCGCCAGCGGGTCAGCGCCATCGCGGTCCGGCGGGCCAGGAACTGATAGCCGGTCACCTGGGTCCGGGTCGACAACCCGAGGCCGTACCCCGACCCCCGCTGTCCGCGGCTGTGTTCCGCCACCCTTGATCACCTCTCGGTCATTTACGTCTGGATATGTAGCACCCGTTGAATCGGTAAGCGCTAGATCACATCGATAACCGTAGGGCACCTGCGCAGACCTCGCCAGGCGGCTGCGGCCGCGCTGGACCCGCGCACTGGATCCCCCATGGAGTCGCGTGACTTCACTGGCATGTTAGCTGCGAATTGTCGAATCGGCGCGCCAAGTCGCCGACTGTTCACGTAGCCGGCCGGTAATCCCGCTGAGCCATGGGCGCTCCCCCGGGCGCGCCGGATGTCGACTACACCCAGCGGATCGTCACCCCAGACGTCAAGATGTGTCCCATGACCGAGCTTGCGCCGTCGCTTGTCGAACTTGCCCGCCGGCTCGGCGTCGCCACCAGTTACCAGGACTGGAGCGGACGGCAGATGCCCGTCTCCGAAGCCACGCTGATAGCGGTTCTCGGCGCCCTCGGGATTTCCGCGAGAACCGAGCAGGACCGCAACACGGCTCTGGTCGAACAGCTGCGCAGATACTGGGCCCGATCGCTGCCGGCTACCGTCGTCGGCCGTGCCGGCTCAGCGCTGCGCGTGTGGGCGCATGTGACACACGGCGCTGCGGCGGAGGTGTGGCTGCAGCTCGAGGACGGGACGCGTCGCACCGGGCCGGAAAGCGGCATCATTCAGGTCGACAATTTCACGCCGCCGTTCGATCTTGACGGACGCCAGGTCGGCGAGGCCAGCTTCCTGCTGCCGGCCGACCTCCCACTGGGATATCACCGCGTGCATCTGCGATCCGGGGATTACCAAACCAGCACCGCGCTCATCGTGACGCCGGATTGGCTCGGCCTGCCGGATAGCCTAAGTTCCCGCCGCGCCTGGGGCCTGACCACCCAGCTCTACAGCGTGCGGTCCCGGCAGTCCTGGGGCATCGGCGATCTTGGCGACCTCGGCGATCTCGCGCTGTGGTCGGCCGCCGCGCACGGCGCCGACTACGTGCTGGTCAATCCGCTGCACGCCGCGGCACTGCCGGCGGCCGGGGGTCCGATCGAACCGTCGCCGTATCTGCCGACGTCGCGAAGGTTCGTCAACCCGCTCTACCTTCGGATCGAAGCGATTCCGGAGTACGCCGACCTGCCCAAGCGCGGCCGGGTGCGGCAGCTGCGCCAGGCCGTGCAGCGAAAAGCCGCACGCGCGGGCACCATCGACCGAGACAGCGTGTGGGCCGCCAAACGCGCCGCGCTCGAACTGATCTACCGCGTGTCGCGATCGGCCGGCCGGGAACTGGCCTACGCCGCCTTCCGCGACCGCGAAGGCAAAGCATTGGACGACTTCGCCACCTGGTGCGCCCTGGCCGACAAGCACGGCGCCGACTGGTACCAGTGGCCGAAATCGCTGCGGCACCCCGACGCTCCCGGCGTGTCCGGCTTCGCCGCCAAGCACGCGAGGGCCGTCGATTTCCACCGCTGGCTGCAGTGGCAGCTCGACGAGCAGCTCGCCGCGGCGCAGTCGCGGGCAGTCCGGGCCGGCATGGCGATGGGCATCCTGCACGATCTGGCCGTCGGCGTGCATCCCAGCGGGGCTGATGCGTGGGCCCTTCAGGACGCGCTGGCACAGGGCGTGACCGCGGGTGCCCCGCCGGACGAGTTCAATCAGCTTGGCCAGGACTGGTCACAACCGCCGTGGCGGCCCGACCGGCTGGAAGAGCTGGAGTACCGCCCATTTCGCGCCTTGATTCAGGCGGTGCTGCGGTACTCCGGTGGGGTTCGTATCGATCACATCATCGGGCTGTTCCGGCTGTGGTGGATCCCCGAGGGCCGGCCGCCCACCGACGGCACGTACGTGCGCTACGACCACGAGGCGTTGATCGGCATCGTCGCCCTGGAGGCCCGGCGGGCAGGAGCGGCGGTGGTCGGCGAGGATCTGGGCACCGTTGAACCGTGGGTCCGCGACTACTTGCTGCTGCGCGGTCTGTTGGGCACCTCGATTTTGTGGTTCGAGCAGGACGAGGCCAGCGGCGCGCCGCTCCCGGCCGAACGGTGGCGGGAGTACTGCCTGTCCTCGGTCACCACTCATGACCTGCCACCCACCGCGGGGTACCTAACCGGCGACCACGTCGGGCTGCGGGAGTCACTGGGGCTGCTGACCCGGCCCGCCGAAATCGAGCGGGAATCGGCTGCGCGTGAGCGAACTGCCTGGCTGGACGAGCTGCGCCGGGTGGGCCTGCTCGAGGACGGTGAGAACAGTTCCGAGCAGGTGATTCTCGCCCTCTATCGGTATCTCGGCCGGACCCCGTCGCGATTGCTCGGCGTTGCGTTGACCGACGCCGTGGGAGACCGCTGCACTCAGAACCAGCCGGGCACCACCGACGAGTATCCGAACTGGCGGGTGCCGCTGGCTGGTCCGGACGGCCGGCCGATGTTCTTGGAAGAGGTGTTCACCGATCGCCGGGCCGGCGTGCTGCTCGACGCGGTGCGCGCCGTGGCCGGCCCCGAGATCGCCGGCTGTTAGCTTGAGCTGGTGACTGATCGGGCTGTTCTCAGCGATTTGGTGCACCGCTATGCCGCGTTTGTCGATGATCGTCAATTCGATTCAGCGGCAACCCTTTTCACCGGGACTGGCGAACTGATCGTGGCTGACCCGCCGACGGCGCTGGAACCGGTGCACGCACATCGGGGCCACCACGCCATTGCTGCGGCGGTGGCGGCCGTCGCCCGCGTCGCCCGTACCGAGCACGCGATCGTCGGCGAAGTGTATGACGAGGGCGGGCGGCCAGACTCGGCGCGCGGTCGCATCACCGGTATCGCGCATCACTGGAGTCAGCGCTCAGGCGAGCGCGGTGGGACTGAAATCGTCGATGTCGTCTGGCATCTGCGTTACGACGACGAGTATGAGCTCACCGACGCGGGTTGGCGGATCAGCCGGCGGGCGCTGTCCGTCAACGCCATCGAAACCCGTGCGGTGCGCCGATTGCGGCCGCCCGAATAGCCCGAACTCGTTTGTTCAGAAAGCATTTCGGGTAAGCCTAGAGAAGTCGAATCGGGCCTTCGGGACGGCCGCCTACGCCGACTGCAGAGGAGACGATAATGGCCGAGATCGCGCACCCGCCCCGCGCCGTGGGCGAATTGGACGACTTCGAGAATGCTGCGGAGCGCACGCCGGTACTCGTGGTCATGGCCGGGGCCATCCTGGCGTTCGTGGTCTCGTTGGCGGCGTTCGCCTTCGGCCAGGTTGGCTTGGGCGTTTCACTGGCCAGCGCCGGAATGCTGGTGTTCGGTGCCGGGTTGTCGTGGTTGGGCATGGAACGCAGGCGCGTGCGGGCCGCCGAACGTGAGCTGCTGCTACCCGACTCGCGACGTTGAGCCTCAGCGCAGCTGGGCGAGATTCTCCACCGATTTCTTGACGTCGGAACGGAGCACACGGGCCACCAACCGGCCCACCGGTCCACTGAGTACCCCGCCCGAGATGTCGGCGGTGAGCTGAAAGTCCGAGCCGGGATCCCTGCGCTTGACCGCCATCGCCACGGTGATCCGGACGCCGCCGCGACCACGTCCCTTCAGCTCAATCGCGTTGGGCTCGTCGTATTGCGTGACTTCCCAGTAGATGATATTGCGAAAACCCTTGACCTTGATCAGAGACGCGACACAAGTGCCTTTCTCGATGGTGGACGGCACCTCACTGCGCCAGCCGCCGAAGATGGTCATCCACTCGCCGAATCGCTCCAGATCGGAAGCCAGCTTCCACGCGGCTTCCGGCTCCACGTCCGAGATGGTCGAAACGTCTACCTTGGCCAACGCAATCGCTCCTCCGCACTCCGGGTCAGTGCGGGTACATACCCGGGTTCCCGGGGAGGATAAACCCGCGGCGACCGCCGAACGCGCCATCCTGCGACTATTTCCAATTTGTACAGTCGGCGTAGTGTAAATTCGCCGATCGTGAGTAAATCACTGACAGGGGTTCAGACCTACGCGTAGCCGCATCGGTCTACGGTCTGGTCGAGAACCCGGCGGCGTTCTCGCTCGACGATCTGCGCGCCTTACCACGACCAGATCATCCAACACTTCTGTATCCAGGCCTGGTCAGGGGTGGCCAAGTGGGGCGGGGTGTCGATGCAGACAATCACGGACATCGTCAACGGCATCGAGTTCGTCGCGCACTACTCCGAAATCGGCAGCGGCTACGGTGGTTACAGCGAAGACCACAAGTTCTTCGGCCGGCACCAGACCCTGTAGGACAGGGTCAGGGCCGCGTCTAGGTCCCCCACGCCGCAGCCACCTGGGTGGCCACGTCGATGACTTGAGCCGCTTGCGACTGCGGCGAGTCGATTTCCTCCCGGACGTACTGGGCGATGAAGCGCCGGATCTCCCCGTCGACCCCGGCAAGGATGCGCAACACTTCGCCGCGGATCGACTTGGACGAGACGTTGACGGTGATATCCGACGGCCGCGGCTTGGACACATCCACGATGAGCAGCAACGGTTCGGCCGCACGCGCGGTGGCACGCAGGGCGATGTCGCCGGCCACCACGAACCGCTGCTTGTCCAAGCGGAGGTCCAGCAGCAGGTCGATGGACAGCGGAATGTGGATGACGAAGGTGATCAGGTCCCCGAGCTTGCGCGTCACCCGGGGCTCTTGGATCTTGACCTGTGCGCTCACCTTGGCGATCCCGCCCGGCCCCTGGGCGATCGGTTCCATGGCGAACTCGCTGCCCGCTATGTCGGACAACGCGGCGGCGACCCGGTCCGGCGTTACGGCAACCTCGAAAAATCTGCGGCCGAACTCTTCGTAGCTGAGGAAGGCGTGGTTTTCCATAAGGTTTATACGGTCTCATGCCGTCTGCAAGATCGGCCGCTGATCCGCTCGAGTCGCCGAAAAATTCGGCCGGACCCCTCATCGCGACTGTGATCTGGGCCACTACCCGGCCGGTTGTGAACAACACCACAAGCGGGCCCTTCGATTGGGTGTGTCGGGCGGTCGGCTGCCACCCTTGACGTAATTGGAGGTGTCTGGAGTCTCATGCGCGCGCACGAAATCTCTGAGCAGCGCCCGGTCGTCACCCGGCTCGAGGGGCTGCTGACTTGGCTTGGCGGCGGACACGCACGCGAGCTGGGAGAACGCCACGAGCGGTCCACGCACGCCGTCGCCGGAGCCGTGGTGGTGCTCGGGGCGGTACTGGCCTGGCTGATCGCGGCCCTGGCTGTCCGCCCCGCGGTTGCTACCGCGCCGATATGGGCCGTCGTGGCAGCAACCCTCGTCTTCGGACTGCTGGTCGGTGCGATCACTCGCGGCATCGCCGGTGGTCCGGCCAAGGGCCGGGCCGGCACCGCGGGTCGCGCGGCCGTCGCCCTCCTCATCGGAGTCGTTGTCGGTGACCTCGCCGCGCTCGTCCTGTTCTCCGGCGCGATCGACCATCGTCTTGACGAGCGGGCGCTGCGCACGGCGGACTCCGCACCGGCCGTGGCCCAGGCGGCGGCGTCTGTGCAACAGGCGCGTTCGGCACGTAGTGCGCTGGACGGCACGGTCGACCAGGCACGCGGACACCTGGACAACGCGCTGGTGATCGCCCGGTGCGAGTACAACCCGACGCCGGCCTGCCCGCAGACCAGGATCACCGGCGTGCCCGGCCGCGGGCCCGAAACCCGTACAGCGAACGAACTTCTCGCCGACGCTCAACGGGAGCTGGACACCGCGCTGGCCGCACGGGACCGGCATGCGCCGGCGCTGGACACAAACGTGTCGCGCGCCGAACAGGCCCTCACCCAAGCGCGACAGGCCGTGGTCGCCGACGCCGGTCGAGGGCTGGGCGCACGGTGGGTCGCGATGAACGACCTGACCCTGGCCGGTGCCGGGGCGCTGATCCTGCGGATTCTGACGATCGCATTCTTCGCACTGCTGTATCTGCTGCCGTTGATCCTGCGGACATGGCGGGGCGAAACCACCCACGACCGCCACGCCGCGGCACGCGCCGAACAAGAACGGGCCGAGTTGGAGGCCGACACGGCGATCGCGATCAAACGGGCCGAGGTCCGCCGCGAGGCGGAAATCATGTGGGCCGAACACCAACTCGCGCAGACGCGCCTTGCCATCGAGGCCCAGGCCGAGATCGACCGCGAACACCAGCGCCGTCGAGTCGTCGAGGCACTCGACGCCCCGGTGCACGCGTCATCGGAGCGTACTTTCGAGCCAGTGGAGGAAGACATGTATCTGCCGATCGCCGCCGAAGCCGAAGCCGCAAGCCGGGCGGTGGCCGAGCTGCCGGCAGCGGAGCGGGACGCGCCGGCACCGGTTACCGAGAACCTGCCGGCACCGGCTGAACCCCTGATGGCGACCGTCGAGCATTACGAAGAACCGGCCGCTTCCGGAGTGGACGCGCAGCGCGGCGCCCCGCTGATTCCCTCGATTCCGGACGCCACCAAGGCGGCCGCCAGGTGGATCCGTCCGCTGGTGCCCCCCTTCGTCGCGCGGGTAATCGACAACACCACCCAGCCGCTGCGCACTGCCCGCCAGGTATTCGAGGAGGTCGAAGAGATTGCCTTCTCGCTCAAGCGGACCCGCAAAGTGACGGTGAATTCCGAGAGTTCCGACGGCGGCGTCCAACAGCTGCAGCACCAGCAGCAGCCACCACTGCCAGCCCCTGCTGCGGAACCCGGCGGCACCGGCGCCCACCGGATCGACTCATCGCGTGGCCGGGCGGCGCAGCCGAACTACGGCGACACCTATGGTCAGGTCGGCGGCACGGCGCAACAGGCATCGCTGGGCCAGGTACCCGCACGGGATACGGCCGGTTTATCAGTTGGGGCAGCGGGGACCGATGCCCGGCGCGAGCTGGTCGAGCGGGAAGGCCCGCGTGAGTTGCGGTCCCCCGACGGCCCCCGCCAACTGCCGCCCGGCAGGTAGGGTCACCTGCGGCAATCCGGGCGAGTCGGCCGCAGCGTATGATCTTTCGAGGTCGGCGGCGACGATAAATTGCATACGGATTGGGAACGGGACGTGGATCTGTGGATCTCCTGACGGCAGCAATCGTAGGGCAGCAACTCGCATGAGGGTCAGCCTTTTTCTGGCGGACGCTGCTCAGGCTGACGTCCAGTCAGGCAAGGTCCATGCCCTCGGGTTGGGCTGGCGCCAGTGTCAAACACCAACGCCCCCATTTGCTTTGGTGATGTTCCTGGACATCGACTGGGACGAGACCAACAGACAGCACAAGCTCACTTGCCAATTGCTGGACACCGACGGTCAACCGGTGGTGGTCCCGGGCCCACAGGGTCCCCAGCGGATCCTGTTCGAGGCCGCCGCCGAGGCAGGCCGCCTGCCGGGGGCGATTCACGGGACGGCGGTCCGGATGCCACTCACCCTCAACATCCCCGCTGGGATTCCGCTCGAACCGGGAATCTATGAGTGGCGGGTCGAGGTGGACGGGTACGAGCAAGCCACCGCCGTCGAGGCATTCATCGTGTCGCCGGGTGTCATCGCCCCGCCGCCATCATAGTCTTGTACTCAAAGGCGTTGCGCTGCAGACAGATAGCGGGCGCTGCCGCAGCGAAAGCGAATCTTGTTGCGCGGGAAGTTATCTGACCGCAAGTTGCAGCCGCACCAGGCGGCGAACCAGAATGCTCGGCAACCACGGGCCGACGTCGCTGGCTTCGATGTGTGATGTCCGGTCGAGCAACATGCGCAGTGCTATCTGGGCTTCCAGCCGGGCCAGCGCAGCACCGACGCAGAAGTGGGCGCCCCTGCCGAAGCTCATATGGCCCTTACCTTCGGGCCGGTCGAGGCGAAACGCGTCGGGCGACTCGAATTGCGCCGGATCGCGGTTCGCCGCTCCCCACAGCAACAGAAGGTGGGAATCCGCCGGCAGTTGGACGCCATTGAGCGTGGTGCACTCGCGCACGTGGCGATAGTGGCCCCGAAATGGTGCCTCATAGCGCAGCGTCTCCTCGATGAACGCACCGAGCAGCGCGGGGTGGTCGCGGAGCCGTTGCTGTAAATCGGGTCGGGTGGCCAGAATCATTGCCGCACTTCCCAGCAAGGACGCCGTGGATTCACCGCCCGCGGCGAACAACGTGACCATCATGACCTGAGCCGTCAGCGTGTCGAGCTCTCCGGCCGCGCAGGCGGTGGCCAGCTCACCGAGCAGGTTGTCCTGCGGATCGGCCGCCGCCCTGTCGAATTGCTCGGTGATGTAACCGCTGAGCTCCATGACCGCGACTCCGGCCGCCGACAGCTGGTCGTGGTCGACCAGCCCTTCCAACAGTTGAGTGGCGGCATATCCCCACTTCACCAGCCGCGCGACATCTGTGTCGGGGACACCGATCAGCTCGGCTACCACCATCATCGGCAGCCGGTTGGCCAGAGCGCCCATCCATTCGATACCGTCGTCCTGCACGCCGTCGGCCCAGAGCCGGTCCGCCGTCTCGGCGGCGAACCGTTCCATCACGCGAATTCGTTTGGCGGCCAAGTACCGAACCAATTGCTTGCGGTGTACCTCGTGGGCAGGATCGTCTGCCGTGGCCAGCACGTGGGTAGGCCCGCCCAGCGGGTCCATCAGGAAGGGTTTGACTGAGCCCGCGGCCGTATAGGTCAACGTGGCGGTCAGGTTCGAGGAGAACTCCGCGGTACGACGTACGGCCTCGTTGACCGCATCCCAGCCGCACACGGCATAGAAGTCGGAGTCCGCGATGCGGTGGACCGGGCCCGCGGCCCGCATTCGTTCATAACCGGGGTACGGATCCTGCAGGCTCTCAGGACTGAAGAGGGTGATCGCATCGGTGGCGGCAGTCATGACGCCAGCCTTGCGGGAAGCGGTCGACAACGCAACGCCGGTCGGCAAGTTGGGATCTGGCAGCGAGCGGCACTGGTGGTGTTGCGTCTCAACGCAGTCGTCGGACAAGTGACGATGACAGAATTCAACGCTGCGTCTGTCTCACATCGAGAAAGTTGTTGCCCGTTGCCGGCGCGACCACGTCTGCGGAAACCGCACCCGAGCCGTCTGCGCCCGCAACAACCGAAACACGCCGCGCGCGATATTGGCCGCATCCGCGGGAATCCATACCAGCAGTGCTTCTCCTTGGGCAAAGCCGGCATTGCGCTCGAGGAAGAATCGCACGTCCTGATCGCCTGCAATGCGCCCCAGCCGCAACGCATCGAGTGGAACCGCTGCTGAGCGCACTATCCACGGGTTGTCGCTGACCGGAATGTAACGCCTCCTCGCGCTGACGACGCGCATCAGGGGTTCGAGCTCCGCCGGCGTGCCGCAGCCGCAACTCGGATAGATTCGCGGCATCGTCGAAGCCAGCAGGCGGTAGGCCGCCGGGGAGGAGCTCCGCGTCACGTATGCGATCGGCGTGCCGGGCCGGCGAATCTTGAAGCGGCAGGCCTCATTAAGCCCGAAGAGCAGGCCACGTATTCCGCCGCGGTAGCCCAACTGAAAGAACGCGCCGCCGTACAGTATCCCGTGTACACGGCCCTCATGTTGCACGTGCTCGAGGCCCAGATAGGCGAACCCAGCCAGCTCATCGTCAGCTCCGAAGAACAGCTTGAGGCGGACCCTACTGGCCCCTAACAGATTTGCGGCGAATTGTTCGCGCGTGTCGCCACGCACCGTCTCGCTGTAGATGCCGTACAGGCGGTCCACAAGTGCCGTGCACTCGACGGGGCCAAGCGTTGCCGGACAAAGCCGTTCGCTGCGGGTAATCCGCCTTGGTGGTGAGGCCACAGGAATTCGTTGCGCGCTAGAAGCCCAGAACCGGTGGCTTCGCGCCTGCCCCACCGTTGCTGCCTGCGGCACCTGCGCTGCCGCTCCCACCCGCGCCTCCGGCCGGGCTACCGGGTCCGCCCAGCCCGCCGACCATCCCGGCACCGCCCTTGCCGCCGGCGCCGCCCGGTCCGGGAGTTGCGCCGTAGAGCGCGGTTCCCCCGCTGCCGCCCCGGCCGCCGGTCCCGCCCGTGCCGCCACGACCTCCGGCACCACCAGAAGCGACGGCGCCGACGGGTCCGGCGGGACCTTCAGGACCGGCGGGACCCCCAGCTCCGGGTGATCCGGCAGCGCCGCCCACACCGCCGGCACCACCCGGAGCGCCGACGCCGCCGGCTCCGCCGCTACCGCCACTACCGGAGATCTGCGCGCCACCGCCGATGCCGCCATTGCCGCCGCCACCGCCGATACCGCCAACACCACCAGCACCCCCGGCTCCAGCTGCCCCACCGCGACCGTACTGTCCGCCATTACCGCCGTTGCCGCCCGCGCCGCCTGCGCCCCCGAGGCCGCCAGCAGCCCCGGCGCCGCCGTCGCCCCCATCACCTCCGTTTGCGCCGAACGTGCCGCCCGGCCCCCCGTTTCCGCCACTGGCGCCGGCAGCGCCAGCGCCGCCAGCACCACCTACTCCCCCGACTCCTCCGGCTCCACCGTTGCCACCGAGGGCGCCGCCGTGCCCGCCATCGCCGCCTCGTCCACCTGGACCACCGGTTCCGCCAACACTTCTGGGACCACCGGCGTCACCGCCATCACCGCCGTCACCACCGACTCCCGCTGTAGTTCCGGCACCGCCGGCGCCACCCCTGCCGCCGGGAGCACCGACCCCGCCGTTCCCACCGTCGCCCCCGGCGCCTCCGATGCTGCCGGTGCCGCCGCTGCCTCCGGCGCCACCTGGCGCGCCAGCACCACCGTCGCCTCCGTCACCACCGTTGCCGCCGGATTGACCCGTGACACCGTTGCCGCCCTTGCCGCCGACTCCGCCTGGAGCGCCGGTACCGCCGTTGCCACCATCTCCGCCGTGGGCACCGCTTCCCGACGGGGATGTAGCGCCAGCAGCACCGGCGCCACCGGCACCACCGGCTTGCCCGGCGACACCGTCGGATCCAGCGCCGCCGGCGGTACCCGCACCTCCGACGCTGCCGGATGCGGCCGCGGGTTGGGTGATGCTTTGGGTCGGGTTGATGCCGGCTGCGCCGGGTGCGCCGGAACCGCCGGCGCCGCCCGCTCCCCCGTTACCCAGTGTTTGGACGTTGCCGCCGGCGCCGCCGGCACCACCGCCGATTCCGCCACGACCGCCCGCGCCGCCGTTGCCGAACGTGGCATCGCCCCCTCGACCACCGGCCTGACCGGGCAGACCATCGCCGCCGCGGCCTCCATTGCCGCCCAGCCACCCGCCAGGCTTGCCGGGCTGACCGGGCTCGCCGTCGGCCCCGTTACCCACCAGCGGTCGGCCGGTGAGCGCCAGGGACTGCGCGTTGGCGGCGGCGTTTACCGCCCTGACCGGGCTCAAGAGAGTCTGGGCCGCCGAGTTAATCGCGGTCATCGGGTTGGTTGCCGCTGCGGCGCCCAGTGCATTGACGGCTTCAGCGCTCTGATAGAGGTTCGCGCTGGCGGTCAGAGAGCGCACGAACTGCTCATGGAACTCAGCCGCTTGCCTGCTCAACGTTTGGTACGTACGTGCATGCTGACTGAACAGCACTGCCGCGGCTTTCGAAACCTCGTCCAACGCGGGAGCAGCGACCCGAGTGATGGAGGCCACCGCGACCGAATTTGCTTCTCCCAGCGTCGAGCCAACACCGGCTAAGTTGTTGGCCGCCGCAGCAAGAAACTCCGGCGCTGCGATTACATACGACATGTCGATTTCCTTTATCGGGGGGATTGGGGGCGACGCCCGACTACCGGGACTTTCGTGGCGGCCAGCATCGTGGCGTAGCGGCTGTTGTTCTCACGAGAACCTCATGAAGAAGCCCGCGAGTGCGTTTCCGGAACTGCCTACGCCGGAGAGCAAGCTGGGCAGGGCCAGGGGAAGGGTTGCGGTATTGGCCACGCCCGAGACGGCGTTGCCCAGGTTGGAGAAGCCGGACATCAGGCCCCCGAAGTTCTGATAGCCCGATCCGCCTAACAGTCCTGCAGCGTTGGAGTTGAACCAACCCGACAAGCCGGTGCCGTTGTTGCCGAACCCGGAGCTTCCGCCGGCGCCGGTGTTGAAGAAACCTGACGAGGGTGCGTGGCTCGTGTTGAGGAAGCCGGGGCCCGAAGGTATGTCGAATTCCGCCAAGATGGTTCCGGGCAAGCGGATGCTCGGCACGGTAAGCGGGGGTGTGCCGAAAGCCCCCAGGCCAATCGGCGGCAATGTCAAGGCCGGGGTGGTGAATTCGGGGACCGCGATTTGGGGCAGGGTGAACTGGCCGACCTGCAGCGGCGGCAGCG
>NZ_JBTNSY010000020.1:0-103973 GCF_054515735.1 Mycobacterium sp. ML4
CTACGCTCGCGAGGAACATGTCAACGAACCTGTGGCTCCATTTCACCCGACACGGTCCGGACTTCACGCCTCCGGTGATCACCCGTGGGCAGGGCGTCACCATCTACGACAACCGCGGGAAGAGCTACCTCGACGCGCTGTCCGGGCTGTTCGTGGTGCAGGTCGGTCACGGCCGTACCGAACTGGCCGAAGTCGCTGCCCGCCAGGCGCAGACGCTGGCGTTCTTCCCGCTGTGGGGGTACGCCACCCCGACGGCGATCGAGCTCGCCGAACGCATCGCCGGCTACGCCCCCGGCGATCTCAATCGGGTGTTCTTCACCACCGGCGGCACCGAAGCGGTCGAAACCGCATGGAAAGTCGCCAAACAGTATTTCAAGCTGACCGGCAAACCCGGTAAGCACAAGGTCATTTCGCGCTCGATCGCCTACCACGGCACCACCCAGGGCGCCCTGGCCATCACCGGTCTGCCGAAGTTCACCGCGCCGTTCGAGCCCGTCACACCGGGCGGATTCCGGGTGCCCAACACGAACTTCTACCGCGCACCCGAAGCATTCCAAGCCGGTAACGCCGGCGATGAGAAGGCCTTTGGTCAGTGGGCCGCCGACCGTATTGCCGAGGCGATCGAATTCGAGGGACCCGATACCGTCGCCGCCGTCTTCCTCGAACCGGTGCAGAACGCCGGCGGCTCCATCCCGCCACCGCCCGGCTACTTCGAGCGGGTCCGCGAGATCTGCGACGAATACGACGTGCTGCTGGTCTCCGACGAGGTGATCTGCGCGTTCGGCCGGATCGGGTCGATGTTCGCGTGCAGCGACTTCGGCTACGTGCCGGACATGATCACGTGCGCCAAGGGACTCACGTCGGGTTACTCGCCGCTGGGCGCGATGATCGCCAGCGACCGGTTGTTCGAGCCGTTCAACAACGGCAATACGACGTTCCCGCACGGCTACACCTTCGGCGGGCATCCGGTGTCGACAGCAGTCGGGCTGGCCAACCTGGACATCTTCGAGCGCGAGAGCCTCAACGACCACGTCAAAGAGCAGTCCCCGGCGCTGCGCAGCACGCTGGAGAAGCTCTACGATCTGCCCATCGTCGGCGACGTCCGGGGCGGAGGATTCTTCTTCGGCATCGAGCTGGTCAAGGACCGGGCCACCAAACAGACCTTCACCGGCGACGAGCGTTCAGCGTTGCTCGGGCGGGTGTCGGCGGCCATGTTCGAGGCCGGCTTGTACTGCCGCACCGACGATCGGGGCGATTCGGTCATCCAGCTCGCCCCTCCGCTGATCAGCGGTCAGGCCGAGTTCGACACCATCGAATCGATTCTGCGCGGCGTGCTTACTGAGCTGAGTCCCGGCTAGCACCGAGCCTGATCGGTAGGCGCTTGAGCGAGTTGTTCAGGTTCGAGCGGATTCGCACCGGCTCGCCATTGAGCTCGATCGCCGGAAAGGCGGCCAGCAGCTCCTCGAAGAAGACGCGGCCTTCGAGCCTTGCCAGGTGGGCGCCGAGGCAGAAGTGCACGCCCATCCCGAATGACAGGTGCGGGTTGGGACGGCGGTGAATGTCGAAGGCCTGCGCATTGTCGAAGACGCTCTCATCGCGGTTGGCCGATGTGTAGTACATCGCCACTTTGTCGCCGGCTCTGATCCGGGTTCCGGCCAGCTCGGTGTCGACCAGCGCGGTACGCCGGAAGTAGTGCAGCGGGTTGTCGTACCGGATGATCTCTTCGACGGCTCCCGCGATGAGCGACCGGTCGTCCCGTAGCTCGGCCAGCTGGTCGCGGTGCCGCAGCAGGGTGAGCAGCCCCGAGGAGAGCATCCCCTTGGTGGTGTCGTTGCCCGCAGTGACCAGCTGGACGAAGAAGCCGCCGAACTCCAGATCGCTCATCGGCCGGCCGCCGAAGTCGCCGTTGAGAATCGCTGCGGTCAGATCGTCCGCCGGGCCGCTGCGCCGCCGCTCGGCGGCAAACTCGATGGCATATCCGGCCATCTCCGCCCCGCCGGCGCCGTCACCGTATTCCGGCCCCGCCAGCTCCGGGTCCTGACTAGAGGTGATGCGCTCGGCCAGCCCCTGCAGATAGCGCCAATCTTGTTGCGGCAGGCCGAAATACTCACCGATCACGTGCGTCGGCAGCGGCGCCGCCACGTCGTGGACAAATTCGACCTCACCCCGCTCGCGGGCCTGGGCCATGATGGCACGACATATCTGCCGAACCCGCTCCTCGAGCTGAGCTATCGCACGTGGCCGAAAATGCGCGGACAACGGCGCTCGATGAGCGTGGTGGCGTGGTGGGTCCATCGCCGCCAGCATGTTGCGCATCCTGGCCAGCGTCTCCGACGGCAGGTTTTCGATGACGATGCCGCCCTGGTTGGCCGAGAAAATCTCGGGGTGGCGGGCAACCTCGACCACGTCGGCATGACGCAACACCGCCCAGAAGCCTGGCTCGCCGTCCATCGGCTGCCAGTGCACCGGATCGGTGCGCCGTAGCACCGAGAGGGCCTCGTGCGGGACACCGTTGACAAAGGCGTCAGGGTCGGCGAGATCGACCAGGCCGGGGGCAGTGGGGGCGTTCATCCCAGCAGCACATCGGGCCGAGGCAGGCCGGCGGCCTCGCACAACGCCAGGTAGTTCGACAGGGTGCTGGATCCGTCGTAAACGCTCTCTACGTTGCCGTCGGCGTCGAGGTTGAGGTTGGCGCCGTAGATCTGGAACCACACGTGCGTGTCGTCCTCGAGTACCTGCAGGGTATGGACGGATCCTGCGGGTTCGTAGAGATACGAGCCAGCACGATTGACGTAGCTGTATTCACGGTATCTCCACGCTCCCGACGTGGTGTAGGCGTAGACCGGCCCGGTGTGTTTGTGCCGTTGCACTTCATAGCCGGCGCGGAACACGTTCTCCACGATCCATAACCCCTCCGCCGCCCTGACGTGCAGAACCTTCAACAGGGAGCCGTCGCCGACATCGACGAAAGGCAGTTCCCCCGCGCCGATGTGCACAGCAGGTGGAACATCGACCATGGTCATCGCGCACGCCTCCGGATAGATTCGGGTATCGACCGAATAATATACGAACTATAATACGTGTCAATGCTTTCGTGAATATCGGTGCGGCTCGAAGCTATCGCCAGAAGCGCCGCTTGACCGTCTGCCGTCCGCTGCCTGCCAGGGCCCGTTTGACGGCATCGACCGCCACCAGCAGCTGCCGGCTCTGCGGCCCGCTGGGGTGGGCGAGAAACCGCGCCAACGCGGCGCACAGCTGGTCCAGCGCCGCCCGCAACTCGGGATCGGTGGTGGCATCGCGATGCCGCTTGAGCTCGTCGAGCACCGCGTCGAGGCCCGAACGCCTGACTTGGGCGCCTTTTTCCACCTGCTTGAGCAGTTTGTCCAGCGATCGCGGCGGCACCGGCGCGCCGGCGGCCGCCTGCTCGGGTGCCACCTCGGCAAGCACCGGCATCGATCCGGCGGGCGTGGGCATCGCGAAGCCGCGTGCCGCCCGGGCAAAGCCGACATTCGTCACCCACCCCGACGGTTGCTCGACGGGCTGAACCACTTCCGTCAACGGCCCGGCATCGGTGTGTTCGGGGTCGACGGCGACGAAGGCGGTGAATCGCGACAACACCCCGAACCGCACCGAGTGCGCGACCAACGTGGCCGCCAGCTCGTCATCGGCGGAGTACGACGCGTACTCGTCCTCCAGGTCGCGGACCACCGAACGCGCCCACATGGTCCGCACCGCAACAGCTTCCGGTGCCACCCGGGCGGCCAGCGCCGTGGTGAACCCGCCGTCGGCCGTCACCTGGAAAGTAGCGGCCCCCGCACCGCGATACCGGCCGCCGATCACGCACGGTACGCCCGCGAACGCGTCGGGCGGCCGGCTGGGCGTCACGGTGCCGTCGAGGAGCGCGACTCCCTCCGCGCTCACCCGCACCGACGTCAGCGCCGGACGCCCGATGGTCCGGGCCAACCGCGCCATCGCCTCATCGAGGCGCTCCTCGGACTCGACCAACTCGGAGCGACCGCGCCCCAGCCCCGCGAGCCGGTCGAGAAACCCGGCGTTGACCGCGCGGTCGATACCCACGCAAAAGACGCGGGTCCGCCCGATGACCGGCGCCAACGTCCGCAACAGGTGGTCCTCGCCGGTGATCTGGCCGTCGGTCACCAGCACGATGCTGGCTTGCCGGTCTTCGCCGCACGCCGCCAGGGCGTGCGCCGCCCGGTACAGCGGTTCGGCCATCACCGTGCCGCCGCGGCTGTCCAGCGAGCCCAGCCACGACGCCGCCGCGAACCGGTTGCGGTCAGTCGCGTCGACCAGGCCGTCGCCCAGACCCGCCGGCGTGTCGATCCGGTCATCAAAAGCCAGGACGCAGAACCGGTCACCGGTGTCGAGCATGTCCACGATGCGTCCCGCGGCCCGGCGCGCGGCGATCATCTTCCAGCCGCGCATCGAACCCGAGCGATCCAGCAACACCACCACATCCCTCGGCGCACTCGACGTCCGCACCGGCGGCAACAGCGTCACCGACCAGGTGCCCTCCGCCCCGTTGGCGTCCGGGACCAACAGCGCCGACGACAGCAGTTCGCTGCGGTCGACCCGAAACCTGAGCACGAAGTCCCGGTCGGCGCGCGCACCCGGTTCGACCCGCAATCGCGTCAGACCGTCGGACTCGGTCACCCCGGTCGGCAACGATGACCGCAGATCGGACACCGCCAGGCCGGCGCTGTCAATGCTCAGCGAGATCTGCAGATCCGGGCGCTCGTCGGAGTCGAGGAGGCGCGGCGGAGTCACGCGGGAGGCATCAGGCACCGCATCGGTGTCCGGCGCCAACCCCGGCCCGGTCTGGTCGCCCGGGAGCGGAGTGCCGGCGGTGTAGCGGGGTGCGACCACCAGCGGGAACCGGAATGTGGCCTGGCCGTCCTCGAACGACAACGGCCCGGTCAGACGCATCTCGATAATGGCTTCCTCACCGGGGCCCAAATTGCCTACCCGCACCGAGAACACGTCGGAGCGGTCCTCCTCGACGATTGCGGCGCGCTGGCCGGACACCAGCGCCTGCTCATAATCCGCGCGAGCCTGCCCGCGTTCCTTCAGCACACCGACAACCCGCCGTCCGGCCAGATCAGCGGCAAAGTCGGTGACACCGGCGCGGGCCGGCAACGGAAACACATAGGTGGCTTCGATGGTCGTGTCACCGGCGTTGACGAAGCGCTGGCGGACAGTCGAACTGGCCGTCATGCCGACCAGCACCGTGTCAACGCTGAGCGCCTTCAGCGGCAGGGACCGGCCGTCGGCCGCGCTGAGCCGGCCACAGCCCGGGCGGCCGGTGCGGACCGGCTGGGCGGGTTCGACGGGAAGCAGGGGTAACAACTGAGAGCTCATTGAAAGTCCTTTCCGGGGTTGGCGAGCAGATCCAGCAGCGGGCCGGCGGCGCGGTGCAGCGAGGTAAGCGGCGGTAGCGGCCCGTCGACAAGCAACGTGACGGTGTCGGAAAGCCGAACGGCCTGCAGGCAGGCGACATCAGACGCGCCGACCGCAGCGGGAGCGTCGGGCACGGCACGCCAGAACGCGCTCGCCGCTCGGGAGGGTTCGAGGGCGGGCTCGAGATCACCCAGGCCGGCCGGGATGGCGCTGTCGGGGATCGCGGCCAGTTCCTCCGCCTGCGCCGCCGACATCGCCGCCAGGCGCTCGGAGATCTCGTCGAGCGATAGACCCTGACCCTGCAGCCGCTTGATCGCGACCAACCGCACCAGGTGCGTGCGTCCGTAGATCAGGGCCCGGCCGCGGTTTCCCGGGCGGGGCAGCAGTCCCCGCGAGGTGTAGTAACGAACCATCCGTTCCGCGGGTACGGCCTTGGCCTGGCGGTTGTCCGGCGCGGCGCCGGACGCCTGAACGGCGTGTGCTGCGGCGGCGGCGAATTCCGGCAGGGTCAGCAACTCCATAATATTTGACAGTGTCATATACGAATACGACACTGTCAAATATCGTCATGACCATCTGGCAACTTCCGTAACACCAGTCACAGCGCGGCGACCTGCGATCCCGGCCGCGATCCTTTAATCTGCTCAGCGATGCCCTTCACACGGACCTCTTTACGCGCCGCATCGTGCCTGGCCGCAGCCATTTTCACGATCAGCGGGTCGGGCGCGCTCGCCAACGCCGAGCCCGGTGCCGAGGTGAATCCGCAGGCCGCCAACTGCCCGTACAAGATCAACACCCCGCCCGCCGTGGACTCCTCCGAAGTGCCCCGCGCCGGTGAGCCCCCGCTCCCGCTGGCCCTGCCGCCGACGCCGATCGGCGGCAATGCGCTGTCGGGCTGCGGCATCATCGCCGCGCCGGATACTCCCCCGGTGCCGGGCGACATCTCAGCCGAGGCGTGGCTGGTTGCCGACCTGGATAGTGGCGCGGTCATCGCTGCCCGCGACCCCCACGGACGACACCGCCCCGCCAGCATCATCAAGGTGCTGGTCGCCATGGCCTCCATCAACGCGTTCAACCAAAACAAGACCGTCTCCGGCACCGACGACGACGCGGCCGCCGAGGGCACCAAGGTCGGTGTCGACGCCGGTGGCGTGTATACCATCAACCAGTTGCTGCACGGTCTTCTGATGCATTCCGGCAACGACGCGGCGCACGCGCTGGCCATGCAGCTCGGCGGCATGCAGCAGGCCCTGGAGAAGCTCAACGTGCTGGCCGCCAAGCTGGGCGGACATGACACCCGGGTGGCCACTCCATCGGGGCTGGACGGACCGGGGATGAGCACGTCGGCGTATGACATGGGCCTGTTCTACCGGTACGCCTGGCGCAATCCCGTCTTCGCCGACATCGTCGCGACCCGGACCTTCAATTTCCCGGGCCACGGCGACCATCCCGGCTACGAGCTGGAGAACGACAACCAGTTGCTCTATCACTACCCGGGGGCGATGGGCGGCAAGACCGGCTACACCGATGACGCCGGCCAGACCTTTGTCGGTGCGGCCAATCACAACGGCCGGCGGCTGATGGCGGTCCTGCTGCACGGCACCCGGCAGCCGATCGCGCCGTGGGAGCAGGCCGCGCACTTGCTGGACTACGGGTTCAGCACCGCGCAGGGCACTCAGGTGGGGTCGCTGATCGAACCCGATCCCTCGCTGGTGCCCACCAGAGAGAGCCCGGCCAACCGCGCCCCCGACAACAGGCAGGCCGCGGGGTTGATGTCCGCTGCCGACTCGTTGCCCATCCGGGTCGGGGTAGCCGTGGTCGGCACTGTCATCGTGTTCGGTCTGATCCTGGTCGCACGCTCGATGAACGGCCGGACACAGCACTGAAATTCAACTGCTCGACGCGCATTTCCCCGCTGAGCCGGACACTTTCGTATCGCTAGATAACGAATCCCTCAAATTTCCGCTGCATCAGCCATTTCGGGTGTACGTTCGCCGCGGATGAATTCACGAGTAAGGAAGCTGTCGATCACCCGCGCGCTGAGGCGAACGTGGCTGCTGCTGGCTGTCTTCATCGTGGCCCTCGTGGCGACACTGGGCATCTACCGCCTGCACAGCATGCTCGGCGTGCACCCGCTGCCCCCGATCAGGATCGCGGCCGACGACGACGTCCCGCAATTCGCCCCGAAAAGCGTGACCTACGAGGTCTTCGGCCCCGCGCCGACCGCAAAGATCTCATACCTGGACCCCGACGCCCGCGTGCAACGACTGGCGAGCGTGCCCTTGCCCTGGTCGCAGACCGTCACCACCGCCCTTCCCGCCGTCACTGTCAACCTGCTGGCGCAGAGCAACAGCGACCAGATCGGGTGCCGGCTGTTGGTGAACGGCGCAGTCAAGGACGAACGGTCTGAGACCGGGCCGAAGGCGTTGACTTTCTGTCAAGTGACGTCCGCATGACGCCAACGGACGGCACACCGGCATCCGCTCCCCCTTTACCATCTCGAATAATCCGCCGATTCGCGGTGCTCATCATCCTGCTGTGGCTGGGGCTCACCGCCGTCGTCAATCTCGCTATTCCGCAATTGGAAGAGGTCGGAAAAGAGCGGTCGGTATCGATGAGTCCCAAAGGCTCGGCCTCGATCGAGACCATCAAGCGTATCGGTCAGTTGTTCCACGAGTTTGACTCCGATTACGCGGTCACCATTGTGCTGGAGTCCGGCAATCCCCTCGGCGACGACGCTCACCGGTTTTACAACGAGCTGATGGGACGGCTTTCCGCCGATACCCGCCATGTCGCCCACATCCAAGATTTCTGGGGTGATCCGTTGACTGCGGCGGGATCACAGAGTGCGGATGACAAGGCCGCCTACGTCGTCGTGTATCTCGTCGGCAGCGACGAAACGGCCGCGTACAACTCCGTGCACGCCGTCCGGCACAGTGTGGAAAGCTTTCCGCCGCCACGTGGCGTCAAGGCGTATGTCACCGGGCCGACGGCGCTGAATGCCGACCAGGCGGAGGCGGGAGACAAAAGCATCGCGAGGGTCACCCTGATCACCAGTGTGGTGATCGCGGTGATGCTGCTTTTCATTTATCGATCGGTCGTCACCATGCTTCTGGTGCTCACCATGGTCGGCATCAACCTCGGCGCAATTCGGGGTGTTGTCGCTTTTCTCGCTTATCACCACATTTTCGGGCTCTCTACGCTGGCGGTCAGTCTTATCACCCTGCTGGCCATTGCGGCCAGCACCGACTACGCGATATTCATGCTCGGCCGCTACCACGAGGCGCGCTATGCGGGGGAGGATCGGGAAACGGCGTATTTCACCATGTTTCACGGGACCACCCACGTAATTCTGGGATCGGGCCTGACCATCGCAGGCGCCATGTATTGCCTCAGCTTCGCCCGCCTGCCCTACTTCAAATCGCTCGGGGCCCCCTGTGCCATCGGCATGCTGGTAGCGGTACTCGCCGCGGTCACGCTGGGCCCCGCCGTGCTGGCGGTCGCAAGCCTGATGGGACTATTCGAGCCCAAGCGCAGAATGAACACCCGGCGCTGGCGGCGGGTGGGAACCGCGATCGTGCGTTGGCCCGGCCCGGTCCTCGCCGCCACGTGCATCGTCGCGTTCATCGGTCTGCTCGCCCTGCCCAGCTATCGGACCACCTATGATCTGCGCAAGTTCATGCCGGCCAGCATGCCGTCCAATGTCGGTGACGCGGCGGCGGGGCGTCACTTCCAGCAGGCCCGGCTCAATCCCGAGGTGTTGTTGGTCGAATCCGACCACGACATGCGCAACCCGGTGGACATGCTGGTGTTGGACAAGGTGGCCAAAGCCGTCTTTCACAGCCCCGGAATCGCGCAGGTCAAAGCGATTACCCGGCCGCTGGGCACGTCCATGAAACACACGTCCATCCCGTTCATCATCAGCATGCAGGGCGTCACCAATGCCGAGAACATGCAATTCATGAAAGATCGGTTGGACGACATGGTGGTGCAGCAGCAGGCGATGGATCTGTCCATCGAGGTGATGCACCACATGTACGACCTGATGGGCCAGGTCATCGATAACACGGTCGATATGGACCACCTCACCCACGACATGTCGAATATCACCGATGCGCTGCGGGACAAACTGGCGAACTTCGAAGATTTCTTCCGCCCGATTCGCAGTTATTTCTATTGGGAGAAACATTGTTTTGACATCCCTGCGTGCTGGTCAATACGGCAGATATTCGACATGTTCGACAGCGTGGACCAGCTGAGCGAAAAGCTCGAACATCTGGTCAAAGACATGGACATATTGATCACTCTGCTACCACAGATGCGCGAGCAGATCCCGCCCATGATCAACACCATGACCATAATGCGTGACATGCTGGTCGTCTGGCATGGGACCTTGCAATCGTTCTACAAACAGTCGGAGATCAACAGCAAGGACCCGGGCGCGATGGGCCGCGTCTTCGACGCTGCACAAATTGATGATTCGTTTTATCTGCCGCAATCGGCCTTCGACAATCCCGATTTCAAGCGGGGCTTGAAAATGTTCTTGTCGCCCGACGGCAAGGCGGCGCGCTTCATCATCGCTCTCGATGGTGACCCGGCGACGCCCGCAGGCATTTCCCGCGTCGGGCCGATCAAGCAGGCGGCCACCGAGGCCATCAAAGGCACGCCGCTGCAGGGCGCTCTGGTCGCCCTGGGAGGCACCGCCGCGACGTTCAGGGACATTCAGGAGGCGGCTGTCTACGATCTGCTGATCGCCGGCGTGGCAGCGATCAGTCTCATCGTGATCATCATGATGATCGTCACCCGCAGCGTGATCGCCGCCGCGGTGATCGTCGGGACTGTGCTGGTGTCGATGGGTTCCTCGTTCGGCCTGTCCGTGCTGGTCTGGCAGGACCTTCTCGGGGTCGACCTGTACTGGCTGGTGCTGGCGATGTCGGTGATCCTGCTGCTGGCCGTGGGCTCGGACTACAACTTGCTGCTGATTTCGCGGCTCAAGGAGGAGATCGGCGCCGGCCTGAACACCGGAATCATCCGCGCGATGGCCGGCACCGGCGGAGTGGTGACGGCCGCCGGCATGGTGTTCGCCGTCACCATGTCTCTCTTCGTGTTCAGCGATTTGCGCATCATCGGGCAGATCGGTACCACGATCGGTTTGGGCTTGCTGTTCGACACTCTGATCGTGCGTTCGTTCATGACACCGTCCATCGCCGCGTTGCTCGGCCGCTGGTTCTGGTGGCCGCAACGGGTGCGCCCGCGCCCGGCCAGTCAGATGCTTCGTCCCCATGGACCCCGGCGGCTGGTGCGAGCGCTGTTGCTGACGCCCACCGACCGGTCACCTCAGACCCCGCTGCGATGAAGCGGCCGCTTACCTGTTTGCTGGTCGCAGGGCCTCGGACCGCGGGGCGCCCGCAGCCGCGACAGCGGCGAGCAGGGACAGCACCAGCACGACGAAGTCCGGCCAGATGGCGGAACGCTGCTGTGCGATACCGCCGAGGATCCCTCCCAGCACCGCGGACTCGACCGCTACCAGCGTCGAGCAGAAGCCGAGCAACGTCCCCCGGTGCTGTCCGGGCGCGACGATCGTGATCCACGACACCGCCGCCACGACGACGGCCTGAGCGGCGATCGTGGCCACGAAGAACACCGTGCCGAAGGCCCACACGCGGTCCCACTGTCCGGATGTCTGGGCGACGATGCACAACAGGGAGTTCACGGCGCTCAGCACGGCACTGCCCAGCAACATGCCACGCACGCCGAAGCGACCGTAGATCTTGCGCCACAGCGCCGAACCGAATACCAGCGCGACGCTGGACAGGATCACGAGCAGGTGCAGGCTGCCGGTCCGATCGGCGACACGCAAGGTGTAGAAGGTGGTGCCGAGGGCGACCGGAGCGAACAAAAGGTAGGTCGTCGCGTACCGGCGAAACCACGGCTGCGATCGCGCAACCACGAGACCCTGCCGGTAGGTATCACGCAACGACAGGCGGGCGGGCACCGAGTTCGACCGGAGTGGACCGACGAACAGCGCCGCGATGCCGGAGGCGGCGAGCCCTACCGCGCCCAGCCACAACAGATCACGATGCAACGCCATCTCATTGCCGTGGGCCAGCGCCGGCACCACCACCAGCGCGACGACGGTGGCCAGCACCGACCCGATGGCGCCCTGGGCCAGTAACAGCTCTCCGCGCCGTACCGCGCACAGTTTGGAGGCGATCATGTCGGTGTAGGCGATGCTGGAGATCGCAACAACGACTCCGCCTCCCGCGCTGGTGATGAGGAAAACCACGCCGACCAGGCGGCCATCCCAGGGGATCACCACATCGCACACGAAGAGCGCAGCCGCACTTGCCGCGATCGCGGCCAACAGCAGGTGCCGCATCCGGCCGGCCCGCTGCAGGACGACCGGCGACAACGAGTTCCCGATGATCGACCCGAGGCCGAATGCCGGAAACAGCAGCGCCGCAGCCCAGGTGATGCCCAGGTGTGCGCAGATGTAGGGCAGCACCACCGCGCCATTACTGAGCTGCATTCCGGCGGTGTAGAAGCTGCCCTGCGACAGCAGGCGCCCGTAGGGCGCGGTCTGTGTCGCGGGCACCAGCGCTGCCATGGCTGACCAGTTTATTGCCGTTGACCAGGCAAAACAATACTACGATCGGATGAAGGCGGGGGACGGTCCCGTTCCTCCGGTCGGAGGACGAAAGCGGTCGGCCATTTGCTCTTGTCCCGCATGTCACACTGTGATGCCGCTGGCGGCTGCTCCGCACTGCCGGGGTGTCGGCCCGTGCGGAGAGCGGTCGGTTCGGGCACCTGGAAGCACTACAATCTGCCGGATGAGCGCACTCTACGAAGACGCCGGACTCAGCTTGGACGAGGGCGGAATGACGATCAAGCGCTACTACTTCCCGTTTGCCAATGCCAAGCGCATCGCCTACTCAGACGTTCAGGGCATCAAGAGTCAGAAGATGGGCTGGGCGTCCGGTAAAGGCCGGATCTGGGGCGCCGGCGATCCCCGCTACTGGTTCCCGCTGGACGCCCGCCGCGGCCGCAAGTCCACGCTGTTGGTGATCGACGTGGGCCGCCGGGTCCGGGCCTGCATCACTCCCGAGGACCCGGACAAGGTCGTCGAAATACTCAGAGCCAAGGTAAAGGTCTGATCGGCCGGGGTTTGCTGGTCGGGCTGACCGCGGCCAGCGTCGGTGTCATCTACGGCTACGACCTTTCTTCCATCGCAGGCGCGCTGCTGTTCATCACCAAGGAGTTCGACCTCACCACCCGCCAGCAGGAGTTGGTGACGACGACGGTGGTGATCGGCCAGATCGGCGGCGCCCTCGGCGGCGGAATACTTGCCGACGCGATCGGTCGCAAGAAGACGATGGTGCTGATTCTCATCGGCTACGCGCTGTTCGCCCTGTTGGGGGCGGCCGCGACTTCGGTGCCCATGTTGCTGGGCGCACGCCTGTTGCTCGGCGTGACCATCGGGGTGTCGGTGGTGGTGGTCCCGGTGTATGTGGCCGAATCGGCGCCGGCGGCGGTGCGCGGGTCGCTGCTGGCCGGCTATCAGCTGGCCACGATCAGCGGCCTCATCCTGGGCTATCTGACCGGTTACTTCCTGGCCGGATACGAGGGCTGGCGCTGGATGCTCGGGCTGGCGGCCGTGCCGGCCACGCTGCTGCTACCGCTGTTGGCACGGATGCCCGACACCGCCCGGTGGTATCTGCTGCGCGGCCACCGCGACGATGCGCGACGCGCGTTGCTCAGGGTGGAGCCCGAAGCCACCGTCGACGCGGCACTGGCCGAGATCGCCACCGCGGTGGCCGCCGACCAGCGCGGTGCCGGCGGCGGTCTTTCCGAGATGCTGCGGCCGCCGTATCTGCGGGCCACCCTGTTCGTGGTCACGCTCGGCTTTCTGGTGCAGATCACCGGCATCAACGCGATCGTGTACTACAGCCCCCGGCTGTTTGCCGCCATGGGCTTTCAGGGTTTTTTCGCGCTGCTGGCGCTGCCGGCGCTGGTGCAGGTCGCCGGGCTGGTGGCGGTGTGCACGTCACTGTTTCTGGTGGACCGGGTGGGCAGGCGGCCGATCCTGTTGTCCGGCATCGCCCTGATGATCGTCGCCGACGCGGTGTTGGTCGTCGTGTTCGCCCGCGACCCCAACGCCTCGGGTGCTCTGGTACTCGGGTTCGGCGGCGTGCTGCTGTTCATCATCGGGTTCAGTTTCGGCTTCGGCTCACTGGTCTGGGTGTTCGCCGGCGAGAGCTTCCCCTCACACTTGCGCTCCAAGGGGTCCAGCGTGATGCTCACCTCGAACCTGTCGGCCAACGCGATCGTCGCGGGATTCTTTCTGACCATGCTGCACTGGCTCGGCGGCGCTGGCGTTTTCGCGGTTTTCGGGGTTTTCTCGGTGTTCGCGTTCTGGGTGGTCTACCGGTACGCGCCGGAAACCAAAGGTCGTCAACTCGAGGACATCCGGCATTTTTGGGAGAACGGCGGCCGCTGGCCCACGGAGGTGGCATGACTGTGGTCCGGGCCGGCACCGTCGTCATCGACGGCGAGGTCTGCCGGCCGGGCTGGGTGCACACCGACCGCGGCCGCATCGTTGCCTGCGGCACCGGCGCACCGCCCGCCGCAGCGACCGTCGACCTGCCCGATTCCGTCGTGGTGCCAGGCTTTGTCGACATGCACGTGCACGGCGGCGGCGGGGCGTCGTTCAGCGACGCGCCGGCCGCGGCCGCGCAGTTCCACCGGCGGCACGGCACCACCACGACCCTGGGCAGCCTGGTCACCACAGCGCCCACCGAAATGCTCGCCGGCGTCCGCACTCTCGCGGAGGCGACCCGTCAGGGCGTCGTGGCGGGCATCCACCTGGAAGGACCGTGGCTCAGTGTCGCGCGGTGCGGCGCCCAAGACCCCCAACAGATCCGGCCGCCGGACCCCGCCGAGATCGACGCCGTGCTCGCCGCGGCCGACGGCACCATCCGGATGGTCACGCTGGCCCCGGAGTTGCCCGGCAGCGACGATGCGATCCGGCGCTTCCTCGATGCGGGCGCCGTTGTCGCCGTGGGACATACGGATGCGACATATCAAGAGACCGAGCGCGCGGTGGCGCTCGGCGCATCCGTCGGCACCCACTTGTTCAACGGCATGCCAGCGATGGATCACCGCGATCCCGGACCCGCGCTCGCTCTGCTACAGCACCCGCGGGTGACGCTCGAACTCATCGCTGACGGCGTGCACGTGCACCACGCCATGGTGCACGCGGTACTGGGGTGGGCGGGCCCCGAACGCGTCGCCGTCATCACCGATGCGACCCTGGCGGCCGGATGCGGAGACGGCGAGTACCTGCTGGGCGCGGTGCCCGTGGTGGTAGCCGGCGGGGTAGCCACGGTGCGCGGCACCTCCACCATCGCGGGCAGCCTGGCGACCATGGATCAACTCTTCCGTACCGTCGCGGGGTGTGCGGGTCTGGCCGCCGCGGTGCGCGCGACCTCCACGATCCCGGCCCGCGCTCTCGGACTCGACCGGGTGGGCGCCATCCGTGCCGGATACGACGCCAACCTCGTGGTGCTGGAACGGGATCTGCACGTGCAGGCCGTGATGGTGCACGGCTCCTGGCAAGTCGAGTTGGACTAGCCGCTATCCGCCGCCGCCGGCGGGGCTGGTCTCGTTGGGGTTGGGCTGAGGGCGTGGCAATGAGGCGCGAGCAGCCTGCCGAGCCACGAGCCAGGCGGAGAACTCGGCCTCAGCCGCCTGATACGTCTGCGCGGCGACCTTCGTCGCCTCCACGAACTGGGCATACAGCCCCGCAACGTGGATGCTCAGCCGCTCGTAGGCGCGGCCGTACTCGGAGAACAACGACGCGATGGCTACCGAAACCTCATCCTCACCGGCCGTCATCAAAGTCGTGATCGAGGTGGCGGCGGCCGCACCGGCCGTGCTCAACGCCGAACCGATGTCCTCCAGCTGTTTCGCCGACGCCGCCAACGCCGTCGGCGTTACCACGACAAACGACATACGACCTCCCACCCGGCGCCCCGGCCGGCTGCGCAAAGACTTCATCCAGTGTGCGCAGAATTCGGAGCAGTCGCGGTGGACTTCACCGGAAGTTCACCTGATCGCCCGTAGACGTCACGTCAGACCGGGCTGCGACGTCATCGATGTGTACCCGAACCGACGTGTACCCGAGGATCAGGAGGCACCGTGACGATCGAACAGACTGGGACGACACGGTTCCGCGCGGCGGTCGAGGCCGGCCACTTCGACACCATCGGCAACATTCTCGCCGCCGAAGCTGTGTTGCACAGCCCGATCACGTATCGGCCGTATCGGGGCCGGGAGGCGATCACGGTGATCATCGGCACGGTCGCCAACGTGCTCGACGATTTTCGTTTCGTCGATGAGCTGGACGGCGCGTTGATCTTCACAGCGAACGTGGACGGACGCGACCTGCAGGGTTGCGATGTCCTGCATACCGGCTGCGACGGGCTGATCGACGAGATCACGGTGATGATGCGCCCGCTCAAGGCGGTCGCCGCGTTCGCCGGCAGGATGCGCACCGAACTGTCCGCGTTCAGCGGCGACGCCTGAACAATCGCGAAAGTGTCAGCGCCCCAACGGCTCCCGCGGCCATAGCGGCCGCCGTTTGCCGGGGCCGCAAACCCTCCTCCACCAGAATCCGCGGGCTGATGATCGCGGGCGGTGGGGGGTCGACGTGCTTGTCTCTGGGATCCTCCCGCACCGCCGTCGCCGCCCAGGCGGTAGCGAACAACAGCAGTGACCACGTCACGAACGCGAACACCATCAAGCCCAGTACCGGTCCGAACGCCGCGCCCGCCGGGCTGCGCACCACCGTCTGCAGGTAAATCGAACCCACCTGCTTGAACACCTCGAATCCCAGCGCCGCCATCATCCCGGCCCGGACCGAGGTGGCCAAGCGCACCGACGCCCGCGGCAACCGGGCGATCATCCAGGTGAACAGCAACCATGACACCAGGACCGAGACGGCGACCGACACACCCCGGAACACCTCGTCGAACACCGAATAGTCGGGAATGTGCAGCCATTTCAACACCGCAGCCATCGGTCTGCGCTGGCCCAGAGCGCTCAACGAGACCGTCGCCGTAATCACCAGGAAGGTGCCCACCATGGCGGCCAGATCGGACAGCTTGGTGCGCACATAGCCGTCGGGCTCGACATGCTGTTCCCACATCTCACTCAGCGCTTCGCGCAGGTGCCACATCCAGCCCAGACCGGCCCAGGCCGCGGTGGCCAAACCGATCACTCCGACCGATGCCCGCGCGTCGATCGCCGAATCGATCAGATCGACCAGCTGCTGTCCCAGCTCGCCGGGCACTGCGGCGCGGACGCGGCCGTCCAGGGTGTTCAGCAGCTCCGGGCGGCTCGCCAGCGCGTATCCCGCCGCCGCGAAACCCACCATCAGCACCGGGAACAACGCAAAGATGGTGTAGTACGTCAGGCCCGCGGCGAAGAACGTGCCCTTCTGCTTGGCGAAGCGTGTGTAAGCCCGCAGCAGGTGATCGAGCCAGGGATGGCGGCTGCGCAGCCGGTCGAGGATCCCCGGCTTCTGCGTCTCTTCGGTCATCGCACTGAACGATTGCCGGTGCATTGCCCGCGACGAAGACAGACGCCAACGAGACGGTGCGACCGCCCCTGCTCGTTCATGTCACATCATTGCCTTTGCGGAAGGAAACCCAAGCGATCGTAGACCCGTTGCAGGGTTTTGCTGGCGACGTCGTTGGCGCGTTGCGCACCGACGGCCAGCACGGACTCGAGCTCGGCGAGGTCGGCCGTCAGTTCCTCCACCCGGGCCTTGATCGGGCTGAGGTATGCCACGACGGCCTCGGCGGTGTCCTTTTTCAGGTCGCCGTAGCCACGACCGGCGTAGCCGTCCACCAGGGTGTCGATGGCGACGCCGGTGACCGCCGACTGAATGCTGAGCAGATTGGACACGCCGGCCTTGGCCGCCGGGTCGTAGCGGATCTCACGCTCGCTGTCGGTGACCGCCGAGCGAATCTTCTTGGCGGACTTCGCCGGATCGTCGAGCAGGCTGATCAGCCCGGCGTCGGTGGACGCAGATTTGCTCATCTTCGACGTGGGGTCCTGCAGGTCGTAGATTTTCGCGGTCATCGTGGGAATGAGCACGTCGGGAACCACGAAAGTGTCCGGGAAGCGGCCATTGAACCGCTGGGCGATGTCGCGGGCCAACTCCAGGTGCTGGCGCTGGTCCTCCCCCACCGGCACCAGGTCGGTGTCGTAGGCCAGCACGTCGGCGGCCTGCAACACCGGGTAGGTGAACAGTCCGACGGTGGTGGAGTCGGCACCCTGCTTCGTCGACTTGTCCTTGAACTGGGTCATCCGGGAGGCCTGGCCGAAGCCGGTGAAACAGCCGAGCACCCACGCCAGTTGGCTGTGGGCCGGTACGTGACTCTGCACGAAGATGGTGGCGCGGTTCGGGTCGATGCCCAGCGCCAGGTACTGCGCGGCGGTGATCAGGGTGCGCCGCCGCAGCGCATCGGGATCCTGCGGGATGGTGATGGCGTGCAGGTCGACGACACAGAAGAAGGCCTCGTAGCCGTCCTGCAGGTCCACCCATTGGGCCACCGCGCCCAGGGCGTTGCCGAGGTGCAGGGAGTCGGAGGTGGGCTGCACACCGGAGAAGATCCGGCGGGTTGCGGTAGGGGTGTTCATGATGCCCCGATCTTTTCACGGCCCGCGCCGCCGCGAGCGTGAAGCCAGCTTCACGCTCGGCGCCGAACGTGAAGCCAGCTTCACGCTGGGCGACCTGGGCGACCTGGGCGACCCGGGCGACCTGGGCGACCCGGCGAGCGAGCCCGCCGGGGGTAGCTTGCGGTACCGCCGGTACCGCATTTAATGTCGGATAGATGCGACGTCTGCGTAGACCGTCCCCGGCCGGGGCCGCTCGCGTCCCCATCCACCTGGGCCCCAAGGACGGCTCTGCCGAGCCGGTCCTGCTGCTACACCCGTTTCTGATGTCACAGACGGTGTGGGAGGTCGTCGCCCGGCAACTGGCCGACACCGGCCGTTACGAGGTGTTCGCGCCCACCATGGCCAGCCACAACGGCGGCCCGCGCGCCGGCACCTGGTTCCTGTCGTCGCAGGTGCTGGCCGACCACGTGGAGCGCCAGATGGACGAACTCGGCTGGCAGACCGCGCACATCGTCGGCAACTCACTGGGCGGGTGGGTCGCCTTCGAGCTGGAGCGACGTGGACGCGCGCGCAGCGTCATGGGGATCGCCCCGGCCGGTGGCTGGACGCGGTGGAGTCTGGCGAAGTTCGAGGTGATCGGAAAGTTCATTCTTGGCATTCCGCTGCTGATATTCGCCTGGCTGTTCGGGCCGCGGGTGCTGCGGCTCCCGTTCAGCCGTCCGCTGGCCACCTATGCGATCAGCGCGAAACCCGAAGGCGTCAGCGAGCGCGAGCTCAGCGTGATCATCGACGACGTCGCGCACTGCCCGGCATACATCCAGCTTCTGCTCAAGGCCCTGCTGATGCCCGGCCTGCAGGAACTCGCGGAGAACGCCGTCCCGGCACATTTGGTGATCTGCACCAAGGACCGCATCGTCCCCTCGCCCCGGTTCAGCCGGCACTTCCGCCACCATCTGCCCGACGACCACTGGTTCACCGTGCTCGAGGGCGTCGGGCACGTGCCGATGTTCGAGGCGCCCGGCCGGGTCACCGAGGTGATCGTGGAATTCCTCGAAGAGGTCGCACCGTCTGCTCGCGTTCTCGAACCGCCCGCCGGCTGACCCCGCCACGGCCACGGAATTGGCAGGGTCCAGCTGCCATACGTTAAACTCCGTAATCGGTCATGAGCGCCAGCGTCAAGCCCCGGCTTGCTGGCCGGCAACCCTCCAACCGCGGTGGGGTGCCCCGGGTGATGACCAGGTTGAGTAGCCCCAAACGGCTACGCGGCAAGCGCGGGTCCGCCGTGACGGGCCCCTGAGCTGACAGGGAAACGTGATGCGCACTCTCCTCACTCACCTAACCCGGCCTGCCGTGCCGTTCTTTGCCTAACCGCCATTGCTGAGCAGAAAGCGATCAGAGTGAGCTCCGACAACAACGACACAGACCCGACCGCACAGTGGTCTTTCGAGACCAAGCAGATCCACGCGGGCCAGCGGCCGGACCCGACGACCAACGCGCGCGCCCTCCCGATCTACCAGACCACGTCCTACACCTTCGACAACGTCGCGCACGCCGCCGCGCTGTTCTCGCTGGCCGAGCCGGGCAACATCTACACCCGCATCGGCAACCCGACCACCGACGTGGTCGAGCAGCGCATCGCCGCCCTCGAGGGCGGGGTGGCCGCGTTGTTCCTGTCCTCCGGGCAGGCCGCCGAGACGTTCGCGATCCTGAATGTCGCCGGTGCGGGCGATCACATCGTGTCCAGTCCCAGGCTGTACGGCGGCACCTACAACCTGTTCCACTACTCGCTGGCCAAGCTCGGCATCGAGGTCAGCTTCGTGGAAGACCCCGACGACCCCGATTCCTGGCAGGCCGAAGTCCGGCCAAACACCAAGGGGTTCTTCGCCGAGACCATTTCCAATCCGCAGATCGACATCCTGGACACGCCCGCGGTCGCCGAGGTCGCGCACCGCAACGGCGTCCCGCTGATCGTCGACAACACCATCGCCACGCCCTACCTGATTCAGCCGCTGTCCCAGGGCGCGGACGTGGTGGTTCATTCGGCCACCAAGTACCTGGGCGGGCACGGCTCGGCGATCGCCGGGGTGCTCGTCGACGGAGGCACCTTCGACTGGACGCAGGGCCGCTTCCCCGGTTTCACCACCCCCGACCCCAGCTACCACGGCGTGGTGTACGCCGAGCTGGGGCCGCCGGCCTACGCGCTCAAGGCCAGGGTCCAGCTGCTGCGCGACCTCGGCTCGGCGGCGTCGCCGTTCAACGCGTTCCTGGTGGCGCAGGGCCTGGAAACGCTGAGCCTGCGCATCGAGCGGCATGTGGCCAACGCCCAGCGCGTCGCCGAGTTCCTGGAAGCGCGTGATGACGTGCTGTCGGTCAACTACGCGGGGCTGCCGAGTTCGCCGTGGCATGAGCGTGCCAGGAAGTTGGCGCCTAAAGGCACCGGTGCCGTGCTGGCGTTCGAGTTGGCCGGTGGTGTGGAGGCCGGCAAGGCCTTCGTCGACGCCCTGCAATTACACAGCCACGTCGCCAACATCGGCGACGTCCGTTCACTGGTCATCCACCCGGCGTCGACCACCCACGCTCAGCTCAGCGCCGCCGAGCAGCTGGCCACCGGCGTGACTCCGGGTCTGGTGCGGTTAGCGGTAGGCATCGAAGGTATTGCCGATATCCTGGCCGACCTGGAGCGTGGTTTCGCCGCAGCCCGGGTATCCGGCGCCTCAGCTGACACTAGCGACCCGCAAGCCGTGGCGGCCTTCTGAGGAGACCTTCTGACATGACGATCTCCGACGTGCCAACCCAGACGCTGCCCGCCGAAGGCGAGATCGGCGTCGTCGACATCGGCTCGCTGAGACTCGAAAGCGGCGCGGTGATCGACGACGTCCACATCGCCGTGCAGCGCTGGGGCGAGTTGTCGCCGGCGCGGGACAACGTCGTGATGGTGTTGCACGCGCTGACCGGTGATTCGCACATCACCGGGCCCGCCGGACCCGGGCACCCGACCCCGGGCTGGTGGGACGGGGTCGCCGGCCCGGGTGCGCCGATCGACACCGATCGCTGGTGTGCGGTGGCCACCAATGTGCTCGGCGGTTGCCGCGGCTCCACCGGCCCGAGTTCGCTGGCTCGCGACGGAAAGCCCTACGGCTCAAGGTTTCCGGCTATCACGGTGCGTGACCAGGTCCAGGCGGATATGGCCGCGCTGGCCGCGCTGGGTATCACCGATGTCGCCGCCGTGATCGGCGGGTCCATGGGTGGCGCACGAGCGCTGGAATGGTTGGTCGGCCATCCGAACCGGGTGCGGGCCGGACTGCTGCTGGCGGTCGGCGCACGCGCCACCGGCGATCAGATCGGCACCCAGACCACCCAGATCGCCGCCATCAAAGCCGACCCGAACTGGCAGGGCGGCGACTACCACGAGACGGGCCGCGCACCCGATGACGGGCTGCGGATCGCGCGCCGCATCGCGCATCTGACCTACCGCGGCGAGGTCGAACTCGACCGGCGCTTCGGAAACGACGCACAGGACGGCGAAGACCCGACGGCGGGCGGCCGCTACGCCGTGCAGAGCTACCTGGAACACCAGGGCGACAAGCTGCTCGCCCGGTTCGACGCGGGCAGCTACGTGACCCTGACCGAAGCGCTCAACAGCCACGACGTCGGTCGTGGCCGCGGCGGGCTGCACGCGGCGCTCACCAGGTGCGCGGTGCCCGTCGTGGTCGGAGGGGTAACCTCCGACCGGCTCTACCCGTTGCGGTTGCAGGACGAGCTGGCCGAGCTGCTGCCGGGTTGCGCGGGGGTGCGGGTGGTCAAGTCCGTGTGCGGACACGACGGTTTCCTGGTGGAGTCGGACGCCGTCGCCGTCTTGATCCGCGAGACCCTCGACCTCGCTCTGACCCAAGGCGCGTGTTCGCGGTGACCCGATCCAGGCGTGACCGCTCCCTGTCGTTCGGCTCGGTGGCGGCCGCCTATGAGCGCGGTCGTCCCACCTATCCACCCGAAGCGATCGACTGGCTGTTGCCGGCGGGCGCCCGTGAGGTGCTCGATCTGGGTGCGGGCACCGGCAAGCTGACCACCCGTCTGGTCGAACGCGGCCTGGACGTGGTGGCCGTCGATCCGGTGCCCGAGATGCTGGAAGTCCTGACCGCTTCGCTGCCCGAAACCCGCGCCCTGCTGGGTACCGCGGAAGAGATTCCGTTGCAGGACAACAGTGTTGACGCGGTACTGGTCGCCCAGGCGTGGCATTGGGTGGACCCGGCCCGGGCGATTCCAGAGGTGGCGCGGGTGCTACGGCCGGGCGGACGGCTGGGCCTGGTGTGGAACACCCGCGACGAACGGCTGGGCTGGGTGCGCGAGCTGGGTGAGATCATCGGTCGCGACGACGACCCGTTGCGCGACCGCGCGACGTTGCCCAAACCGTTCACCGACGTGCGGCGCCACCAGGTGGAGTGGACCAATTACCTGACACCGCAAGCACTTATCGATCTGGTGGCATCTCGAACATATTGCATCACCTCACCGGCGGAAGTGCGCAGTCGAACACTGGACAAGGTCCGCGAGTTGTTGGCCACGCATCCCGCGCTGGCGAATTCGGCTGGTTTGGCCCTGCCGTACGTCACGGTGTGTGTGCGGGCGACGCTGTCCTGAGTTGCCGCACGCCGGCGCGGCGGTTCCACCGCCACTGGTCCACCCGGCGCAGGAACGCGAACGGCACGGGATCGCGCAGCTGCATCGGCACTCCGGCGTGCGGACCCACGCTACTCAAAATTCCTTGTGCGGCAAGATAACCGGAGCTGGCGGCTTTCTCCATGGTCGGCACGAAGAAGGTGAGCTCGGGCGAATACGCGGCTTCACCGGCCAGGTAGAGATTGGGCACTTCGGTGTGCACACGCGGCGATCGCTCGCGGGCACCGGGCATCAGGATGGTCAGCGGCGACAGGTTCACCATGCGCCGTCCCGCCGCGGGCGGATATGCGAGATGTGGAGGCAGGGCGCCGGCCCGGTAGTCGGCATCGCCGAGATGGAGCAACTCGTAATCGAGCTGCCAGCCAGAGATCTCCGACCGGTCGAGGCCGCATTGCGCCAGGCATTCGGTCAGGATCTCCTCCGGGCTGCATTCGGAGAGCGGCCGGCCGAAGATCCGTCCCGGCCTGTCCACATCGCTCCAGGTCATCGACAGCACGTACCTGGTGCCCTCGGGCAGCCGGACGTCTTGCCAGAAGCCCTCGCCCTGGATCACCGAGACGAGCGACCATTCGCTGTCGATATGGCTGGCCGGGACTCCCGGACGCGCGAAAGACGGCCAGGTCGCCGGGATGTCGCGCAGAAAGCACTGGATTCCGTTCGACGACTCGAGGGCAATCGCGTGCTGCTGGATCAGGTGCGGAAGGCGTTGCCGTGCTTGATCTTTCCCGGCAAGCTTGCGCAGCGTCAGATACGGCAGCGCCAGAATGGCGTAGTCACAAGCGATCCGGCGGCCATCCATCGATGTCAACGCGCTGACGCGACCGCGCTCGAACTCGATGTCATCGATGCGCAGCTCGAATTGCACATCGACCCCGAGGTCACGCAGGTGACGAATCCAGGGGTCGACCATCCGTTCGCTGGTCGGTCCGTTCATCATCATCACCGACGGCAATCGGGTGTCGCCCAGGGCCACCGGGACACTCGTCAGATGAAACAGCGCCTTGAGGATGATGGGCGCGATCGCCGCGGCCTCTGCCGTCGGGCGCGCCGCGACGAAGATGCGCGGCAGCGCGGCAAAAAATGCCTGGGCTGCCGCGGACTTGCGGTTGAGTTGCAGGAAGTCGGCATAGGAGATGTCGCCCATCTCGGCGAAGAACCGATCCCGGCACATCCACAACAGACGCAGGTGAGCGCGCAGATAGTGAATCGTGTCCGAGACCGGCACGCCCACGCGCGCCAGCCCGGCGACGACGAGTGTGCTGCGCAACGCCATCCGGACGAGTAGCTGCAGCGGGTTGATCAGCGCGCGAATGCGTGCGGCGCCGCGGCTCCGGCGCTGCAGCGCGACCGGGGCCGAGGGCCGGCCGATCACTCCTTTGCCGGTTACCCGCACCGCGCTCACGCCGACCAGGTTGTCGAGCACGCTCAGGCCGTTTTCGGCCGGGATGCGCGAAAACAGGGTAAGCAGCGTCTGGTAGTAGTCCAGATAGATTCGCAGGCTGTGCTCGACCGGCTGGCCCTCGGCGTTGCGCAGGCTCTTGGCCTTGCCTCCACCCTCAGATGCCGCTTCGCACAATGTGACTCGCACGCCGGCCTCGGCCAACGTCATTGCGGCAGCCATACCCGCAATGCCGGCGCCGGCGATGACAACGTGAGTATCGGCAGGGGCCATGTGGTCTCTCCTTAAGCGCGCCGCTGAAACTCGACAAACGTCGGCTCGGCCGGTTGGACGGTGCGCCGGCGCACCTGGGGGATGGGGGGTCACACGCCCACTGGCGCCCGCAGCCGGGATCCGCTACAGTTTGCAAATCCTATCCCTGGGAAACATTAGCATAGCAGTACGATTTGGAGCCAGTCATTACCGCCTACGCCCCTGCCACCACTGATCTTCCGCGCGTTGACGCGGCCAGACCGAGCATGCCGGACGGCTCGTTGCGGCGGCGGCAACAGCCGTCGTCGTCAATCATCCTGTCGGTGGCGGCTTTTGGCGCCTTCCTGGCGTTTCTGGATTCGACCATCGTCAACGTCGCATTTCCCGACATCCAGCGGCATTTCCACAGCAACATGGGCAGCCTGTCCTGGGTGCTCAACGGCTACAACATCGTCTTCGCGGCCTTCCTGGTGGCTGCGGGCCGGCTTGCCGATCTGCTCGGGCGCAAACGCATGTTCCTGCAGGGCGTAGCGCTGTTCACCGCGGCGTCGGCGCTGTGCGCCGCCGCCGACACCGTCGACCAGCTCATCGCGTTTCGCGTAGTGCAGGGTCTGGGCGCCGCAATCCTGGTTCCGGCATCCCTCGGCCTGGTGGTCGAGGGCTTCAAACTCGACCGGCGCGCGCACGGCGTAGCGCTGTGGGGTGCGGCCGGAGCGATCGCGGCGGGGCTGGGGCCACCGATCGGCGGTGCGCTTGTCGCGGCGGCGAGCTGGCGGTGGGTGTTCCTGGTCAACGTCCCGATGGGGATCGCGGCGCTGATCGCGGCTCGCCGGTTGCTGGTGGAGAGCCGGGCGGCCGGCCGTCGCCGCGTACCCGACTTCCGTGGTGCGGTACTGCTCGCAGCGGCGCTGGGCTTGCTGACCCTCGGCCTCATCAAGGGCTCGGACTGGGGATGGGCCAGCGCCGCGGCCATCAGCTCGTTCGCCGCCGCGGCGGTCGCCATGGCGGGATTTGTGATCAGCTCGCGATATCACCCGGCGCCACTGATCGAACCCGCGTTGCTGCGCATCCGTTCCTTCGTCGCCGGGACCGTCCTGACCGCGGTCTGCGCCGTCGCTTTCTACGCCTATCTGCTGACCCACGTGCTGTTTCTCAACTACGTCTGGGGCTACAGCCTGCTGAAGGCCGGACTTTCGGTCGCGCCATCGGCGTTTGTGGCCGCGGTCGTCGCGGCGGTGCTCGGCCGCGTCGCCGACCGGCGCGGATACCGCGTCATCGTCGCGATCGGCGCGCTGATATGGGCCGGCAGCCTGGTGTGGTACATCGAGTGCGTCGGGTCCACGCCCGACTTTCTCGGTGCCTGGCTGCCCGGCCAGCTGCTGCAGGGGGTCGGGGTGGGCGCCACCTTTCCGCTGCTGGCAAGCGCGGCGTTGTCGCAACTGGTCTCGGGCGGCAGCTACGCCACCGCGTCGGCGGTGACCGGCACTGTCCGTCAGGTCGGCGCCGTGATCGGCGTTGCGCTGCTGGTGATCCTGATCGGCACGCCGGCACCCGGTGCCGCCGAAGCGGTGCTCCGTCGCGGCTGGGTGATGGCCGCGGTCTGCCTGGCGGTGGTTGCACTCGGGGCGGTTTTCCTGGGTCGCCCCCAGACCCCCGCGGTGCCCGATACTGCCGGCGACCCCGCCGACCCGCTGCCCCCGGCGCCGGAGCCGCCGCCGAGCCGTCCGACCGTCGAGCTGCCGTCGACAGCCCTGGATGCGGCCATCCTGGTACAGCTCCGACGCAACGGGACGCAGGTCGTGCTGACCGCCGGCTCGTATCTGTTTCACGCCGGCGATGCGGCGGATTCGCTGTTCATCGTGCAGGAGGGCCGTCTGCAGGTGCTCGACTCCGACGGCGTCGTCGCCGAACTGGGCCGTGGCGACGTGGTCGGCGAGCGCGGCGCGCTCATCGGAACCCCGCGGTTCGCGTCAGTGCGCGCGTTGCGAGACTCGGTTCTGACCCAGCTGACCAGAGACGAGTTCGAGCGGATCGCCGACGCCCGGATACTGGGGGCATTGCTGAGGGTGCTGGCCCAGCGCCAACACCAGCCTCCCCGCGCGACGTACCGGTCCACCCCCGAAGCCGTGGTGACCGTCATCGGCGCCGACCACACCGCCCCGGTGGCGATGGTCGCCGCCAACCTCTGCGTGGCCCTCTCGGACCGGCTGCGGGTGGTCGCCCCCGGACGCGTGGACCGCGACGGATTGGAGCGGGCCGAGCGCGATGCCGACCGGGTGGTGTTGCAGGCAACGGTGGACGAACCGGTGTGGCGTGACTTCTGTCTGCGCGTCGCCGACCGCGTCGTGGTGGTAGCCGGAGACTCCGTTCCGGCTGCCGAAACGCTGCCGCCCCGCGCCCGGCACGCCGACCTGGTGCTGCCCCGGCCCGGCGCCGACCGCCGGGCGTGGGAGGAATTGATCACGCCGCGGTCGATGCACGCGGTGAGCCCGCACACCTGCCACGACGACCTGCGCCCATTGGCCGCGCGGATTGCCGGCCAGTCCGTCGGGCTGGTGCTCAGCGGTGGCAGTGCGCGGGCCCTGGCGCACATCGGCGTGCTCGAGGAGCTCGAGTCGGCGGGCATCGTCATCGACCGCTTCGCCGGCACCAGCATGGGCGCGATCATCGCCGCGCTGGCGGCCAGTGGTCTGGATGCCGCCGGTGTGGACGCTCACATCTACGAGTACTTCGTTCGCCGAAGCCACGGCGATTACACCCTGCCGAGCAAGGGCCTGATCCGCGGGCGCCGGACCACGGCCGCGCTGCAGGCCGCCTTCGGCGATACCTGGGTGGAGGAACTGCCGAAGGAATTCCGTTGCGTCAGCGTCGATCTGCTGGCCCGGCAACCCGTTGTGCACCGCAGCGGCCGGCTCGCCGACGTTCTCGCGTGCTCGCTGCGGCTGCCCGTGTTGTACGCGCCGATGGTCTACAAGGGCGCGCTGCACGTTGACGGCGGCGTGCTGGACAACGTGCCGGTCACCTCGCTGGCGGGGCCCGACGGTCCGCTGGTCGCGGTGAGCGTCGCCACCGGCGGCAACCCCGGCCAGACGTCAGGACCGAGGCACGGGCGCACTCCGCGGGTTCCCGGCATGGTCGACACCCTGATGCGCACCATGACGATCAGCGGGGCGATGGCCTCGGCGGCAGCGCTGCAGCAGGCCGACGTGGTGATCAGGCCCAACCCGCACGACGTGGGCCTCATGGAGTACCACCAGATCGACCGGGCTCGTGAGGCGGGCCGCATCGCCGCTCGCAACGCCCTGTCGCAGATCTTCTCGGTGGCGGGACCTCAGCGATAGCCTCGCTTCAGCAGGTGTCTGGCCCCGGCGTTCATCGCCGCCGGGCCGGCCACCTCGAAGGCGAAGGCGTTGGCCAGCCGGTTGGTGATGTCGAAGGCCAGCGCCACCGCCAGCGCGTCGGTGATCTGTTGCGGAGAAACACCGTGGGCCAGCACGGCCTGCACATCGTCCGGGCCGACGGTGTGCCGGCGGGCGAGCTTCTCCAGCAACCGCAGGGTGGCGCGCAGCGGGTCGTCGACCGGCGCGGTGCCCGGGTCGGCCAGGGTGGCCTGCACCCTGGCCGGGTCGCCGTACCACTGGCTTGATGTGGCGGAGTGTGCGGCGATGCAGAACGGGCAGTCGTTGGCCTGGGAGACGACCGCTGCCATCAACTCCCGGTCGCCGACAGACCATTGCGAGGGTCCCCGCATGGCCTCGTGGGTCAGGGGCCCGGCGCCGTAGAATTCGGTCCGGTAGCGGGCCAGCTTGGCGGCGTCGACGACGGGCTGGCGGGTCATCAGGCGGATCACCGCGAACAGTGCCTTGGTCGGGATGCTATGGCCGCGATCCAGGATCGCCAGCCTCATCGGCCTGCTCCGGTGGCTGCTGCCAGTGCGGCCAGTGCGCTGTCGTAGTGACGGCCCGCCTGGCCGACGGCCGCGCACACCGCGATCTCGAAGATCTGGTCCTCGGTGAATCCGGCCGCGCGCAGCATGGCGATGTCGTCGTCGCTCACCTGGTGGGAGCGGTAGGCGATCGTGTCGACGAGTGTGCGGACCGGCTCGCTGAGGCCCGCGTTGTCGAACGCGGCCCTGCGCAGCTCGGTGGGTGCCTGTGCCGGGCCCGTGAGGATGCGGGCGACGAGCGCCCGATGCAGTTCGCTGATGTCGGTCATCGTGGTGTTATCCCCTTTCTTCTATGACGACGAACGGGGTAGCACGGATGTGACCGGAACCGGCGTCGTCAACGGGATGAGACCTACACAATGCGGCCGCCCATCGCTGCGCCGGGATTCTGGCAATGCACCGTGGAGCTCGACGGGTAAGGGCCGATATCGCTGCCGCGCCGGCCGATGAGCCGAGCGGCATACTGTCTACGGCAACACTTCCACGGAAGGGCGCACCGTCGGTGATTATCCGGGATGTCGCGGTGAGTGCGGTCGCTGACTTGGCTCTTCGACCGTCTCGTGCGTCGTTGGCCACGATCGCGGACGACGGGGTCGTCGTGGTGCCGGTGGGCGTGGAGCTCGAAGCACCAGCATGTCCAGCGGTGTCGGCGCGTATCGTGCGACTCCCCGCCGGGGGGCCCGACCTCTCGGGCCGCAAGGTCGTCTTGGTCGCCGACGACGGCCCGCAATGGTTTCGGTTGCGCTCGTTGACGATCAGGGGAATCGCCGAACCCGTGGAGACTCTTACCTACCGGGTTGAGCCCATCCGCGTCGTGGCTTACGACTACGGTGCGCTCCGCGAGGTACCCGCCCCACCCACCCGGCCCGCCGCGGCGCAACAAACGTCGGCTTCGGTCCTCGATGCGGGAAGCGACCCCTGTCAGGTTTTCCCGGCGAAACTTGACGCGGCGGTGCGTGAATCGCGAGTGATGATCCTGGCCAGCCGCTCCCGGACCGGAACCCCTTTCGCGGTACCGCTGTGGTTCGTGGCCCACCACGGCCGCATCTACGCGACGACCTCGGCATCGTCATGGGCAGTCCGCAATGTGGCGTGTTGCCCGCGGGTGGCCCTGCTGTTGGGCGGCGAGCGAGACGACACCAGGTCCCGACGACTGATCGTCGGCGGATGTGCCCAGGCGCTGCCCGGCGCCCCGCCGGCGGCGGTGCTTGCGCGCTTCGCGTGGCGCTATTACCTGCAACGAACCTTCGCGACAGTCGAATTGCAGCACATCGCCCTGTGGCGGCGGCGGTTGCAGTATTACCGCCAGGCCCAGGCAGCCCACCTGGTGATCACGCCCCGGACCGCCACAGAATGCCCGGTGCCATCACCGCCCCTACTGCGGAACCGGCAGCTTGGGACACAGGGTGAGGTAGCCGACCTTGGGTGATATCCACTGCTGCCAGTCCTCGTGGCTGACGTTGGAGGTGAGTTTCGAGCAGAGAAGCTCGACGGTGGCATCGAGCGGGGTGGGCCACAGGCGCACGGTGGTGTCGGCGCTGCCGGAAGCCAGGCTGCGCCCGTCGGGGCTGAACGCGACACTGAGAACGGCGTCGGTGTCGCTCATCAAGGCTTGTCCCAGCGGCGCCGCGTGAGCCGGATCAGTGAGGTTCCACAACTGCACTGCGTGATCCGCGCTGCCGGAGGCCAGCGTGTGACCGTCAGGACTGAACGCCACCTGATACACGTATCCGGTGTGCCCGTGCAGAGGACGACCCAGTGGGCTCGGATGCGCCGGATCGGTCAGGTTCCACAGCAACACGGTGTCATCACTGCTGCCGGACGCGAGGGTGCGGCCGTCGGGGCTGAAGGCCACGCTGAACACGACGCTCATGTAGCGACGAAAGGGTTGGCTCAACGGTCTCGCGTGGTTGCGGTCGGTGAGATTCCACAACCGGATGGTGGCGTCGTCGGCTCCGGAGGCCAGTGTGTGCCCGTCGGGGCTGAACGCGACACTGCGCACGGCAGCGCGGTGACCGGAAAGGGGCCCGCCCAGCGCCACCGGGTGCGCTCGGTCGGCCAGATCCCACAACAGGACGGTCGCGTCGTCGCCTCCCGAGGCCAGCGTGCGCCCGTCGGGGCTGAACGCGACACTGCGCACGGCAGCGCGGTGACCGGAAAGGGGCCCGCCCAACGCCACCGGGTGCGCTCGGTCGGCCAGATCCCACAACAGGACGGTCGCGTCCTTACCTGCCGAGGCCAGCGTGCGCCCGTCGGGGCTGAACGCCACGCTTTCAACGGCGCCGGTTTGACCCCGCAGCGGCTGGCCCAGCTGCCGCGCGTGATCCGGGTCCGCGAGGTCCCATAACCGGATGGTGGCGTCGCCGCTGCCGGACGCCAGGGTGTGCCCATCGGGGCTGAACGCCACACTGCGCACCGGGCCGGCGTGTCCTTGCAGGGGCAGCGCCGCGTCGAGGTCCCACAGTTGGATGGTGCCGTCACGGCTTCCGGAAGCCAGCGTGTGCCCGTCCGGGCTGAACGTGATACTGGGCACGTTGCCGCTGTGACCGGCCAGGGGGCGGCCCAACGGACCGGCATGCGCCGGATCCGTGACATCCCACAGTCGCACCGTGTCGTCGTCGCTGCCCGAGGCCAGGATGTGCCCGTCGGGGCTGAAGGCCAAACTTGCCACCAGGTCGGTGTGGCCCCGCAGCGGTTCACCGAACGGGCTCGGGTGTGCCGGGTCGGCGACATTCCACAACCGGATGGTGCCGTCGCCGCTGCCGGTAGCGAGGGTGCGGCCATCGGGGGCGAAAGCCAGATCCTGGACGAACGGGGTGTGTCCGCGTAGCGGTTCACCCAGCGCAGTCGGATGTGCCGGGTCGGCCAGGTTCCACAGACGCACAGTGTCATCGCCGCCGCCGGAGGCCAGGATCCGCCCGTCGGGGCTGAACGCCACACTGGTCACACCGGCGCCCGAGCCCGGCAGCGGCCCGCCCAGCGGACCGGAGTGTCGCGGATCGGCGACGTCCCACAAGCGCACCGCGCCGTCACCGCCGCCGCAGGCCAGCAGGCGCCCATCGGCGCTGAACGCGACACTGGCCACACCGGCGCCCGGGCCCAGCAGCGCCGCGCCGAGCGGACCGGAGTGCCGGGGATCGGCGACGTCCCACAAGCGCACCGTGCCGTCGGCGCCGCCGGAGGCCAGCACGTGCCCATCGGGACTGAATGCCACACTGGCCACGCCCGCGTCCGGGCCCTGCAGCGGCCCGCCCAGTGAGCTCGGGTGCGCCGGGTCGGTGACATCCCACAACCGCACGGTGCCATCGCCACCACCGGAGGCCAGGACACGCCCGTCGGGACTCACCGCCACAGTAGCGACCGGCGCTTGCGTGGAGATGATGATGCGAGTGGTGTTCAGCGCCGCGGCGGCGGTGTACAACGCGCCGCGGCCGGCAGCCGGGTCCGAGCGCATGCGTTGTGCCGCCAGAGTGGCGGTGAGCGCGCGGATGTTGCTGTCGGTAATGGTTCCGGAGAACACGGCAGCGGCTTGGGCGTCCAGTTCAGCGGCCAGTGCATTGCGCGCTTCACGGGTGGCCTGCTTGAAGCTGGCCACGGCCACCGCGGCGCCGATGACGGCGAGGACGGCGATGACGGACGTTCCGGCGAGGACGGCACGCAGGATCCGGCTGCGCTGTCGCAGCGCCACGGCGCTGTCCTGAGCCTGTTCGCGCGCCTGGGTCTCCGCCGCGGCAAGCTTCTTGGCGGCCTCGAGTTCGGCTTGCTGGCGCTGCTTTTCCCGCGCAGCCTGGTCGTTCTCACGCTGTCGCGAGGCGAGCAGATAGTCGCGCACGATGTTGAGCCGGTCGCGGAATCCTGGCTTGCCGGCCAGGTTTTCGGCCGCGGACAGCCGGGGACCGTGCAATAGCCAGGCGTCCTCATGGTGTTTCTTGTGCCATTCGGCGGCACTGCGTTCCAGGGCGTCGGCGGCCTTGAGGTCTTCGGACTCCTCGGCCAGCCAGCCCGCCAGTTCTTCCCAATGACGCAGCAGGCTTTCCAGGGCGACCTCGACGACCACCACGCCGTCGCGCAGGTCTTTCATCAGCAACCGCCGGGCGATGAAGAGCTCCAGCAGCGGGCGACTGTCCCGCGGCAGGTCGTCCCAGCGGGCCAGACGCCGCATCGGCTGGTCGTTGTCGGGATTGATGGTGGCCAGCCACGGGATGAACGCCGCCCGGAGTCGTTTCAGTTGCTCGGCGCGCTCACCCGGTTCCGATGACAGCAGCTCGCGGATCTCGGCTTGGACGACGCCGTCGATACCGCCCCGCTCGACGTAGGGCTGGGCCGTGAGCCGGCCCGTCGATCCGTAGTCGCGATACAGCCATGCCAGGGTGAGCGAGAGCAGCGGAAGTGTGTCCGCGCCCGCGGTCGCGTCGGCCAGTAGCAGGCGCACCAGATCCTCGTCGAGGTACAGCGGCCGTCCGCCGTCGGTCGATCGCTGCGCCGGCCCCGTTATCACGCGGTGGAACTGGGTCGCGTCCATCGGCCGGAGATCGAACTGCTTGGTCTGCAGCCCGGCGAGCTGAGGCGCGGTCTGCATGAGCCCGTAACAGTCGGTGCGGACGGTCGCCACCACGACGAACGGCAACCTGTCCTGACGGTTCGCGCCGAGCGCCAGATCCCGTATCAGCGTCAGGAACCCGGCGGCCTCCCCGCCGGCATCGGCGAGGAACAACTCCTCGGCCTGGTCCAGTGGCAGCACGATGGTGGGCGGCGCGCAGTCGGCGGCCGCGTCGAACCGCGGTCCGCCGGCGGCGTCCCGGCACTGCACCAGCCAGGTCCGCAGCTGCGCGGCGTCGCCGCGGGTACATGCGTCCTTGATGTCACCCAGGGGTGGCTCGGTCAGTCCTGCCCGTTGCCGCGTGGCGCAAATCGCCTGCGCCAGGCCGCAAGCTCCGGTGAGCGCCCGGAGTTCCGGCCGGACGATGTCCAGCACGAGATAACTGCCTGCCTCTTTCTGCAGCCGGGGCACGATGCCCGCGCGCAGGAAACACGACTTGCCTGCTCCCGACGCGCCGAGCACGACGAACAGGGTCTCGTCGCTCTCGCACATCCCGTGCAGGGCATCGATCGCGCGCACCAGCTCGGCGTCGCGACCGAAGAATACTCCCGCGTCGATCGGCTGGAAGGGTTCCCACCCGCGGTACGGCGGTCGGTCGGGCTCCGACGGCGGCGGCCACGGGAACGACGCCGCGCCGATAGCGCCGCGCGGCGAGTCCAATCCGGGCCGGGCGGCGCCGCTTCGCGGTGCCTCGCCGGGGTTTACCGGGGCAACCTGGCCGGGGTGTGCGGTGTCGCCGCTGCTGCCGCGCACCGGCGTCGCCAGCGCAGCCGCGGCCGCCGCCGCCAGATCGCCGGCGCTCGGGTAGCGCTCGCCCGGCTCCTTGGCCATGCCCCGGGCGACGACATCGTCGAAGCCGACCGGGACGCCGGACCGGCGCTCGCTCGGCCGCGGCGGGGGTGCGGTGAGATGCGCCGTCATCTGTTGTGCCACCAGGTCGCCGGCGAACGGCCGCTCCCCGGTGAGACATTCGTAAAGCATGCATGCCAGCGCATACACATCGGTACGGGCGTCGGCGACGTCGGTCATCAACCGTTCGGGAGCCATATAAGCCCACGTGCCGACGGTGCGGCCCGCGGTGGTCAATTTGGCGGCCGAGCTGTCGTAGGCGACACCGAAGTCGATCAGGTAGACGAAGTCGTGATCGGCGATCAGCGCGTTGGACGGTTTGACGTCGCGGTGCACCAGGCCGTGGGCATGAGCCGCATCCAGCGCCGCCGCGATCTGTTCGACGACCCGCACGGCTTGCGCGGGCGCCATCGGACCGTCGCGCCTGAGCGCGGTGTCGACGTCGACACCGTTGATGATCGGCATCACCAGGTACAAGCGACCGTCGATCTCGCCGGTGTCGTGGATCGGGATGATGTGTGGTTCGGTCAACCGCGCGCAGATCAGCGCCTCCCGGCTGAACCTCTCACGAAAATGCGCGTCGCGACCGCGGTCGGCAGGCAGGATCTTGATGGCCACATCGCGTCCCATGATGGTGTCATGGGCCTTGTAGACCTCGCCCATACCGCCCCGGCCGATCAGTTCGAACAGTCGGTATCGACCGAACTCGCTCGCTTCCAACCGACGCGCCCCTATTCCACTGCTCTGCTGCCACCGGACCCCGGACTCGACGACTCATCCCGGGCGATACGCACATTGAACCGGGCCGGGGATTGTCGGTGGGCGGAATCGGCAGGACTGCCGATGACATGTCGGCGGGTGCGCGGTTACAGGGTCAGCCCCGAGTACATCACCGCGTTCGGGTCGTACTGCTGCCGCACGGACGCCAACCGCGCCAGATTCGACCCGAAGTACCGCGAGGGCGGCGTGTTCGGTTCCAGATAGTTCACGTAGCCACCGGCGGAAACCTGTTGCACGGTGGTGTGGGCGGTGGCCACCCAGGTGCTGGCCGTCGACGTCTGGCCGCTGCCGTTCTCGACGTACCACTGCGCGACGGCGGCGTGCCGGCGCCACGGGAAGGCCGAACCGGCCGGGTCGACGTCGCCGACCGCCCCGCTCAACGTGTCGACGATCACCGACGCCCGCCCCCCGGCCGGCGGCCACTTGCCCAGGGCGGCGACAATCGCTTGCGCCGCAGTCGAATTCATGGTGCCGATCACGTCGGAACCGGCCACGAAGCCGCGCGGCGAGCTCGTCGCGCTGCCGCCGGCGAGGTACATCACCAGGTCCATGTGAGCCATCGTCCTGTGCTCGGTCGCGGTGGGCTGCGCCCCGACCGCCGACTGGATCGCCGAGGCCACCGCCTGACCCGAGCCGGCCGGGCACGTCGCCAGCACATGGCAGCTTCCCTCGGTCCCATTGACCGACAGGTCGACCAGCCCCCAGGTGTTGCGGTCAGCGGCAGAAAGCCAGCTCTGCCATCCGGTCAGCACCTGCGCGCCGGCCGCGGGGGCGAAATCCACCCGCACCACGTCGGAGTCCGAGGTGGAGAACGTGGAAAATGTCAACGACGTCGTCACGCCGAAGTTGCCGCCGCCGCCACCGCGCAGCGCCCAGAACAGGTCGGGATGCTCCTCGGCGGACGCGGTGACCGTCTCGCCGCTGGGCAACACCACCGAAGCCGAGCGCAGCGCGTCACAGGTCAACCCGGCGTGCCGGGAGTCGGCCCCCATCCCGCCGCCCAGCGTCAGGCCCGCCACACCCACGGTGGGGCAACTGCCGGTGGGAATCGCCCGGCCCGCGGCGGCCAGCGCCTGGTGCACCGCATACAGGTCCGTCGCGGCGGGCACCGTGACGGTGCCCGCGCCGTTGTCGACGTTCACCCCGCCACTCAGTCCGCGCAGGTCCAACACCATGGCGCCGTTGGCGGTCGAGGCGCCGATGTAGGAGTGCCCGCCGCCGCGGGGGGCCACCTTAAGCTTGTTGGCGGCCGCGAACGCGAGCGCTTTCGCCACGTCGGAAGGCGAGGTGACCACCACCACCGCCGCCGGCGTGGCGGCGTTGTAGTTCGAGTTGAAGACCTGCTTGCCGGTGGTGAAGGCGGCGCCGTCGGCGGGCAGCAACACCTTGCCGCCGATCGAGGAGGCCAGGCTGCTCCAGGCGCCGGTCGGTTCCGCCCACGCCCGGGGCCGCGATATGCCGAACAGTGCCGAACCCGCCAACGCCCCGGCGGCGCCCCGCAGAAAAGCCTGACGAGAAATCATGAGGCGCATTGTTAAACGCCGCCACGTAGAATCCGAGGGTCCGGCGACATGTCGGCCACAGCGTGACGCGATTGTGTCCGGCCGGTCACAAAACGCCGGTCCTGCCAAACCTTTACGCCATCGTGTCCCGAACGAGACCGGCATCGACAACAGTTCACTTGGTCGCTTGAGTGCCGCATAAAGGTGCTCTCCAACATTACGGAGCTTGATATGCAGCCATGGCGCCACCAGCCCCTGAGCGTTCGACTATTGGCGGGTTCCGCGGCCCTGCTGACCGCGGGTGCGGCCTTCGCCGCCCCCGCCGAGGCGAGCCCGGTCGACGACGCGTTCATCACCGCGCTGAGCAGTGCCGGCATCAACTACGGCGACCCGGTGAACGCCGAAGCGCTGGGCCAGTCGGTCTGCCCGATGCTCGCCCAGCCAGGCGGCAACTTCGCCGCGGCCGCGACCCGCGTCAGAGGCAGCAGCGGCATGATGTCGCCCGAGATGGCCGGCATGTTCACCACGATCGCGATTCAGATGTACTGCCCGTCGGTGTTGGCCGACGTGGCCAGCGGCCAGGTGCCGGGCGCGCTGCAGCAGATCCCGGGCTTGGGAAGCATTCCGGGACTGGCCAACATCCCGGGATTGCCCGGGAACTAACCGGTCCCCAGCGGGTCGATCGTCCACGCGACGTAGACCATCGCCGCACCCACCGACGCGGTGGTCAGGAAGTCGGTCCCCCGGCTGCGTACCACCAACAGGCCCGCGCGCTCATCGGGCAGGGCGAGCCGCAGCACGGCCGCCACCCCGACACCGATGCCGATCAGCAGCGAACCGCGGCGCCAGAAGTTGGCGCCCGCCAGCACGAACGCCACCAGGAAGATCAGCCCGACGAGCAGGATGGGCCATTGGGCGCGCAATGCGCGCCCCAGGATGGCCCGAAGCGTCATCGGAAAGTCACCGCCGTTCGGCCAGCTCGACGACATTGGTGAGCAGGAAGGCGCGGGTCAGCGGCCCCACGCCACCGGGGTTGGGCGAGATGTGGCCGGCGACCTCCCACACGTCGGGATGCACGTCCCCGGTGAGTTTGCCGTCGACCCGGCTGACGCCGACGTCGACGACGGCGGCCCCCGGACGGACCATGTCCGCGGTCAGCATGTGCGGCACCCCGACGCCGGCCACGATGATGTCGGCCTGCCGGGTCAGCGCCGGCAGATCACGAGTTCCGGTGTGGCACAAGGTGACTGTGGCGTTCTCGGAGCGCCGGGTGAGCAGCAGCCCCAGCGGCCGGCCCACCGTGACGCCGCGCCCGACGACCACCGCGTGCGCCCCGGCGATCGGCACCTCGTAGCGCCGCAGCAGATGCACGATGCCGCGCGGCGTGCACGGCAACGGCGCCGGCATGTTCAGCACCAGCCGGCCCAGATTGGTCGGGTGCAGGCCGTCGGCGTCCTTGCCGGGGTCGACCCGCTCCAGCGCCGCACTCTCGTCCAGCTGCTTGGGCAGCGGCAACTGCACGATGTAGCCGGTGCACTCCGGGTTGGCGTTGAGCTCGTCGATGGTCTCGTTGAGCGTTTCGGTCGAGATGTCCGCGGGCAGGTCGCGCCGTATCGAGGTGATGCCCACCTTGGCGCAGTCGGCGTGCTTGCCCCGGACGTAGGCCTGCGAGCCCGGGTCGTCACCGACCAGGATGGTGCCCAATCCAGGGGTGCGTCCGGCTGCGGTCAACGTCGCGACCCGCTGGGTGAGGTCGACGAAGATCTCGTCGCGGGTGGCCTTGCCGTCCAGCGTGATTGCGCCCACGCCAGACAGTTTGGCATGGCCGGGCGCGATCGCGTCCCGCACCCGAGCCGTTAGGCTGCCTATATGTCTGCCGCCCCAGACGTCTTGTGCCCTGCCAAACTCGGTCCCCTGACCCTTCGGAACCGGACCATCAAGTCCGCGACGTTCGAAGCCCGCACCCCGAATGCGCTGGTCACCGACGACCTGATCGAATACCACCGCCAGCCCGCCGCCGGGGGGGTCGGCATGACCACCGTCGCCTATTGCGCGGTCTCCCAGGGCGGCCGCACCGAGGGCAACGGACTCTGGATGCGCCCCGAGGCGGTGCCCGGCTTCCGTCGCCTCACCGACGCGATCCACGCCGAAGGCGCGGCCGTCAGCGCCCAGATCGGCCACGCCGGCCCGGTCGCCAACGCCCGCAGCAACCAGGCCACCGCCCTGGCGCCGGTGCGCTTCTTCAACCCGATCGGCATGCGGTTCGCCAGGAAGGCCAGTGCGGACGACATCGACGAAGTGCTGGCCGACCATGCCCGCGCCGCCCGGCTGGCCGTGGAGGCCGGCTTCGATGCGGTCGAAATCCATCTGGGCCACAACTATCTGGCGAGCGCGTTCCTGTCTCCGCTGATCAACCGTCGCACCGACGAGTTCGGTGGCTCGCTGGCCAACCGGGCCAAGGTCGCCCGCGGACTGGTGATGGCGGTGCGCCGCGCCGTCGACCAGGGACCGCGGCAGATCGCGGTCACCGCCAAACTGAACATGTCCGACGGCGTGCGCGGCGGCATCTCCAACGAGGAGTCGCTGATCACGGCCAGATGGCTGGAGGAAGACGGCGGGCTGGACGCCATCGAACTCACCGCGGGCAGCTCACTGGTCAACCCGATGTACCTGTTCCGCGGCGATGCGCCGCTGAAAGAATTCGCCGGCGCCTTCAAGCCGCCGCTGCGCTGGGGCATGCGCATGACCGGCAAGAAATTCCTCCGCGAATACCCGTATCGAGAGGCCTACCTGCTGGACGAGGCCAAGCTGTTCCGCGCCGAGTTGAAACTGCCGCTGATTCTGCTCGGCGGCATCACCAACCGCGAGACGATGGACCTGGCGATGGCCGAGGGGTTCGATTTCGTGGCGATGGGCCGGGCGCTGCTGGCCGAACCGGACCTGATCAACCGGATCGCCCGCGACGGCTCGGGCGTCCGGTCGGCCTGCACGCACTGCAACAAGTGCATGCCCACCATTTACACGCGCACGCACTGCGTGGTCACCGGAGCGCCGGACCTGCGGCCGGTGCCCCGATGAGGCTGTGAGACCGGTTGACATGTCTGGCTGTTCTCGCAAACTGCGTTAGGGCCGGCCGTCGATTCCGTTCAAACCCAACAGCAGACCACCGGTGCCGCCGGCGCCGCGGGTGCCGCCGGTAGCGGGTGTTGGGCCGATGCCGCCGTTGCCGCCGTTGCCGCCGTTGCCGATCAGCGCCGCATCGCCACCCTTGGCGCCGTCACCGCCGACGACGTCGCCTTGGCCGCCGGCGCCTCCGGCACCGCCGCTGCCCAGCAGCTGACCACCCCTGCCGCCGGCGCCACCGGCGCCACCGGTCCCGCCGGTGACGTTGAAGGTGCCGTATCCACCGGCTCCGCCGATCCCGCCGCACCCCAGCAGCCCGGCGTTGCCGCCCGCCCCGCCGGCCCCGCCAACCAGGCCGAACCCACCGGCGCCGCCGGATCCGCCGGTAGAGAACAGCAGCCCCGCGTCGCCGCCGACCCCACCCGCCCCGCCGGCGCCGGTGCTGCCCCCGCCGGTCCCGCCGACCCCGCCAGCGCCGAACAACAGCCCGGCTTTGCCACCCGCCCCGCCGACTCCACCGTCGCCGCCGAGTGCGCCGTTGCCGCCGGCACCGCCAGCCCCGGCGAAGAAGCCACCGTTGCCGCCGGCGCCGCCCGCACCGCCGGTAGCCCCGAAGCCGGCGTCACCACCGCGGCCACCGCCCGCGCCGACCAGGCCGGCCAGCGCGCCGGCTGCCCCCCCATTGCCGCCGCTGCCACCGGCTACGCCGGTGGCCGCCGTCGTGGCACCCATCCCGCCGGCCCCGCCGCCGCCGAACAGGCCGCCGGCCCCGCCGGCCCCGCCGTTGCCACCGCCGCCAGTCAAACCGAATGCGGGTCCGCCGGCCCCGCCGCCGCCGCCGGTGCCCAGCAGGCCACCGACCCCGCCGGCCCCGCCGAACCCGCCACTGCCGGTCGACGAAGCCCCGCCGGTGCCGCCGGCACCGCCGCTGCCCAGGAACCCGGCAGCCCCACCCGCACCGCCGTTTTGACCCAGCCCGCCCGACCCGCCTGCCCCGCCGTCGCCGAGCAGGAATCCGCCGGGCGTGCCGCTTTGCCCGGTCCCCGCAGTGCCGTTGATGCCGTTGCCGATCAGCGGCCGGCCTAGCAGGGCCTGGGTGGGCGCATTGATAACGTTGAACACCGGCTGTAGTGGTCCCGCGGCCCCGTTCACGCCGCTCGCGCCGAGGGTGGCACCGAATCCGCCGTTGCCGCCGTTGCCCGCGGTGCCCAGCAGCACCGCGGCCCCGCCCGTCCCGCCGACACCACCGGTCGCCGTAAGACTCTGGCCGCCTTCGCCACCCGCACCGCCACCACCCAACAGCAGCCCGCCCCGGCCACCAATGCCACCGGCACCGCCGGTGGCATTGGTGCAGAACCCGCCGACCCCGCCGGCCCCGCCGACGCCCAGCAGGCCGGCATTGCCGCCGGTCCCGCCGGCCCCACCCACGGTGAGGCCGATCCCGCCGGCCCCGCCAACGCCGCCGCTGGACAGCAGCAGACCTCCGTCGCCACCCTGTCCACCGGCCCCTCCCGCGCCAACACCCTGGCCGCCGGCCCCGCCGGCCCCGCCTGCGCCGAACAGGAAGCCCGCTTTTCCGCCGGCGCCGCCCGCGCCACCGGCAGCCCCACCGAGCGCGCCGGCTCCGCCGTCGCCACCCGCGCCGCCCAGCAGGCCGCCGGCCCCGCCGGCACCGCCGGCACCCCCGTCGGCAAGGCTGAATCCGCCGTTGCCGCCCTGCCCGCCGGGAGCTCCGACCAGCCCGGCCAGCACCCCCGCGGTTCCGCCGGCGCCTCCGACCCCGCCCGCCGTGATGCCGGCTCCGCCGGCGCCACCGGCCCCGCCGGCCCCCCAGAGTCCACCGGCCCCACCGGCTCCGCCGGCCCCACCGGCCCCGGCAGTGGTCGCCACCCCGCCGGCCCCGCCCACCCCGGCGCCGCCGAACAACAACCCACCAGCGCCGCCATTACCGCCGGCCCCGCCACTACCGACCACCGAGCTTCCGCCGCTCCCGCCAGCCCCTCCGCTGCCCAACAACCCGGCAGCCCCACCGTCGCCGCCCCGCAGGCCCGGCGCACCCGACCCGCCGGCCCCACCATCACCGAGCAACCACCCACCCGCCGCCCCGTTCTGACCCGTCCCCGCAGCCCCGGGCGCACCATTGCCAATCAGCGGCCGCCCGGTCAGTGCCTGGAATGGGGCATTGATCGCGGCCAGCACCTGCTGCTGAAAAGCCTGCACCGGGTTGGCCGCCGCCAGCGCCGCCGCGCTCGCGGCCTCCGCGGCGGCGTAAGACTCCGCGCCGGCCGTCAACGCCTGCACGAACCGGGCGTGAAACGCCGCCGCCTGCGCGCTGAGCGCCTGATAGTTCTGGGCGTGCCCGGAAAACAGCGCCGCGATAGCCGCTGAAACCTCATCCCCGGCCGCGACCAACACCGTCGTCGTGGGAGCGAGCGCAGCCGCGTTAGCCGCACCCACCGACGTGCCAAGAGTGGTCAAATTCGTTGCGGCCGTTGATAATTCCTGCGACACAGCTACGACAAAGGACATTGCGGCACGCTCCCAGATCTGTCCAAAACCCGGCTGGTATCCGATGATCATCAGTGCGTCGGACGAAAAATCACGTTACACGCTTCGAAGACAGCCGCAAGGCTGCTACTGCGCTCAAGTCCGGCGTCGAGTCGTACGCGGTAGTGCGCATACCGTGAGGGTGGGACCGGGCCAGCCGTATGTCAGCAATGCACGGGCACGTTGAGTAATTGATTCATAAAGTTAGCGTGCACAAACGGGCTCCCGCGAACGGCGCGGGAACGGGCGCCGCCCTTCGCCGCAATTGCCGGCAATGCGTAGAAGCTAAAGTTGTCAGCGATGCCCACACCAGCCGTCCCGCCAGCGCTGACCGTTCGGTACGACGGGTCGGAGCGCACCTTCGCGGCGGGCCACGACGTGGTGGTCGGCCGGGACCTGCGTGCCGACATGCGCATAACTCATCCGCTGATCTCGCGCGCCCACTTGTTGCTGCGCTTCGATCAGGGCCGCTGGCTGGCGATCGACAACAACTCACTGAACGGCACCTACGCCAACGGGCGCCGGGTGCCGGTGGTCGACATCAACGACGGCCAGACCGTCAACATCGGCAACCCCGACGGCCCCCTACTGACCTTCGAAGTGGGGCGGCACCGCGGCCCCGCAGGGCGCCCGCCGCAAACCGAATCGCTGCCGATCCTGCCGTCGGGTCCGGCTGGACCGTCCGGCCCGGTGCCCGGGCATCCGCCGGCGCAGCTCAGCGGGCGCCAGCCCACGTGGGTGGGCCCGCCGCCGGGGCGCGCGGGCCCGGGCGGGCCGCCCCCGCCGTCGGCCCAACCGATGTACCCGAGCAGCGCCGCTCCGTGGGCACCTCCGGGTTATCCGTCGAGCGGACCGCCTCCGCATTCATCGGCGCACATACCGCACCCGCCACCGGCGCAGCAGACGTCGCCGAGGCAGCCCGCCCGCGTCCCGGGACCGCCCGCGGGGGCCAAGCCGCCCGAGCAGAGCAACATCGCCACCAAGATGTTCCAGGCCTTACTCGGTACGGGCACCCACGAGAAGCCCGCCGGTTCGGTCACCATCGGCCGCTCGACAGACAACGACATCGTCATTCAGGACGTGCTGGCCTCCCGGCACCATGCGTTCCTCAGCCTGACGCCGCTGGGCGCGGAGATCCGCGACAACAACAGCGTCAACGGCACGTTCGTCAACGGTGTGCGGGTCGGATCGGCGATCCTGACCGAAGGCGACCTGGTCACCATCGGCAACGTCGACCTGGTGTTCACCGGCGGCACCCTGGTGCGCCGCACCGCGGTGGCCTCCCGCACGGGCGGCCTGGAAGTGAACTCGGTGACGTTCACCGTCGAGGGCGGCAAGCAACTGCTCGACCACATCTCGCTGACGGCCCGGCCGGGGACACTGACGGCGATCATCGGCGGATCCGGCGCCGGAAAGTCCACACTGTCGCGGCTGATCGCCGGATATACCAGCCCCACCACCGGGAACGTGACCTTCGAGGGCCACGACATCCACGCCGAATACGCCTCCTTGCGCAGCCGGGTCGGCATGGTTCCCCAGGACGATGTCGTGCACCGGCAGCTGACCGTCAACCAGGCGCTCGGTTACGCCGCCGAGCTGCGGCTGCCCCCCGACACCAGCAAGGCCGACCGCGCCCAGGTGGTCGCCCAGGTCCTCGAGGAGCTGGAGCTGACCAAACACGCCGACACGCGGGTGGACAAATTGTCCGGCGGTCAGCGCAAACGCGCATCGGTAGCCCTGGAACTGATCACCGGCCCGTCGCTGCTGATCCTCGACGAACCGACCTCGGGGCTGGACCCGGCGCTGGACCGTCAGGTGATGATGATGCTGCGCCAGCTGGCCGATGCCGGCCGCGTGGTGCTGGTGGTCACCCACTCGGTGTCCTACCTCGATGTGTGCGACCAGATCCTGCTGCTGGCCCCGGGCGGTAAGACCGCCTTCTTGGGCACGCCCGACCAGATCGGCGCAGCGATGGGCACCACCAACTGGGCCGACATCTTCACCAAGGTGGGCGCCGATCCCGACGAGGCGAACCGTCGCTTCCTGGAAGGCAACCGGCAGCCCGAACGTCCGTCGCAGACCAGTCCCGCGGCCGACCTGGGCGAGCCGGTCCACAACAACGGGTTCCGCCAGTTCTCCACCATCGCGCGCCGCCAGGTGCGGCTGGTGGTCTCCGACCGCGGCTACACGGTGTTCCTGGCGCTGCTGCCGTTCCTGATCGGCGTGCTGACCCTGACCGTGCGCGGCAAGACCGGGTTCGGCATGGCCGATCCGCTCAGCAGTGCACCCAACCAGCCCGGGCAGATCCTGGTCATGCTCAACGTCGGCGCGGTGTTCATGGGCACCGCGCTGACCATCCGCGACCTGGTGGGTGAACGCCCGATCTTCAAGCGCGAACAGGCGGTCGGCCTGTCAACCGGGGCCTACCTGGCCGCCAAGGTCGTGGTGTTCTGCGCCTTCGCGGTGATGCAGGCCTTCATCGCGACCACGATCGCGGTGGTGGGCTGGGGTAAGCCGCTCTCGGACGCGGTGGTGCTCGGCGACGTCAGGTTCGAACTGTTCGTGACCGTCGCCGCCACCTGCGTGGCGTCGGCGATCCTGGGCATGGCGTTGTCGGCGATCGCCAGGTCGCAGGACCAGATCATGCCGCTATTGGTCACCGCGATCATGTCTCAGCTGGTGTTCTCCGGCGGCATGATCTGGGTGACCAATCGGACTGGCCTCGACCAACTGTCCTGGGCCACCCCCGCCCGGTGGGGCTATGCGGCGGCGTCGTCGACCATCGACACTCACCGCCTCACCCCCGGCCCGACCGACCCCAAGGACCAGCACTGGAACCACACCCCGAGCGCCTGGCTGTTCGATATGGCCATGTTGGGACTGCTGTGCCTGGTGTACAGCGCCATCGTGTGGTGGAAGATCCGGCTGAAGCGCCGTTAGCGGCGCCTGCGCCCCCTTAATCTGTCCTGATGAATCCAACTCCACCGGTGCTGACAGTTCGAGCGGATCGCTCGCACCGCGAGTTCGCCGCCGGGCCGGATGTCGTGATCGGCAGCGACCTGCGCGCCGATCTGCGGGTCGCGCATCCCCTGATCTCCCGTGCTCACTTGCTGCTGCGCTTCGATCAAGGCCGATGGCACGCGATCGACAACAACTCGCAAGGCGGCATCTTCGTCAACGGGAGAAGGGTGCCGGCGCTGGACATCCACGACGGGCAGACCATCAACCTGGGCCAGTCCGACGGCCCACGCCTCAGTTTCGAGGTCGGGCACTATCAGGGCAGCGTGGGCGCGTTGCCGCCGACGGAGCGGCTGCCGGTGATCGGCCCGCCCGGGGGGCCACGGCAGGGCCGACCGACCGGGCCGGGCCGGCCTTCGACTGCGCCCGACAGCGTGGAGCGCACCACCGCCATCCCCACGATCACGCCCGCCCACCGGCAACCACCCGCGCACACGGCCGGGGACGAGACCGTGTCGCAGCTGCAGACCGGCACGGTCCGGACCCCGAGCGTGGCGCCCGGCACTGCCGTCCGCGCCGCGGCCGCCCGCATCGGCCGCGCGTCCGACAACGACATCGTCGTCACCGACGTGTTGGCCTCGCGCTACCACGCGCAACTGTCCCCCACCCCCGTCGGCACCGAGATCCGGGACCTCAACAGCATCAACGGCACCTTCGTCAACGGCATACGGGTCGGATCGGCGATCCTGTCCGACGGCGACGTGGTCACCATCGGCAACGTCGATCTGGCGTTCGTCGGCGGCGTCCTGGTGCGGCGCACCGAAGCCGCGACCCGCACGGGCGGCCTCGAGGTTCGCGACATCATCTTCTCGATCAACAACAACCGATTGCTGAACAACGTGTCGATGACGGCGCGGCCGGGAACGCTGACCGCGATCATCGGCGGGTCCGGTGCCGGAAAGAGCACCCTGTCCAGGTTGATCGCGGGCAACACCACACCCAGCTCCGGCGCGGTGACGTTCGAGGGTCACGACATTCACCAGCAGTACGCGTCGCTGCGCAGCAGGATCGGCATGGTCCCGCAGGACGACGTCGTGCACCGGCAGCTGACGGTCAATCAGGCCCTGGGCTATGCGGCCGAGCTCCGCCTGCCGCCCGACACAAGCAAGGACGACCGCGACCAGGTCGTGGCGCAGGTTCTCGACGAACTGGGGCTCACCAAGCACGCCGATACCCGCGTCGACAACCTTTCCGGGGGGCAGCGCAAGCGTGCTTCGGTGGCGCTGGAACTGCTGACCGGACCGTCGCTGCTGATCCTGGACGAACCCACCTCGGGCCTGGACCCCGCGCTCGACCTGCAGGTCATGACCATGTTGCGGCAACTCGCCGACGCCGGCCGCGTGGTACTGGTGGTCACCCATTCACTGACCTATCTGGACGTCTGCGATCAGGTGCTGCTCATGGCGCCCGGCGGCAAAACGGCGTATCTCGGGCCGCCGGACCAGATCGGCGACGTGATGGGAACGACCAACTGGGCGCACATCTTCGCCAAGGTCGGCGCCGACCCCGACGAGGCGAACCGGCGGTTTCTCGCGCAGAAGCAGCCGCCACCGACCTCGCCGGCCACCCAGCCGGCGGACCTGGGCGCCCCCGCGCACACTAGCGTGCGTCGCCAGTTCTCCACCATCACCCGCCGCCAGATGCGGCTGGTGATCAACGACCGCGCCTACTTCCTGTTCCTGGCGATCCTGCCGTTCATCCTGGGCGGGCTGGCGCTGACCGTGCCCGGCAACAGCGGATTTCATATGGCCTCGCCGACCAGCAACACACCCGACGAAGCCGCCCAGATCCTGACGCTGCTCTCCATCGCCGCCGTCTTCATGGGCACCGCGTTGACCATCCGCGACCTGATCGGCGAGCGCCCGATCTTCCAGCGCGAGCAGGCCGTCGGCCTGTCCACCTGGGCCTATCTGGCCGCCAAGCTCACGGTGTTCTTCGCGTTCGCGGTGATCCAGGCCGCCATCGCCACCTCCATCGTGCTGGTCGGCAAGGGCGCTCCGACGCAGAAGGCGCTGGTTCTGGGTAATCCCGGCTTCGAGTTGTTCGCCACGGTTGCCGCCACCTGTGTGGCTTCGGCGGTCGTCGGGCTGGTGTTGTCCTCGATCGCGCGGTCCAACGAGCAGATCATGCCGCTGCTGGTGGTGTCGCTGATGCTGCAACTCGTGCTCGCCGGCGGCATGATCCCGGTGACGAACCGGATCTTCCTGGACCAGCTGTCCTGGGCGATACCCGCACGCTGGGGTTACGCGGCGTCGGCAGCCACCGTGAACCTGCGCGAGCTGGTGCCCGGTTCGCTCAGCCCGGAAGACAGTCACTGGACGCACACCCGCGGCGCATGGCTGTTCGACATGGCGATGCTGGCCGTTCTTTCGGTGTTGTACAGCGTCGTCGTGTGGTGGAGGATCCGGCTCAAGCGACGCTGACGCTTAGGGTGAAACACATGACCCCAGCCGGGCAGCCAGTGCTGACCGTTCGGACTGGCCCGGTGCACCGCACCTTCTCCGCCGGTCGTGACGTGATAGTGGGCAGCGATCTGCACGCCGACGTGCGGATCGCGCATCCGGTGGTGGGCTCGGCACATCTGTTGCTGCGTTTCGAGCAGGGCAGCTGGGTCGCCATCGACAACAACTCGCCGACTGGCATCTTCGTGAGCGGTAAACGGGTGCCGCTGGTCGACATCCACGACGGCCTGACGGTCAACCTCGCCCAGCCCGACGGACCGCGGGTCACATTCGACGTCGGCCGACCCGACAGCATCGCGCGCCCGGTTCCGGAGACGGACCGGATTGCGGCCGCCAGACCCCGGCAGCCTCCGCGGCTGTTCCTGCCGTCGGGGCCGCCACCGCGGCGGTTGCGCCGGCACCCGCCCACCGGGCAGCATCCGAACCCGGTGGCCGACCCGGGGCGGACTTCCGCCATTCCGCTGAGGCCGCCTAGCGGCCCGGACGCCGAGCCGGCAGCGGCACCGTCGACCACCAGCCGGATCGGGCCGGTCACCGGCGTGTCCCAGTTCCCCACCCGGGGCATCACGGTGTTCGGCGCCGCCGAAAATCTGGCCCCGCCGCTCGGGCGCACCGCATGGATCGGGCGTGCGGCGGAGTGCGACATCGTCGTCCCCGACGTGCTGGCGTCGCGCCGGCACGCCTACCTGGCTCAGACCGCGATCGGCACCGAAATCCGCGACAACCACAGCATCAACGGCACTTTCGTCAACGGCATCCGGGTGGGCTCCGCGGTGCTCAGTGACGGTGACGTCGTCACGATCGGCAACGTCGATCTGACCTTCGCCGGCGGCACTCTGGTCCGGCGCACCGAAGCCGCGACCCAGACCGGCGGACTGGAGGTGAACGAGGTCAGTTTCAGCGTCGACGGCAAGGCACTGCTGCAGAAGGTGTCAATGACCGCGCGCCCCGGCACCCTGACCGCCATCATCGGTGGTTCCGGCGCCGGCAAGACCACCCTGGCCCGGCTGATCGCCGGCTATACCGCGCCCGGCTCGGGCGCCGTGACCTTCTCCGGGCATGACATCCACAAGGAGTACGCCTCGCTGCGCAGCCGGATCGGCATGGTGCCCCAGGACGACGTCGTGCACCGGCAGCTGACGGTCAATCAGGCGCTGGGATACGCCGCCGAACTGCGGCTGCCTCCGGACACCACCAAGGCCGACCGGACGCGGGTCATCGCCCAGGTACTGGAGGAACTGGGGCTCACCCAGCATGCCGACACCAGGGTTGACCGGCTCTCCGGCGGTCAGCGCAAACGCGCGTCGGTGGCGCTCGAACTACTCACCGGCCCGTCGCTGCTGATTCTGGACGAACCCACCTCGGGCCTGGATCCGGCCCTGGACCTGCAGGTCATGACGATGTTGCGCCAGCTCGCCGACGCGGGACGGGTGGTGCTGGTGGTCACGCATTCGCTGACCTACCTCGAGGTGTGCGACCAGGTGCTGCTGATGGCGCCGGGGGGCAAGACGGCGTTTCTGGGTCCGCCCGACCAGATCGGTGCCGCGATGGGCACCACCAACTGGGCGCACATCTTCGCCAAAGTGGGTGCCGACCCGGACGAAGCTAACCGCCGCTTCCTGGCTCAGAGCCGGCCGGTCGTGTCGACAGCGGCGCAGACGCCCACTGACCTGGGCGCCCCCGCCCACACCAGTGCGGCGCGCCAGTTCTCGACGATCGCCCGGCGCCAGGTTCGGCTCGTCATCGCCGATCGCGCCTATTTCATCTTCCTGGCCGTGCTGCCGTTCATCCTGGGCGCGTTGTCGCTGACGGTTCCCGGTGACCGCGGTTTCGGGTTCGCCGAGGCGAACAGCGACACCCCGGACGAGGCCGCGCAGATCCTCAACCTGCTCAGCATCGCCGCCGTGTTCATGGGCACCGCGCTGACCATCCGCGACCTGATCGGCGAGCGTCCGATCTTCCGGCGTGAGCAGGCCGTGGGTTTGTCGACCTCGGCCTACCTCGGCGCCAAGGTGAGCGTGTTCTGCGCCTTCGCCATCGTGCAGGCCGCGATCGCGACCGCCATCGTGTTACTGGGCAAGGGCGCACCGACGCAACGGGCGCTGCTGCTGGGCAATCCCAGCTTCGAACTGTTCGTCAGCATCGCCGCGACATGTGTGGCCTCGGCGATTCTCGGGTTGCTGCTGTCGTCCATCACGCGGTCCAACGAGCAGATCATGCCGCTGCTGGTGGTGTCGCTGATGTTGCAGCTGGTGCTGGCCGGGGGCGTAGTCCCGGTGACCAATCGGATGTTCCTCGACCAGCTGTCCTGGCTGGTGCCTGCGCGCTGGGGCTATGCGGCGTCGGCGGCAACGGTCGATCTGCGCGACCTGGTGCCCGGATCCGTGAGCCCGGAGGACAGTCACTGGACCCACTCGCGTCCGGCCTGGCTGTTCGACATGGCGATGCTGGCCGCGCTGTCGGTCGTCTACTCGGCGTTGGTGTGGTGGCGCATCCGGCTCAAGCGCTGACGTGGTGTGCGCGAGCAGCCGCAAAATCGCCCAAAAATGGTCCATTTTTGGGCGATTTTGCGTCTGCTCGGCACCTGTTAGGTTAGGCGTCCAGGAGCAGCCCGTGCGACACCGCAAAGGCCAGCGCCTGCGGGACATCGATGCGGGCCCCGCGCAACGACGCGGTGGTCCACAACGCGGGGTCAACGCTGGCGCCCCGCAGATCGGCGTCGTCCAACCGGGCGCCGGCGGTGCGGGCGCCACGCAGGTCGGCGCCGCGCAACACGCTCTTGCGCAGGTCGGTCTCCACCAGGCTGGTCTCGCGCAGCCGGCACCCGCTCAGGTCGACGCCGCGCAGGTCGTTGCCACCGAGCACCGCGAGGGTGAAGTCCACCTCGTCGAACGCCACCGGCCGCAACCGGCACTGCGCGAACACCGAGCCGAGCATGCTGCACTGGGCGAAGGTGCTGTGCCACAACGTTGTTCGAGTGAAGGTGCAGTTGCGGAAGGCCGATCCGCGGTGCTGGGATTCGGCCAGGTTCACGCCGCTGAAGTCGCACTCGGTGAACACCACGCGGTCGGTGTGCAACCGGCTGAGGTCCCCGTCTTGGAAATCACGGAAGTCCTCGCCGGTGAATTCGCGGTCAGTCCACTCCAAGACGGTCAGCTGCTCGCCAAACTGGCCAGCGCATACTCACTCACCGCGATCAGCGCATCGCGGGCAGACCGGGGGTTGCGGGCGTCGACGCTGATGACAGGGATGTGGCCGGACAGCGTCAGTGCCTTGCGCACCTCGTCTACCGGGTACCTGGGGGCGCCGTCGAACTCGTTGACCGCGACCAGAAACGGCAGCCGGCGGTGTTCGAAGAAGTCCACGGCGGCAAAGCTGTCCTGCAGGCGCCGGACGTCGACCAGCACGATCGCACCGATCGCCCCGCGCACCAGGTCGTCCCACATGAACCAGAACCGTCGCTGCCCCGGGGTGCCGAACAGGTACAGCACCAGGTCGTCGGCCAGGGTGATGCGGCCGAAGTCCATCGCCACGGTGGTGGTGCGCTTGTCCGGGGTGGCCTCGATCATGTCGACGCCGGCCGAGGCGTCGGTGACCATCGCTTCGGTCCGCAGCGGCATGATCTCCGACACCGCGCCCACAAAGGTGGTCTTGCCCGCGCCGAAGCCGCCCGCGATGACGATCTTGGTCGACGCGGTGTCGCGCTGGACAGCACCCCCCTCATAGTGCTCGTAAGCCACGCAGGGTCCTTCCTATGAGCTCGTGCCGCTCATCGCGCGTCGAACGGTCGGTCAAGGTCCTGTGCACCCGAAGGTAACCGGCCGTGACCAGATCGCCGACCAGGACGCGCGCAACACCCACGGGTAAATCCAGCCGGGCCGAGATTTCGGCGACCGACGGACTGCTGACGCACAGCTGCAGGATCCTGCCGCGCGCGTCACCGGGCGGCCATTGGTGAACCAGTCCCGCCTGCAGGGTCTGCACCGGCGCCTCCAACGGCAGGTCGACGTCGGTACCGGTCCGCCCGGCCGTCAAAGTGTACGGGCGGACCAGGTTCGGTTGACCGGGGGTTACCGGCGGCTCGAGTTGGTCCATTGCGGCCCGGATTCGGCGCGGCGGGCGGACTGCACCACGTTGCCCACCTGTTCGACAAGGATGGCCATCTCGTAGCCGATCTGACCGATATCGCACGACGACATGGCCAGCGTGGCGAGGTGCGAACCGTCACCGACACGCATCAGCAGCAGAAACCCGTTCTGCATCTCGACCACCGACTGCAGCACCTGCCCGCCCTCGAACAGCTGCGCCGCGCCGGTGGCAAGGCTGGCCAGTCCTGACGCCACCGCGGCCAACTGGTCGGCGCGCTCGGCGGGCAGGTGCTCGCTTGCCGCCACCGGCAGGCCGTCGACCGACACCAGCAGCGCATGCGCGACGCCCGGAACCTCGCGCACGAATTTCGACACCAGCCAGTCCAGGGGGCTGTACGACGACTGAACCGTCATTGCTGGCCTTCCTCACCGGTTTCGCGGGCATGTGAGCGGGCCGAGCGCACGCCGCTGAAGTGGCTGCCGATCGAGGTGCGAACGGCGTCGGGATCGCGGGCGCGCAGACCGCCGTTCGACGCGGCGGGCTCATCGACGGCGGCTGCTCCGGGGACGAGCCGCGCTCCGGGGGTTCGCATCGGCAGGCCGTGCTCGGTACGGGATTGCACGGGCTTGTCCTCGGCCTCGGCGGCCGCCGACCAGCCCCGGTCCCAGACGGTCTGCCAGTCCAGGTCCGGGCTCTGGACGAGGTCGTGCGGGTCGCCCATGATCTCGGACAGCATCCGCTGATAAATCACGTCGTCGTCCTGCGGTCCCGACGGTGTGAGGTCCGGCGGCGCGGGTTTGGCGGCGTTCGGCGCGGCGGCCGGGCGCCGCGCGAAGAAGGACGAGGTGTCCGACGCTGTGGCGGCCTCGGACTGCGCCGGCTGCTGGGCGGGTGCGGCCGGCTGCTGCGCGGATGCCGGCGGCTGCGCGGGTGCCTTCTCCCACCACGGCGTCGGCAGCGGGCGCTTGGACTGTGGCTGCCCGGCTGTGGCAGGGGCTTCCGTAGCGGCGCCGGTGATACCGCTGGACCCGGGACTGCGCCGCGGCAGCGACGTCACCGATGTTCCGGTCTGGCCAGGGTGCAGCGGGACCGCGGCAGGCTCGGGTTCGGGGGGGCGCACCGCGAAGAACTGCCGCTGCGGCGCCTGTTGCTGCGTCTGTCCCTCGACCAGCACCGCCAGCGGCAGATAGACCTCGGCCGTCGTCCCGCGGCCGGCTTCGCCGGCCGCCGGTCCCCGCAGCCCGACCCGCAGCCCGTGCCGGGCGGCCAGCCGTCCGACCACGAACAGCCCCATGTGCCGCGCGTTCTCCGGCGTCACTTCGCCCCCCGCCTGCAGCCGCATGTTGGCCATCCGCCGGTCGGACTCCGTCATGCCCAGGCCCGAATCGGCAATACGCAGCAGCACGCCTCCCTCACTGCCCCGCACCGCGGAAACCTTGACCTGGGTGTCGGGCGGCGAATAACGCAGCGCGTTGTCGATCAGCTCCGCGAGCAGATGGATGATGCCGCCGGCCGACGCCCCGAGCACAGTGCAGTCGGCCACCGAACCGATATCGACCCGGCGGTAATCCTCGACCTCGGAGACCGCGGCATTGATCACCGTGCCGAGCGGCACCGGTTCGCGCTGGTCGCGGCCAATGTGGGCGCCGGCCAGAACGAGCAGGTTGGCGCTGTTTCGGCGCAGCCGCGCCGCCAGGTGATCCAGCCGGAAGAGGTTGTCCAGGCGCTCGGGATCCTCTTCGTTGCGCTCCAGCCGGTCGATGAGCGCAAGCTGCTGGTCGACCAGCGATCGGCTGCGCCGCGACATCGTCTCGAACATGTCGTTGACGAGCAACCGCAGCCGCGCCTCGTCACCCGCCAGCAGAAGGGCCTGGGTGTGGAGTTCGTCGACGGCGTGAGCGACCTGCCCGATCTCCTCGGTCGTGTAAACGGCCAACGGTTGCGGGACCGGCTCGGCGCCGCCCCGGATCCGGTCGATCTCTGCCTCCAAGTCGGTATGGGCCACCTGCAGAGCGCCGTCGCGCAGGACCCGCAGCGGCTTGATCAGGGCCCGCGAAACCAGCAGGACGATCACCAGCGCGGCCCCGATAGCGATCAACACCAGTACCGCGTCGCGGACGGCTGCGTCGCGGCGCGCCGTCGCCTGGCTCCCCACGGACTTGGTCACCGAAGTTGTGGCGTCACCGATGATCTGCTCGGCGACGCCCTGGGTGGTGTGTATCGAGCGCAGCAGGTCGGCGTTGTCCACCAGTGAACTGTCCGGATCGGACAGGATCGCCATCCGGGCCACCATCTGCTGCTGCAGGTTCTTGGCCTCCGGTGAACCGGTGCCCAGCACTTCGCTCATCCCGAACAGGGTCGACGGTTCGGTGCCGGCCAGCGTGATCATCGCGGTGCGCAACTGCGGCTCGGGCAGGTCGGCGCCACGGGTCACCAGTATTTCTTGCATCGTCATCTGTCCGCGGGCACCGACGGCGCGGCTCAGTCCCTCCACCCGGGCGCGGATCTGCTCGCTGTCGACCTGCACCGACGCGTTGATCGCGTCCTCGGCGGCCAGCAGCAGCGGCGCGTAGGTGGTGATCCGGTCCCGCAGGCCGATGCTGTTGTCCAGCACCTTGTCCAGAAGTGACTGCCCACCGTTGAGCAGCGTGTTGACTCCGGACCGGACGTCGGGGATCACATCGGTGTCGGCCAGCCGGGTCTGCAGCTCGTACTTGCGGGCCGAGAAGTTCTTCTTCGCGCCCTCCACGTCGCGTCCGGTGGAACTGGCCAGCAGGGCGACATCGAGTGCCGACATGTATTTGGTGATCGCCGGTATCACGTTGGCGCGGGCCGCTTCCAGGCGCAGGCGCCCGGAGCCGGCCATCTCGGACTGCACACGCAACGCGCCGAACGTCGTCGCCAGCAGCAGCGGCACCAGGGCGATCGCCAGCACCTTCCAGCGCACCGGCCAGTTGCCCAACGACCATCTGGGCGGGCGTTTGTGCGGCTGGGCCGTAACGGACGCAGGGACAGCGGGAGCACCGGGTGGGACCGCCGCGACCGGGCTGGTCGGGCGGGCGAACATCGTCACTTGGTGGCGGCCGGGGCGGCCGCACCTTCGGATGGCGTCGCGTGAAACGAGAGGCTCATGGAACTTCCTGCTGCTTTTTTGCGCCGGCCGATGGCCGCGGGCGTGCAATGCCTGGCAATTCGACGAGTATGACAGCCCCCAGCCGAGGTCTCCATAATTGTTACTGAGTAGATAAGGTTCGCCGCAACCGGTCCGCGGACCTGCCGAGCCGACCGGGCAAACTCCGCCCTAATGCGTCGACGGCTCCGGTGTCACCGATTGGCCCGAGACCGGTGCACGCGGCTCTGGCAGGCACTGACCGTCGCAGCCATCATGCAGATGACGGCCGGCACGATCAGCGCGTGCGACCCGAATCGCGCTCCGAAGACGACCCCTGCCACCGCACCGGCGGCAAAGAGCAGCAGTGTCACCGCGAGGATCGCGGCCTTCCACTTCTCGGTCCGGTGCCGGACGCTGCGACCGATGATCAGCCCGAGGTCGGTGACGGTGCCGGTGAAGTGCGTGGTGCGCACGGCCATTCCCCGGAAACTCGAGCTCAGTCCGTTCTGCAGACCGAGAGCCGCCGCGGCGAACATCGCCTGAAACACCGACTCTTCCACCCCGAGCGCCGCGAGCTGGGCCCGTATCAGGTTCTCCTCCACTCCGGCGGCGACCAGTAAGAGCACCGCTTCGAGGACCAACACCACGGCGTGACGCCGGTCGGCAGGGGTTTGAGAAGGGCCCAGCAGCAGTCCTGCCAGCACCGCACCCACCAGGAACCCCGACAGGATGGCCACCAGCAGGTGGCCTTCATACATCCAGGGGTTGGCGGTGTTCATGCCGATCTGCGTCGTCACCGCGGTCAGGTTGCCGACCGGAAAAGCCAGGATCAACAGCGCCACCGCGTTGACGAAGCCCGCGGTCAGCGCCAGCACGGCGCCGTAGCCCAGCAAATGCTTCTTATGGCCACCGGCGGCCCGGTCAGCATGGCTGCGCATCAGCATGGTTGTCGACAGCTCCCCCGTGTCCGCTCGGCGACCTGGCGAGACATTACCAAGTTTTTTGGCTTCCGGCTCCGCTTGCGTGGCGCCAGCACAGTCCAAAGGCATTGGGCGACAAGCTTTTATACCGAAAGATCTGAATTTGGCCAGAGCGGGGCGGGGTCGCGCGTCGCCGTCCGGCGGCGCGATCGCATCGTGTTCTGCCAGGACACCAAGCTCACGGCTAACCGGCGGTGCGGACCACTCAGCAAATGCTCGTGGGTTCATTCGCCGAGACCCGGGTAGTCGGTGACCGCCTTGTTCACCACCGACTCGAGCTCCGCGGCCAGCAGGAACCGGTCAGCGACCAGCCCTTCGGCGGCACGCCGCACGGCGGCGGTGTAGTCGTCGCGGGTCGGGTAGCGCTGGGCGATCGGCGGGCACCCGGGCGCGAACGGCAGCTTGCTGCCGATGCGCTCGTACAGCACGTCCGGCAGCTCCTCGACGAACTGCCGGGCATTCCAGCCGGTGTAGGCAGCCAGCGGCGCCGCGACCGCGGGCAGCCGGATGCCGGCCACCTCGTTGCCGTCCTCGTCGACCGCCGACACGAGGTCGACGTGTGACGAGCAGGGAAGCCAGGCGGGCGCCGGGGTGTTCGCGTAGCCGAAGCCTGAGAGCACCTCCTTGCGGGCGACCGCGGTGCCGTCGCTGGTCCGTGGCACCCGGCTGGCCGGCGGCTCGATCCCGTCGACGACCCAGGCCTCCAGCGCGATCAGCAGTGCCCGGGTGACGGGAGTGACGTCGATGTGGTGCACCGGGTTGGCAGCGGGCAGGGCGTTCTTGATCTTGCTGCTGCCGAAGTGGTCGGTGCCGGCCAACAGGTAGGTGCGCACGTCGGGGTCCTCGGGCAGATCCGCACCGGTGCGCGGGTCGACGTGCACCAGCGCACCATCGCCCTGCCAGTACTCGGTGGCGCTGTTGGCAAACACGACCTTGGGCACGCCGCCGAGTTCGCGCTGCCGAGCGAGCAGATCCGCGTTGCCGACCGGGCCGGCTGCCCCGGCCTTGCCCCCGCCCGGCGTGGACGGCTGAGCGTACCGCTGGTTGAACTCGCCGCGGTTGGCGCCGGCGAAGTCACTGAAGACGCCATCGAACACCCGCATCCCGGACTCGTCGATGTTCAGGCCATCGGACAGGAACTGGCGAAGCAGCCGGCCGGCCTGGGAGACGCCGTAGGCGAAGGTGTGTTCGATGCTCAGCAGGTGGTCGGCCCGCAGGTGGGAAACGACGTCCCGGATCGCCAGCAATCCGCAGCCGGCGATCGGGGCCAGCGACGTCCGGTACACCAACTCATACCAGTGGAAGGGCTGGAACCCGCCGTCCAGGGCAACGTGGGTCTGGTCGGTGAAACGCCACTTCTGGCGTGCAACGACGGTCGGGTCGGCGTCGGGGGCGGTCCGCACGGTCAGTACCGCGTCGGGGTCCTGCAGGTCGATGGTCGGGTAGTCGGTGAAGTTGAACAGCACGTCAGCGCCGGGGATCGACTCGATTTCGGGTGCGGAGAAGCTGAGCCGGTGGTCGTCGTGCGCCGAGTCCGAGCGCCATTCCAGCCGCATGAAACCGGGCTCCACGTCGGCCTGCGGTGCGGTCAGCCCCAGGATCGCCGGACCGCGCTGCACATCCCACTGCCAGCCGCACGAGGCGATGGTCCAGCCGCGCTCGAGCAGGAATCCGTTCTTCAGCCAGGGCGCGTTGGTCGGAACGCCGCGGTTGGGCACCACGAACAGCAGCTTGCCGTTGCCGCCGCTGACCGGGCGGATCAGACGCAGGTCGGCCTCGAAGCGCACCATCCCGTCGCTGTCGCGTGGTGCCAGGTCGAGGTCGGCGATGCGCTCGTTAGCCCGGTACTCGGGGTCGACGGCGAACGTGACCGTCGCCTCCACGTTCTCGTAGCGGCTGTCGGTGTGCGGGTAGACGTTGTTGACCTGGACTGACTCGACTGACATCTCGGCACCTCCCCGGTGGGTATGTCCCAAGGTTTCGGCAGGGCCCTTGATGAGTTCTTGAAAAGTGCTTGGCGCCCACGCCAAGAAACGCGCAAGGATTTCGCAAGCCGCGCCGGCGCTTTGCCATGATCGACGGATGTTTCGGCTGCTGTTCCATTCCCCGCGCATCGCGCCGAATACCGGCAATGCCATCCGGACGGTCGCGGCCACCGGTTGTGAGCTCCATCTGGTGGAACCCTTGGGTTTCGATTTGTCGGAACCGAAACTGCGCCGGGCCGGGCTGGACTATCACGACCTGGCGTCGGTGACCGTGCACGGTTCGCTGGAGCAGGCATGGCAGGCTTTGGCACCGGCGCGGGTTTACGCGTTCACCGCCCGGGCCACCGTGCGGTTCGCCGATGTCGCCTATCGGCCCGGCGACGTGCTGATGTTCGGCCCGGAGCCCACGGGGCTGGACGCGACGATATTGGCCGATCCGCACGTCACCGCTACGGTGCGGATTCCGATGCTCGGTGGGCGGCGCTCACTGAATCTGTCCAACGCCGCCGCCGTGGCGGTCTATGAGGCGTGGCGGCAGCAGGGATATCCCGGAGCGGTCTGATCCGCCGGGCCTGCGCGTATCGGGGCGCCGACCGCGGGCACGTTGCGTGGCGCCGACGGGGCGGCGCCTGGCCGGGCGGCTGGTCGGCAACCGCGGATCCGGCCGGGCGGGCGTGGCGAGATGAGGCTGATCGGACGCGTGGCGGCCGGTAGCAGGCCTCGCACACGCAGAAGCAGGCTCGTGCTGAGCACGAGCCTGCTTTCCACAGGGCACGTTTTGGGGGGGCAGGGGGAAACGTGCCACAGCTTGGGGGCGCCGTTATGTCGGCGCAGATATCAGGCGCAGTCCTCCGCGTGGAAGGCAGGGGCGGTGTAAGCGTCTTCGGTCTCCTGGAACAGAATCTCGTGGCTCATTTGCTACTCCCTTCAGGCGAAGCTTTTGCGATGTCTTTGTTGTCACTTAGATTGCCCGACGCAGGACATCAGCGGGGTCCCCCGATAGGCCCTGTTGGGGGTTGAACTCCGTGTCCACCGACTGGGGGACAAACAGGGGACGGTGCACCGGTTACCAGGTGTTCCAGTGCGTCAGGCTCTCGGCCGGCAGACGTTTGGCCGGGCGGAAGTCGGTGCCCCTGGTGTAGGCGATCGGAAACAATCCGCCCTGGCTGTACTCGTCGTACGGGATGCCGAGAATGTCGGCCACCGTGCGTTCGCCGTCGTCGAGCAGGTGCAGCGTGGTCCAGCAGGAGCCCAGCCCCCGCGAGCGCAACGCCAGGCAGAAACTCCACACCGCCGGGAACAACGATGCCCAGAAGGACACCCCACCGATCGGCGAGCTGGCTTCCCGGCCGCTGATGCACGGAATCAGCAGGACCGGCGCCTCGTGCATGTGCTCGGCGAGATAGGTCGCCGAGTCGCGGACCTTTGCCATCCGCTCGCCGCGGCTGTCGTCGTACTCGGGTGCCGGTGAGCTGAGGTAGCCGCTGGCGTTGGACAGGTAGACCTCGCCGATGGCCTTCTTCGTGTCCGCGTCCTCGACGAACACCCACTGCCACCCTTGGGAGTTGGAACCGGTCGGCGCCTGCAGGGCAAGTTCGAGGCATTCCAGCAGCACCTCGCGCGGCACCGGCTTGTCGAAGTCGAGGCGCTTGCGAACCGAGCGGGTGGTGGTGAGGACTTCGTCGACAGTCAGGTTCAGAGCCACCCGTGGAGATTACCGTCGGGGCTCATTGCAGGCAGTACAGCGTCGACCAGAACCGTCGGGCCGCATCACGGGTCCGCTGATCAGGCAGACATGTGGTCGCCGAGGAGTCCGGCTCTCGTACTGGCGCGTCGCTGATGCAATCGAGCAAGGCGATGGACAGGTCCTGCACGTCGACATCCATCTCCCAAGCGGCGGCACGTAGTCTCGCCCAGGCCAATTCCGCATTGCAGGACAATCGACCCATGATCGCGCCTTGGCTCGATCGATGGCACTGCGCGAGACCACCAGCTTCAACGCATCATCAACGGCGGCACCATCTTGAGCGGTCGCGACGATGAGCGCTGCACAAACGACTTGTTCATAACCGATCAGCGTCGTGATTGTGCTGGCATCGGCGGGTCCGCTGAGGGTGCAGGTGAGTGCGATGGTGCAGCCTGGCCCGCAGATTCCCGGCAACGCAGCGGCGCCTTTGACGTCGTTCCAAGCCTGTTTCGCCCCGCCTTCTATCCGGGCAAAGGCTTCCCTGTTCAGGTGCGGCCAACGTTCGTCCGACCAGAGGTCCAAGCTGATGACGGGCACCTCATGGCGAAGAGCGTCGACAAGCGGGCCGGCTGACCCTTTCACTTGAGCGGCGATCAGACCGGACTCGACTCCGCTCGCGGCCAAACAGCGAGATTGCCGTCGCCCGCTGCTTCGTTAAACACGATGGACGAACCGATCACGCCGGGAATGTCGTCGCTGATGCGCTCGAGTATCGCGTTCAGCACGATGATCAACGGCGACTGAGCCAAGACCTGTGATTCGAGTGCATTCACCTCGGCACGCCTTCCCGATGCCGCCTACGTTCGAATCGCCGCTGGATTCAGTCCGTCTTTCTGACAGTCGTGATGCGGTCCAGCCCCGAGATTTCGAGCAAGGTGGTGATAGGAGCCGACGAGGGAGTCAGCAGCGTCACCTTGGTGAGCGCTGCCGCGGAAAATAGGGCTCGCATCGCGGCGCTGTCGCAGTAGGTGACGCTCCGAAGATCCACGATGAGCGACGAGGCGCTGCGAGCCGCCGTTTCGAGTAGAGAGCCGAATGCTTCGACGTTCGCCAGATCGATGTCGCCGTCGGCGGTGATCGTCGCCGGATCGGTTGGAGTACCGCCAGACACAGTGAAATGCGGCCCGCTCATGCAGGCATTATTCATTGTTCGGGCTCCGGCCGGCGAATTCTGGCACAGACGCAGCTGCACACGCGACATCCAGCCGGCGCACCTTGCGCACGCAGCGTTGACCGTCAACCTGAATCGGCGCCAAGCGAACTCACAATTTCTTCAGCATCTCGATTCTGGTCCCGTCGTCGGTGGGGATGACCGTAACCACGTCGAACTTGGCCCTCATCACCACGATGCCGTGACCACGATGAGGGTCGACGACCCGCGGCCGGTGCCAGCGACCATTGTCGGCGATAGTCACCGCCAGCCCCTGCGCCGTGAGTTCGGCTGTCACGTCCATCAGAACCGGGCCGGAGCTTTCTCGGGTGGCATGCTCGACGCAGTTGGATGTCGCTTCGCCGATAGCCAACAGCACCTGCCCAGCGGTATCGCCATCAATAGCCGCAGTTGACAACCAACGCCGCAGCCGGGCGCCCACTGCGGCGAGATTCGACGCGGTGGCGGGCAGCCGCACCCGCAAAGCCGGCGGGGCATGACGATAGATCAACACCGCGACGTCGTCGTCGTATCCGTCCGGGGGCATCAGTTCCGTCACCACGCGGTCGGCCACCTGCTCCGGATGCAGTTCGGCGCAGTGGTCAAGAAGCGCAGCCGCTCTGTCGATACCCACGGTCAGGGATTCACCCCGGCGCTCGATGAGCCCATCGGTGTAGAGCAGTAAAGTCGCACCGGCCGGCAACACCATCTGCGCCTCCGGGCGCGGCAGATCGGCAGTCGTTCCCAGTGGCAGCGACATCGCGCTGTCGAGCAGTTGCAGGTAGTTACCGGGGGCAATCACGATCGGGGGTATGTGGCCGGCGCTGCTGTAACGGATGGTGGAGGTGGCTTTATCGATGACCGCGCAGAACGCAGTGGTGCACATCGCCGCCGGCATGCGGCGCCCGAACAGGTCCAGGTCGGTCAGCACCTGAGCGGGTTCGGCTGCTCGCAGGAGCAGCGCCTGGGCAGCGGATCGCAGCTGTCCCATGACGGCCGCGGCCGGTAGGCCGTGACCAACACAATCGCCGACCATGATTCCCGTGCGGGTCTCGTCGAGTACCACGACGTCATACCAGTCGCCACCCACCGCCAAAGGCTCGGTCGCCGGGGTGTACCGCACGGCGAACCCATGCGGCAGCTGCGTCGGCCCCAGAATGGCGTGCTGGAACGTGAGAGCCGCTGCCCGGGTCAGTTCGTCCTCGCGAGCGATGATCAACGCATGGGCCAGATCTCGGGCCAGGTCCCGAAAGAGGTCACCGTCCTCGACCTCTGTGTCCAGTTCCATCGCGAGTGCCGCCGCCGCTCCCGGTCGGCCCAGCGAGGCGGTAAGCAGCCGGGTGCCACGCGTGGTCGGCTCGCTCCGGACCGACGCGGCGGGACGATTCAGGGCGGCACCCAGGGCTTCCAGCACTTGCGGATCGAGTTCGCCGTCCTCAACTGCGTCTGGCCAGCTGAGGAGCATGCGCTGGCCAGGGTCCAGCGTCCACGAAGCGACGAGCTGAATCGCTCCGAAAATGCTCATCAGCTGCTCAGCCGCCGCGGAGAGCAGAGCGCGTGTTGACCGGTTGGGCGCCAAAGCTGCCGCGAAACGCGACACCGTCGCCTCACGTTGCCGGAAGAGGCGCTCGACGGTGACATCTCGCGCGGTTCCAACGAACATTCGCCGGCCGTCATGAGTATCGGTCACCGTCGCGGATGTGCAGTCGATCCACACCCGACGCCCGTCGCGATGGCGCAAAGGTAGGCAGAAGTGACCACGGCCCTCGTCGAGAGCCTGCTTGTGGGCATCCTCGACGAGCGACCAAGCTTGCGGATCGGACTGGGCTGTCGGCACCCACGGTTGCGGCCAGGGGTAGGGAAGTCCACCCGCGTCATAGCCGGTCATCGCCAAAAAGGCCTGATTGGCCTCGATGACGGTTCCGCGTTCGTCGGCCAGGAAGAAGCCTTCCTGCATCGAGTCGGTCAAGGTGCGGCGAAACTCCGCCTCCCGATTGCGGAACGCCGCCATCTCCACGTTGGACTGCACCCGGGCAAGGAGTTCGGCGGTCGAGAATGGCTTGGCCAGATAATCGTCCGCCCCCGCGGAAAGGCCACCGAAGGCTGCCTCCGCGCCGGCCCTGGCCGAGAGCATGATCACCGGCAGCGAAGCCGTGCGCGGATCCGCACGCAATTGCTTCAACAGCCCAAAGCCGTCAAGTTTCGGCATCATGACGTCGGTCAGAATCAGGTCCGGGCGGTGGGCCAGTGCTAGTTCGATACCTTCAAGGCCGTCGGCCGCTTGCAACACCCGCCAGTGCGCGGTGAGTACACCTGCGATGAACGTGCGCATGTCGGCGTTGTCTTCGACCACCAGAACACACGCCTTTGCCGCGTCGTCCGTCGTACCGGCGGGCTCACCATCTTTGCGGGCGGGTATGTCCTTCGCGTCATCCCACAACGCGTCGATAGCCGACATCGCCGCACGAGTCGACGCGGCGGGCGCCATCACCTCGCTGGTGATGGCCTCGCAGTGCAGGGGCAATTGCACCGTAAAAGTACTACCGACGCCTTCTTCGGAAACCACACCCACGCTGCCGCCGTGCAGACGCACCATTTCGGCGACCAGAGCCAAGCCGATTCCGGTGCCCTCGTGGCTGCGGCCGGGGCGTCCCCGTACGCGGTGAAACCGGTCGAACAGCATTGGTTGCTCTTCGTCGGCGATACCAACTCCGGTGTCGCGCACGGACAACTCCACTACGCCGGCACCCTGGCGCAGCACTACCTCGATCTCCCCTGCCAGGGTGTATTTGACCGCGTTGGACAGCAAGTTGAGCACGACTTTCTCCCACATGCTGACGTCGACGGCAATCGGTTGCGCGAAGGTATCGATGGAACTGAACAGCCGCAACCGCGCTCGCTCCGCGGCCGGGGCGAAGGAATCGACCAGCTCTCTGGTGACCGCGCTCAGGTCGACGAATTGGCGCTCGGGTTGCTTCTTGCCGGCTTCGATGCTGGCGAAATCGAGAAGATCATCGACCAGCCGACGCAGCCGGGTGGCGTTACGTTGGATGATTTCGAGCCGCTGCCGTTGCAGCGGCCCCAACGGCTCGCGCACGTCGTGCAAGCTGTCTTCGACCGGCGCGGCGATCAGGGTCAGTGGGGTCCGCAGCTCATGGCTGATGTTGGCGAAGAAATCGCTCTTGGCCTTGTCGAGTTGGGCCAGCGCTTCGGCACGGCGGCGCGATGATTCATACGCCTGAGCATCGCCGATCGCGCGGCCCAACTGGGCCGATACCAGTTGCAGATGCCCCCGAAACTCGTCGTCGAGCACCCGATGCGGTGTGACGCCCGCCGCCACCATTACCGCAGGCAGATCGTGATCCCCCGGCTGCACCAAGAGCATGGCCACCGTCGCCGGCCGGTCGTCCCCGACGGCGTTCGCTCCGGTGGACACCTGCCACTCGGGTGGCATCGAGACGAACCGCACCGAGGCACCACCTGACGGCGCGGAGTCACCACCCCACCCTCCGTCCAGCAACGACGGGGGCACGGTCGATACGGGCGACGAGTCCGTGAGGCCCATCGATGCAATAAGGCACGGCGTCTCCGAACCGGGACCACGCGCATAGGCGACCGCAAAGGGGATATCCGAGCGGTCCTCGGCCAGTGCCGATAGAGCGGCTACGCACACCGTCTCCACGCCGGCCCCATCCTGGGTGGCAGCCGACGCCGTCTTTTCCCCGAGAGCCCGTAGCCCGCGCAGCCGGCGCTCTCTGATCACCCGTTCGGTGGTCTCCACGACCGCGGTGAAAACAGCGCCCACTGCTCCGGATTCGTCGTGTATCGGGCTGTAGGAATAGGTGAAATAGGACTCTTCGAGATAACCGGGACGGAACGTCGGCAACAGTTGGTCGTCGGAAAACGTCGCCTTGCCCGTCTCGAGCACGCTGTTGAGCTGGGCACCCACGATATGCCACACCTCCGGCCAGACCTGCCTACCCGGTCGGCCCAGCGCGGGGTGTTTCTGCGGTCCCAGGATCGGAATCCAGGCATCGTTGTAGAGGAGCACTAGGTCGGGACCCCACCAGATCACCATGGGATACCTGGAGCTCAGACAGATGCCAACAGCGGCGCGCAGGCTGGCCGGCCAGTCCTCGGTCGGCCCCAGTGTTGACGAAGACCAGTCGAAGCGGGCCATCCGCGCCGCCATTTCGCTGTCGCCGACGAACAGCGCCGCATCCGTTGGCCGCTCGGGGCCACCGACACCCGAAGCAGCCATCTTCACCCTCCATGCGTCGTGCAGCGAGAACCACCCTAACGTTGCGAGCCGTGGACGAGGCGCTTTTATGCGCCTGCTCAGCATTGAGGAATTTTCCCGCTGTGAAATCACTTCCGGTGAAACGGCTTAGCGGAAGTCCCGGGACTTCGAGCCGACGGCCAGGCTGATGCGGCCCAACCGCTCGGCCACGACGGTGATGGCCCCGCTGGCGTTCTGCACCTGGCCCCGGATCAGCAACGCCGGCGCCGAATGCGCGAGCTTGCGGTGCCGCGACCACACCCCCGGCGTGCACAGCACGTTGACCATCCCGGTCTCGTCCTCCAGGTTGACGAACGTCACCCCCTGGGCGGTCGCGGGCCGCTGGCGATGCGTCACCGCCCCCGCGATCAGTACCCGGTCTCCGTCGGGCACCGAACCCAGCTCGGCCGCCGGCACCACCCCCATCGCGTCGAGATCGGCCCGCAGAAACTGGGTCGGATAGCTGTCCGGGGAGACGCCGGTGGCCCATACGTCCGCGGCGGCCAACTCCAGCTCACTCATCCCGGGCAGCTCGGGGACGTGTGACGACGAGCCCACCCCGGGCAGCCGGTCCGGACGTTGGGTGGCCGCGGCCCCTGCCGCCCACAGCGCCTCCCGTCGGGACATTCCGAAGCAGCCCAGCGCTCCGGCCGTGGCCAGCGCTTCGGTCTGCGGCACGGTGAGTTGCAGCCGGGACGTCAGGTCCAGCAAAGAGATGAACGGGCCCTTGGCTTTTCGGTCCTCGGTCAGCCTCTCGGCCAGGTCGTCGCCGATATGGCGGACGGCGCCCAGCCCCAATCTGACCGCATTCCCCGCGTCTTCCAAGGTCGCATGCGCCAGGCTGGCGTTGACGTCCGGACCGTGCACCAGCACCCCGTGCCGGCGCGCGTCGGCCACCAACGACTGCGGCGAATAGAAACCCATCGGCTGGGCACGCAGCAGTGCCGCACAGAACGCCGCCGGGTGATGCAGCTTGAACCACGACGAGTAGAAGACCAACGACGCGAAGGACAGTGCGTGGCTTTCCGGGAAACCGAAATTGGCGAACGCCTGCAGCTTTTCGTAGATCCGGTCGATCACCTCATCGGAGGCGCCGTGCAGGGAGCGCATGCCGTCGTAGAACCGGCCGCGTAGCCGCTGCATGCGTTCGGTCGAGCGCTTGGAACCCATGGCGCGCCGCAGCTGGTCGGCCTCGGCGGCGGAGAATCCGGCGCAGTCGACCGCCAGTTGCATCAGCTGTTCCTGAAACAGCGGCACGCCCAGCGTCTTTCGCAGGGCCGGCTCCATGGAGGGGTGGTCGTAGACCACCGGGTCCAGGCCGTTGCGTCGCCGGATGTAGGGGTGTACCGACCCGCCCTGGATGGGCCCGGGACGGATCAGCGCAACCTCCACCACCAGGTCATAGAAAATCCGGGGCCGCAGCCGCGGCAGGGTCGCCATCTGGGCCCGCGACTCCACCTGGAACACGCCCACCGAATCGGCCCGGGAGAGCATCTCGTACACCTCGGGCTCGGAGAGGTCGAGTCTGGCGAAATCCACCTCGATGCCCTTGTGTTCGGCCACCAGGTCCCGCGCGTAGTGCAACGCCGAGAGCATACCCAGCCCCAGCAGGTCGAACTTCACCAAACCGATTGCCGCGCAGTCGTCTTTATCCCACTGCAGCACGCTGCGATTTTCCATGCGCGCCCATTCCACCGGGCACACATCGGCGATGGGACGGTCGCAGATCACCATGCCACCGGAGTGGATGCCCATGTGCCGTGGCAGGTTGCGGATCTGCTCGGCCAGGTCGACCACCTGATCCGGGATGCCCTCGATATCGGCGGGCTGCCCGCTCCAGTGGCTGATCTGTTTGCTCCACGCATCCTGCTGTCCCTGCGAGAACCCCAGGGCGCGCGCCATGTCGCGCACCGCGCTGCGCGCCCGGTAGGTGATGACGTTGGCCACCTGAGCGGCATAGTCGCGACCGTATTTGTCGTAGACGTACTGGATCACTTTTTCGCGCTGATCCGACTCGATGTCGATGTCGATGTCGGGCGGCCCGTCGCGGGCAGGTGACAGGAACCGCTCGAACAGCAGATCGTTGGCCACCGGATCGACCGCGGTCACCCCCAGTGCATAACAGACCGCGGAGTTGGCCGCAGACCCCCTGCCCTGGCACAGAATGTCGTTACGCCGGCAGAACCGGGTGATGTCGTGCACCACCAGGAAGTAGCCCGGAAACTGTAGCTGGGCAATGACTTTCAGTTCATGTTCGATCTGGGCATACGCCCGTGGGGCGAGGTCGGCCGACCCGTAGCGGTCGGCGGCGCCCGCCATGGTCAACGTGCGCAGCCAGCTGTCCTCGGTGTGGCCGTGCGGGACGTCGAACGGCGGCAGCTGTGGCGCGATCAACGCCAGGCCGAAGGCACACTGTTCGCCGAGCGCGGCGGCGGCGGCCACCGCCTCGGGCCGCTGGGCGAACAACCGGGCCATCTCCTCACCCGAGCGCAGGTGTGAGCCGCCCAGTGGGGCCAGCCATCCGGCAGCGGCGTCCAGGGATTGCCGGGCTCGGATGGCACCCATCGCCATGGCCAGCCGGCGTCGCGACGGTGCCGCGAAATGGGCCCCGGTGGTGGCGAGGACGCCGACCCCGAAATGCGGCGCAAGTTCGGCCAGCATCGCGTTGCGTTCGTCGTCGAGAGGCTGACCGTGATGGGTGAGTTCGATGCTGACCCGTTCGGCGGTGAACCGGTCCACCAGATCGGCCAGCGCCCGTTTCGCCGCTTCCGGGCCGCCCGCGCAAAGCGCTTGCCGCACCGCCCCTTTGCGGCATCCGGTGAGAATGTGCCAGTGTCCGCCGGCCGCTTCGGTCAAGGCGTCGACGTCATAACGCAGCCTGCCTTTCTCGCCACCGGCCAGATGCGCGGCGGCCAGTTGCCGGGACAGCCGTCGGTACCCTTCCGGACCACGCGCCAGCACCAGCAGATGAGGACCGGGTGGATCCGGTTGCCCGGTGCGCGCCACCGACGACAACGACAGCTCGGCGCCGAACACCGTGCGCACGCCGAGTTCGGTAGCCGCTTCGGCGAACCGCACCGCCCCGTAGAGGCCGTCGTGGTCGGTCAGCGCGAGGGCACGCAGACCCAGCCGGGCGGCCTCCTCGACCATCTCTTCCGGCGTGCTGGCTCCATCGAGGAAGCTGTACGCCGAATGCGCATGCAGCTCGGCGTAGGCGACCGACGACCGCGCCGGCGGGCCGGCCGGTTTAGCGGTGTAGGACCCGCGCTTGTGCGACAACGGAGCGTCACCGGCCGGCACGACGGGAACCACCTCACCGGCATGGCGCGGCTTGCCGTCGAGCACCCGTTCCATTTCAGCCCAACTCGGTGGCCCGTGATACCAACCCATGTCGTCCAGCTTATCGAACGTCTGTTCGATCAGCCAGTTAGGCTTACGGCACGCGACGGCCCCTCGAACAGTGTGACAACGGCGTCCGAACGATTCGCGAACAGCGCCGCGCGCCGGCGCATCGCCGCTGTTAAAAGCGCCTTTATCTGCAAAACACGTTCTTAACCTGGCTGACCTCCCCAGGTGCGGGCACCGCCCCGATACTGGTACAGATTGGAGAAACGACGGCGGGGGCTGGGCATGGCACGACACACGACACCGGACAAGACGACACCGCACCCGGGACAATCCAGAGCTCCGGACTCGGGCCGACACGCCGCAATGACCACCGGAGCACTCGCCGTGGTGGCCGGCCCCATCCCCGGCCCCAGCGAGATGAAAGATCTGCTGGCGCAACGGTTCGCGCTGTCATACGACATCTCTGCGCACGTGCAACGAGCGGCTCTCCCGGTCCCCGGCGACGAGAGCGAACTGTTCGGCGTCATCGCCCAGGCCCTGCAACGGCCGCTCGACGCCGACCGCCCACCGTGGGAATGCTGGATCATCGAAGGTCTGCCGGACGACTGCTGGGCGGTCCTGATCAAATCGGCTCAAGAGTCCGCTGCGGCACACCTACTCGCCCGGCTCTGCGAGGACGCCAGCGACATGTACACCGATCCACAAGCCGCCGAAACCCGTTCACCCGTCGGGTCGGCCAGCTGGGCCGACATCGTGAGGCAGGCGGCGAGCCGCGCCGTCAGCGGTGCCCTGCGCCCTGCACGGGCCGGCAATCGGCCGCCCACCATGCGGCGCTACCGTGCGGTGGTCGTCCCCCGCGGCGCCGTCGACCACCTCTCCCGCAAGTTCGGCGTCCCTGCCGACGACGTCGCGTTCACGGCGATCACCGCGGCATTCCGCGCGGTGCTGATGCAACGCGGTGAACAGCCGCGGGCAGATTCGCTGCGCGTGTCCGGGCCGGCGTTGACGCACCTGCCCGTCGATCACCAGAACCCCATCCAGCAGCTGCGCGCGCTGTGCGGGCAGACCGGTCCCAGCGCCGCACCAGCGTCCCCTTTCGCATTGTGCGCCAGGGCATTTCAGGCGCTGACCCGTTCACCGCGACACGCCGTGACGCTGGCTGCCGCCGCTCCCGGACCACGATTCCGGTTGCGGCTGATGGGTCGACGGCTCGAGCGGATCCTGCCGATCCCACCTACCCACCCGGGTATCGGGGTCACGGTGCTCAGCTATGACGGCGACCTGGTCTTCGGCATCACCGCCGACTACGACGCCGCCCTGGACATCGACCGGCTTGCCGCCGGCATCGAATCGGGCATGGCGCGGCTGATCGCGTTCAGCCGGGACTCGGTAGTGCTGTTCGACCGCCGGCGCAAGCGCCGCGCACTGCCCAACGGCGCGGCACGGTGGCGGCCGTCACCGGCGCCCGCGCGAGTACGCCACTGACGAACACCCGCATCGACCACCGTGAGAAGGTGGGGCATGCCGGTGACCATCGATCCACGCCATCACGATGCGGTGTTGTTCGACGCGGCCTTGCCGTCTTCGCCACCGCTGCTCGACCGCCTGCACGATGTTCGGGTCGGTACCGCCGTCTGCGCACCCGACGGGATGGTCGGTGCGGCCCAGCGGTTGGGTACCCGGCCGGGCCGATGCGCGGTCGTCGCATCGGATGCACCCGGTGTCGCGACCGCCCGGCGCGCCGGTTTCGCGCTGGTGATCGCCGTCGGCCGCGCGCCGGTCGATGGCGCCGACGCGGTGGTTGCCGCGCAAGATGAGGTCCGCGTTCGCACCGGAGACAAGCACATGTCCGAGCTTCCCGATGCGCGGGTCGCGGTCGACCTGGCCGGCCGGGCGCCCGCGGTGTTCTTCGACTTCGACGGCACCCTGTCGGAGATCGTCAACGATCCCGACGCGGCCCGGCCCGTCGCCGGTGCGCCGGAGGCACTGCAGGAGCTGGCCGCGCAATGTCCGGTCGCCATACTCAGCGGCCGCGACCTGGCCGATGTGTCCAAACGCGTGGGCCTGCCCGGCATCTGGTATGCCGGCAGTCACGGGTTCGAGCTGACCGCACCCGACGGCACCCATCACCAGAACGAGGAAGCGGCGGCGGCCATACCGGTGCTCGAGGAGGCCGCGGCCCAGCTGCGCGGGAAACTCGGACCGGTTCCCGGTGTTGTGGTGGAGCACAAGCGCTTTGGCGTGGCCGTGCATTACCGCAACGCCGCCCGCGACCGGGTCGGTGAGGTGGCGGCGGCGGTGCGTACTGCGGGACAGCGCGATGCGTTACGGGTGACCACCGGTCGCGAAGTCATCGAGCTGCGCCCGGACCTCGACTGGGACAAGGGCAAGACGCTGCGCTGGGTGATGGACCATCTCGGTGCCCGGGCGGGCCAGCTCCTGCCGGTCTATCTCGGCGACGACATTACCGACGAGGACGCGTTCGACGCGGTGCGTGCCGACGGCATCCCAATTCTGGTGCGGCACAACGACGACGGCGATCGAGCCACCGCGGCGCTGTTCGCTCTCGACAGTCCGGCCCAGGTCGCCGAGTTCACCCGTCGACTGGCCCGGCAATTATCTGACGCTGACGTGAATTAACCACTGAAACTTCGCAATTCCGCTAGCCGAAATCCGTATGCGGCTTCGCGATCCGAGTCAGTCTCCCGGGCAGTTCGTTCGGGAGGACTGCCACGTCGCGCAAATCGGGCCGCCGTAGGTAAAATACACGACGCGACGCGCCGTTTGGCCGTCGTGAAGTTCACGCTCGGCGCCCCGTTCACTCTTGAGAGCAACCTGTCGGACCACCTGCTGGCCGAAGCGAAGGTGATAGCCGCGAGAACATCCCGTTCACTCGGCTCTGTTCTGGAGGACGCGTTACGCGCCATGCTTCGGCGCGAGGAGGACAACGGTGGTAGCCGCGAGTTCCGGCTGCCAACGCACGGCGCCGGGGGTTTTCAGACCGGCCTCGATCTGCACGACAAGGAAGCCCTCGCCGAACTGATGGGCGACAATGCTGCTCCTTGATGTGAACGTCTGCATTTTCGCTATTCGCGAGGACAACAGCGTAGACCATCCGACATACCGGACCTGGCTTACCGAGATTCTTACCGGCGATGAACCGGTAGGGATAAGCGAACTCGCGCTGTCTTCGGTAGTTCGGCTGCTCACCAACCATCGAGTGTTTCGGCAGCCGAGCACCACGCGGCAAGCGTTGGACTCGTGTCGTGCGTTGCGTTCAGCACCAGCCGCCGTCGCGTTACGGCCAGGACCTCGTCATTGGGGCATCTTCGAATCCCTATGCGCCGAAGTCGGCGCCAAGGCCAACATTGTCCCCGACGCCTATCATGCCGCGCTCGCAATCGAAAACGGCGCGACGTGGATTACCACCGACCGCTCATTCGCTCGATTTCCGGGCCTACGCTGGCGGCTTCCGTTTGGTATGTCGTCGTGACCGCAACGCCGTCGCCGCACATTTCGGGTGCGGTGCGGCAACGTGTCGGGTCAGCGTTGGGTAACACACGGGCACGATGAACGCCGGCACTCTCGGCACGGGCGTGCGGCAGCCCTGACCACGCGCCGAGTGTGAAATGCACGGCGCAACAGTCCGCGTAGCCGCCGTTTGGTTCACGCTGTGCGCCTGGTTCGGCGACGGCGGCAATGCCGGGGTCGGTGTCGGCGGCGGCGCCAGCGGTAGCACCGGCAACGGCGCCAATGGCGGCTCCGGCGGAAACGGCGGCAGCGCGCAGACGATCGGCAACGGCGGCAACGGCGGAACCGGTCTCGTCCCTGGAACCGGCGGGCTCGGCGCCGCCGGCGGAAACAAGGGCACGCTGTTCGGCATTGCCGGCGCGCACGGCGGCAACGGCACCTGATCCGGCCGGGCGCCGCCTGTATGGCACTCTCTAGCTTTGGCGCTGGGAACGCGCGGTGAGGGAGGGCGCTATCAGCAAGCTCGGCTTCTCGAGCGTTGTCATGCTCGGCATCAACGCGATCATAGGGGCAGGCATCTTCCTGACCCCCGGCGCGGTCATCAAACTCGCGGGTCCACTGGCGCCCGTCGCCTACCTACTGGCGGGCCTGTTCGCCGGCATCATGGCGATCGTCTTCGCGACAGCGGCAAGGTACGTGAAGACCAACGGCGCCTCCTATGCCTACACAAACGCGGCATTCGGCCAGCGAGTCGCCATCTACGTCGGCGTCACGCATGCCGTCATCGCGTCCATCGCGTGGGGGGTACTCGCGTCACTGTTCGTCTCGACGCTGCTGCGAGTTGCTTTTCCGCAACAACATTGGGATCAGGACACGGATCTGGTCAGCGTCAAGACGTTGACGTTCCTGCTCTTCATCGCGGTGCTGTTGGCGATCAACCTGTTCGGCAACCGGGTGATCAGGTGGGCCAACGGAATCTCCACCGCGGGCAAGGTTTCCGCCCTTGCCGTGTTCATCGCCGGCGGATTGTGGGTCGTCGCGACCCAGCATGTGAACAACTACGGCACGGCAAGCGACCCGGGCGTCTTTCAACCCGCCCCATACGCCTTGTTCGGTTTCGTCGACCTCGGGCAAAGCCGCCTGAGCGGCGTGGTCCTGGCCACCGTGGCCGCACTGTATGCGTTCACCGGTTTCGAATCGATCGCCAACGCCGCCGAGGAGATGGAAGAACCCGAACGCACCCTGCCGCGAGCGATCCCGCTGGCAATCCTGGCCGTCGGCACCGTGTACGCCCTCGCGGTCACGGTGGCAATGCTGTTGGGATCCAACAAGATCGTCCAATCGACCGCTACGGTGAAGCTGGCGGCGGCCATCGGCAACGACGCGTTCCGCACCATCGTCATTCTGGGCGCCCTGGTATCGATGTTCGGCATCAATGTGGCCGCATCATTCGGCGCACCCCGGCTGTGGACGGCATTGGCGGACACCAGAACCTTGCCGCCCGCACTCTCGAAGAAGAACCGATTCGGGGTTCCCATGACGGCTTTCGGCATCACCGCGGCACTGGCGCTGGCATTTCCGCTGGCGCTGCGCTTCGACAACGACAACCTGACCGGGCTGGCGGTGATCGCCCGATTCATCCAATTCATCATCGTTCCGATCGCGCTGATGGAACTGGCGCGCGGGCGGCCCGCAGGCCAACCCGAGGGGAACCGAAACCCATTGACCGACAAGGTGTTACCGATAGTTGCCGTCGTCATCTCGGGGGCGTTGGCGGTGTCCTTCGACTACCGGACCATACTCTTGACCCCGCAAGGCGGTGCCAACTACTTTTCGATCGTGCTGATCGCGGGCACCTTCATCGCGGTGCCCGCTGCCGCCTACATCCACTACTACCGGTCCACCGAACGCGAGGCCCGGTGGCGGCGACCGACCGCACCGGCTGACGCGCGCCGCGATCGCCCGTCCCGATGACGACGACCCGTCCCCCGCAAGCGGGAGGTGCCCCCAGCGCCCGGCTCCGCCGCGCTTGCGATCGCCGTGTCAGCCCGCGTACTCCACTTCACCGTCGTCGAGCACGAACCGCGGCCCGTGACCTTCGGCCCCGGATGCTTCGGTGCGGAACACCGCCCTGCCCGGTCCGGTCTTCCAGATCAGCGTCGACAGGGTCTCCCCGGGGAACACCGGCTTGGTGAAGCGCGCGGCAATCGAGGTGACGTTGGCCGCGACGCCGTTACCCAGTTCGGCAACCAGAGCGCGGCCCGCCACCCCGTACGTGCACAGTCCGTGCAGGATCGGCCGGGGAAATCCGGCCAGGTTCGTGGCGAACCAGGGGTCGCTGTGCAGTGGGTTGCGGTCTCCCGACAGCCGGTAGATCAGTGCCTGATCCTCGCGGGTCGGTAGTTCGACGCGGACGTCGGGCTCGCGCTCAGGGAACTCCGGCGCCACCGGCCGCTCCCCCTTCTCACCACCGAAGCCGCCTTCGCCGCGGATGACGAGCGTGGTGAGCGTTTCGGCGACCAGTGTCCCGGTCTCGGGATCGGTGCCTGTTCCGCGCAACATCAGGATGGCGTTTTTGCCCTCACCCTTGTCCTGGATGTCGGTCACCTCGGAGACCACCGACAGCTTGCCCGCCGGCGGCAGCGGCGCGCGCAGCCGGACGGTCTGTGACCCGTGTAAAAGCATGGCCCAGTTGAACGTTCCGACCTTGCCGGCCGCTCCGAACGCCGGGCAGCAGATCACGGCGTAGGTCGGCAACACCTGCTGCGGGATGCCGTGACTGTTTTCGGTGGTGAAGGACAGATCCTCGATCCCGGCACCGACTCCCAGCGCATACAGCAGCGTGTCGCGGTCGGTCCACTCGAACAACTGCGGCTCGGTCACCGCACCGACGGCACTCGGGTCAATCGCCATGCGTCTCCTCCAGATTTCAATTCCGCAATTTCGCTGAAGTAACCATCGCAAACCCTTCCCTCCGACGGTGTCGGCAGGGCAGGCTATCGCCATGGTGAAGCGCACATTGATTCGGCGGGCGTCCCAATTCGTTGCTGTCGCCGCGGTAGTGGTGGCCGTCGGCGCCTGCGGCAGCAGCAACCCGCAGGCACGCAGCATCACGGTGACGTTCATCCGCAACGCGCAATCCCAGGCCAACGCCGACGGCATCATCGACACCGCGGTCCCCGGTCCCAGCCTCACCCTCGACGGCAAGGGCCAGGCCCAACAGCTCGCCCATCAGGTCGGACACACCGAGTTCGACGCGTTGTATTCCTCCCCCATGGCCGCCGATCAGCAGACCGCCGGGCCGCTGGCCACCGAGGTCGGCCGGCAGGTCGAGGTCCTGCAGGGCCTGCAGTCGATCAACGCCGGCTGGTACAACGGCAAACCCGAGTCGATGGCCAATTCGACATACATGCTGGCACCGGTCCGCTGGGTGGACGGCGACGTGAACACCAGCATCCCGGGCTCGGTGAGCGGCAGCGATTTCAATTCCCAGTTCAGCACGGCCATCCGCAAGATCTACGACAGCGGACACAACAAGCCGGCGGTGTTCTCCCAGGGCACGGCGATCATGGTGTGGACGCTGATGAACGTCAAGAATCCCAAGCTCAGTCTGCTCAACAGCCACCCGCTGCCCAATGTCGGACGCGTGGTGATCACCGGCAACCCCGTCACCGGCTGGACCCTGGTGGACTGGGACGGCGTGCGCAGCTTCAGCTGATCGCAGCCGACTCGCCCGCCTCGCAAAGGCTGTATTTCAGCAGGCCGATACCCCCGCATTCCGCTGCAGATTTTCAGTCTGGGTGAAACGGCTGCACGCTTGCTTCGCGCGTCACGGTTGACGTGCGCGCCCGGATGCCGCCACGATGGGCAGCATGCGGTATGTCGTTACCGGCGGTACCGGGTTTATTGGCCGCCAAGTCGTTTCCCGTCTGCTGGACCAGCCCGATGCACAGGTCTGGGTGCTGGTCCGCAGCCGTTCGCTGGGCCGCTTCGAGCGTCTCGCCCTGGACTGGGGTGAACGGGTGAAGCCGCTGGTCGGCGAGCTGCCCGAGCTGAATCTGGCCGACCAGGTGATCGCGGAGCTCGGTCATGTCGACCACCTGGTGCACTGCGCGGCGATCTACGACATCACCGCCGGCGAGGCGGAGCAGCGGGAAGCCAACGTGGAAGGCACCCGCGCCGTCGTCGCGCTGGCGGGTCGGCTCGGCGCGACCGTCCATCACGTCTCATCGATCGCGGTGGCCGGCGACTTCCGCGGCGAGTACACCGAGGACGACTTCGACGTCGGCCAGGGACTGCCGACCCCGTATCACCGGACGAAGTTCGAAGCCGAGGCGCTGATACGGGACACCCACGGGCTGCGCTACCGCATCTACCGCCCGGCCGTGGTCGTCGGAGATTCGCGCACCGGTGGGACGGACAAGATCGACGGGCCCTACTACTTCTTCGGCGTACTGGCCAAGCTCGCCGTGCTGCCGTCGTTCACGCCGGTGCTGCTACCCGACACCGGGCGCACCAACATCGTCCCGGTCGACTACGTGGCGGATGCGCTGGTGGCACTCATGCATGCCGAGGGTCGCGACGGGCAGACCTTCCATCTGACCGCGCCCGATAGCGTCGGGCTGCGTGGCATCTATCGCGGGATCGCACGGGAAGCGGGTCTGCCCCCGCTGCGCGGGTCACTGCCGCGGTCGGTCGCGACCTCGGTGCTGAAGGCCGGCGGGCGCGCCAAGGTGGTGCGCAACATGGCCGCCACCCAATTGGGGGTACCCGCCGAGGTTCTCGACGTCATCGATCTGGCTCCCACGTTCGTCAACCTCCGGACGCAGGAGGCGTTGCGCGACAGCGGCATTGAAGTACCCGCATTCGCGACGTACGCGCCGAGGCTGTGGCGCTACTGGGCCGAGCATCTGGATCCCGACCGCGCCCGGCGCGATGATCCCACCGGCCCGCTGGTTGGGCGGCACGTCATCATCACCGGCGCGTCCAGCGGCATTGGGCGGGCCTCCGCGATAGCCGTGGCCGAGCGCGGCGCCACCGTCTTCGCGCTGGCCCGCAACGGCGAGGCGCTCGACGAGCTGGTCGACGAGATCCGCGCGCAGGGCGGGCAGGCCTACGCGTTCACCTGCGACATCACCGATGCGGCGTCGGTGGAGCACACCGTCAAAGACATCCTGGGCCGCTTCGACCACGTCGACTATCTGGTGAACAACGCCGGCCGCTCGATCCGCCGCTCGGTGGTCAACGCATGCGACCGCATGCACGACTACGAACGGGTGATGGCGGTCAACTACTTCGGTGCGGTGCGGATGGTGCTGGCGTTGCTGCCGCACTGGCGAGAGCGCCGGTTCGGTCATGTCGTCAACGTCTCCAGCGCCGGGGTCCAAGCCCGCAACCCGAAGTACAGTTCTTACCTGCCCAGCAAAGCGGCGCTGGACGCGTTCGCTGACGTGGTCTCCACCGAAACGTTGTCCGACCACATCACCTTCACCAACATCCACATGCCGCTGGTCGCGACCCCGATGATCGCCCCCTCGAACCGGCTCAACCCGGTGCCGCCCATCAGCGCCGAACGCGCGGCGGCGATGGTGGTGCGCGGCCTGGTCGACAAGCCCGTCCGCATCGACACCCCGATGGGCACCCTCGCGCAGGCCGGTCACCAGTTCGCACCGAGGCTGTCTCGCCGGATCCTGCATCAGCTCTACCTCGGCTACCCCGATTCGCCTGCCGCGCGCGGCCTCACCGAACCTGTTGCCACACAACCGCCTCGGCCAAGACGGCCGGTCCGGGCGGTCCCGCGCGTCGGGGTACCCAAGCCGGTCAAGCGGTTGGCACGGCGGGTGCCCGGGGTGCATTGGTAAATCTGCGGGCCGGCGTTTAGCCGTGTCCGAGCGCGGTATCCGTGAGCCCCATCCGCAACCATCACAGACGACACCCCGACCCGGTGGCCGTGACGGCGCAGTGCGATTCGAGTGGGCGCCCACTGCTGACCACCACGCTGGCCGAGCCCGGTGCATTGCTGGTCGGCGACGACCGCCGCACGCTGCACGGTGTGTCGCCTATGCGGCCGATCGACGGCTCAGGGCCGGCGCAACGCGATGTGCTGGTGATGACCGTTGCGCCTACTTCTCGCAGGTGAACTGGTTGACGTCGATGTAGCCCATGCGGAACATCTCGGCACACCCGGTCAGGTACTTGATGTAGCGTTCGTAAACCTCCTCGGACTGCAACGCGATCGCCTGATCCTTCTGCGCTGCCAGCGCGGCCGACCAGATGTCGAGAGTCTTGGCGTAATGCGGCTGCAGCGACTGCACGCGAGTGACGTTGAACCCGTTGGCGGTGGCGCGCTCCTGCACCATCGGTATCGACGGCAGCCGGCCGCCCGGAAAGATCTCGGTGACAATGAATTTGACGAACCGGGCGAATTCGAAGGTCAGGGGCAGGCCGCGTTCCTTCATCTCCAGCGGGTGCAGCCCGGTGATGGTGTGCAACAGCATGATGCCGTCGTCAGGCAGCAAGCGGTGCGCCAGCGTGAAGAACGCGTCGTAACGTTCGTGCCCGAAATGCTCGAACGCGCCGATGCTGACGATGCGGTCGATCGGCTCGTCGAACTGTTCCCAGCCTTGCAGCAGAACGCGTTTGGTGCGGGGGCTGTCGGATTTCGCGAACAGCCCCTCGACATGATTGGCCTGGTTCTTGCTCAGGGTGAGGCCCACAACGTTGACGTCGTAGCGCTCGATCGCGCGCATCATGGTGGCGCCCCAGCCGCAGCCGACATCGAGCAGAGTCATGCCGGGCTGTAGTCCGAGTTTGCCCAGTGCGAGATCGATCTTGGCGATCTGCGCCTCTTCCAGCGTCATGTCGTCGCGCTCGAAGTACGCACAGCTGTAAGTCTGGGTTGGATCCAGGAACAGCCGGAAAAAGTCATCGGACAGGTCGTAGTGCGCCTGCACGTCGTCGAAGTGTGGGGTCAGATCATCGGGCATCGGGTCAGCGTATCGTGTCCCCGGTGAGCGCCGTGTTCGCCGACGTCGACACCGGCATCGACGACGCACTTGCCCTGATCTATTTGCTGGCCAGCGACCCCGAGCTGGTGGGTATCGCCTCCACCGGCGGAAATGTCCCCGTGGAACGGGTGTGCGCCAACAACCTCGGCCTGCTGGAATTGTGCCGGGCCGGCCCCGTCGCGGTTTCCCGCGGCGCCGACACGCCATTGCACGGGCACCCTCCCGAGCGTGGAGATGCACACGGTCCCAACGGATTAGGCTATGCGGTGCTGCCGCACACCGATCGGCGGCTCACCGAGCACGATGCCGCTACAGCCTGGGTGCGCGCGGCGCGCGCCTATCCCGGCGAGTTGATCGGGTTGGCGACCGCCCCGCTGACCAACCTGGCGCTGGCGTTGCGCATCGAGCCGGAAATGCCGAGGCTGTTGCAGCGACTGGTGATCATGGGTGGAGTGTTCGACGGCAGCGGCCCCGCCGAATGGAACGCCCGAGTCGACGCCCAGGCGATGGCCGAGGTGTTCTCCGCCTGGACCGGCCGCCCACGACTTCCTATGGTGTGTGGACTGGACCTGACGCGCAAGGTTGTGATGACGCCCGAACGCCTCGGTGGGTTGTCCGGGCCGTCGCCGCTGACCGGATTCATCCAGGACGCGATGCGGTTCTACTTCGAGACCTACCGTGACCGCGGCCTCGGCTACCTGGCCCATCTGCACGATCCGCTCGCCGCAGCCGTAGCGCTGGACCCCCACCTGATCGTGACGCGGGCGGCCACGGTGGACGTCGACCTCACCGACGACCGCGGGATGACCACAGCCGACTGGGGTGGCACACGAACGCCGAACGCGCAGATAGGCATTGACGTCGATTCCAGAGCTTTTTTCGACCGGTTCATACACCGGATCGGTGCGTTTGCGAGCCGGCTGAGCTGACGGGTCGCCGGCCGGCGGTCACCCGAGCTCGCGGACGGAGCCGGTGACGACCACACTCGGCGGGCTAACGGCGCGGCTTTCATGCGCTGGGGTTTGCCCCCGCAAGGAAAACCCGTCGCTGACCGACCTGACGCCCGATGCGCTGCTCACCAGCCAAAATACCGAAAGTGAAGGTCAGGCCCGTAAACCATACCTACAGTATGGGACAACCGTGCCAAAAAATATGGTTGAACTGTTGCGCAATCGACCCTCGACCCCCTAATTTGGAGGAACGGTGAGATTCGGATCACGTGTGGCGCTATAAAGCAATGGAGCAACGGTCACAACTTGGTCTGCACCGAGGGAGGCGGTCGCACAGCGCGGCCGGATAGTTAAGGGGACCATCTCGTGTCAGGAACACGCCCGGCCGCGCGACGGCTGAACCTTGTCGCCGTCAGTAACACCCAGCTCGCCGAAGATGCCGGCGAACGAGGCTGGGTATCGAGGGGTCTGTGCAGGACAAAAGACCCGGACGAGCTCTTCGTGACCGGGGCGGCGCAGCGTCAGGCGGCGACGATCTGCCGGCACTGCCCGGTGCTGCGGGAGTGCGGCGCAGATGCTCTGGACAACAAGGTCGAATTCGGCGTGTGGGGCGGGATGACCGAACGGCAACGCAGGGCCCTGCTCAAGGAACATCCCGATGTGGTGTCCTGGTCGTCGTTCTTGAACAAGCGCAATTCTCGCAGCGCCGGCTGAGACCCACGCCGTTCATCTCATCATTACTTTTTTGTTACGTTGCGAGCGGTACGCCGGCCTGGATCGGCGAATTCGCCTGCACCACAACAGGTTCGCGGCCGCACGAGGCGCACGGGTTCGGCCGGATTTTTGCCCGTCGGTAAATCCGCGGCGTTTTCGCTGATCAGACGCCATGACCGATGGTCACCCCACCCCCTGCGGCAAGTGAGTCACTCATAGATGCCCTCCAAGAACCACCTCCTCTGCCGGTAACACAGCAAGAGCGCACGCTCGCTTTCCAAGAGCACCTGGGCACGAGCGATGCGGCCAACCTTGTGACCGGCCTCAGGCCGGTCATCCCACCATCGCTCGTCGACAGGCCACGGTCCCGCCCACCAGCGCAGCCGGTCATCCCGGCCCTGGACAGCCAGTAGCGCGGGTTCGGCGGAGAACAGTCCCCGGCTGGTCACCCGGACCGGGCTTCCTTGCATATCAAGCAGTTCCACCGGGTCGTCGACCAGAACCGCCGGCGACGGGTCGGGCAGTTGGCCGGGCCACGGCTGAGCAGGGTCAGCCCGGGGCACCGGCTCGTCGCCCAACGGAGTCAGCGTGATGCGTTCGGCCGGTCCGCGGCCGCCGGACAGCACCGGCACCTGCACCGCCTCCGGGCCCAGCAACCCCTGAACCCGCACCAGCGCCCGGCGGGCCCGAAGCCTGTCCTCTTCACCAAGACCACCCCAGAGCGGTAACTGCAGCGCCTCGGCCGAGACCACCTCCACGGCCTGGAGCCGCAACAGCGTCACCGGTGCGTCCAGTGGGCGACCGCGCGCGATCCGATGGCTCAGCCACCCGTCGAGTTGCCAGCGCACCCGGTCGGCGGTTGCGTCCTCGGTCAACGGTTCGGCGCACCGCCATACCCGGCTCAGCTCGTCGCCGCTGGCGGTGACCGCGTGAATGGCCAGCCGAGTGCACCCCACTCCGGCGGCAAGCAGCGCCTGGTGCAATGTGGCAGCAAGCGAGCGGCCGGCGAATGCCGCGGCGTCGACCCGGCCGATCGGCGGATCGCAGTCCAGTACGGCACCGAGTTCCGCCGGCGGTTCACGCCCCGAGGGACCCCGTTCCGATTCGCCGCGGGCGAACCGGTGCGCAGTCACCGCGTCGGCTCCGAACCGGGAGGCGACGTCGGTGCGGGACAGCGCGGCGAACTGTCCAATGGTGCGAATTCCCATCCGCCACAATAGATCCGTCAATTCATCGCGACCCGGACCGGACAGGCTCGGCTCGGTGGCGAGTTGACGGATCGACAGTGTGGACAAGAACCGCGCATCCCCTCCCGGCTCCACCACGCGACCCGCGCGCGCGGCGAAGACCGCGGTGGACAGCCCGTCGGCGATCCCGACCTGGCACTCGGCACCGGCTGCGGCCACCGCGTCGATCAACCGCTCAGCCGCCTGTTGCTCCGATCCGAAAAACCGGGCCGCACCGCGCACCGGCAACACCAGAAGCCCGGGGCGCAGCACCTCGGGACGGGGCACCAGATCCTCCACCGCGGAGATCACCCCTTCGAAGAAGCGGGCGTCGCGGTCCACGTCGGCGGCCGCGATGTGCAGTTGCGGACACCGCGCCGCCGCTTCCCGGCGTCGGAGGCCGCGCCGTACCCCGGCCGCCCGGGCCGTCGCCGAACAGGCGATCACCCGGTTGGCCACGGTGACCGCGACCGGATCCGTTGCGGACCGGCCCGCGGCCGCTGCCGCCGCGACCGCCGGCCAGTCCATGCACCAGATCGCCAGCGCTCGAGAAGCCATCAGCGTCACCCGGTTCGGGCTCGGCCGATCGACCGGCCGCACCGGTGGATCTGCAGCCGCACCCCACTGATGCGCCCGACCCCGGGGGGTGGCTCGCCCCCGAAAGACGGAGTGAGTTCGTAGCCGCAGACCCGGGCCTCCAATCGCGTTGACGCCCCTTCCCAATCACCGTCGGTGACCAGGACCGTGCAGCCCTTCTGGCGGGCACGGGCCACCACCGCCCGCGCCCGGGTCCGCGTCACCCGACGGCCGCCCAGGCCCAGAACCACCAGATCCATCCCGTCGACGAGCACCGCGGCCACCTCCACCGGATCGTTTCCGGCATCCGGAATCAACGCCAGACGACTCAGGTCCGCCCCCATTTCCACCGCGGCCAGCAACCCGATATCCGGCTGGCCGACGATGACCGCGTTCCCCCCGCCGGCCGTCACATCGGCCACCATGCGCAACACCAACGACCGCGCTCCCGACACCACCGCCACCGTGCCACGCGGCAACAGCGCCGGACCCGCCGATACCGGCTCATCAAGCCGGGCGGTATCTTTGCCAGACAGCGCAGCGATCTTCTGTCGCAGCTGTTTCAGCTGCTCAACCCGGTTTTCCCGGTGTTGATCAGAGGCAACAGCCGCGGTCATGACCAGCCTCCCCATCAAACTCTTTCGAAAGTATGTTCGATACGTTTCGAGTAAACACCCACCCCCCGACAGCGTCAAGACGCGGTCGGGCCACCGGGTGGCAGCGCTTGGTGCTGATGTGGCGGCTGATAGCTGGTGGCGCTGTTGTGACCCCTGATCCAGCAAATACTGTTACCGAGCAGGTAGCGGTTGAGTTAGCGGCCACGCCGGACGGAACGGGAAACGCGGTGGGCATCGGGACACCCGGCATGAACCGCTGGAACAGGGACGTCGCAATCGCCGCGCGATCTCATCGCCGAGGGGTACATATGGCGGTGCTGCAGCACCTGCTTGCCGATCAACCCGAGCCGCACATGAAACGTCGGCAACCCGGCGGGATCCAATAGCGGATTGTTGAACGGTGCACGGTCGGCACGCTGGAACTCGAAGGCGGCGCTGATCCGCGGCGCAGTTCCCAGCCGGCTGCCGCGCCCGCCCCAGTGCAGGACCGGCCGCACGCGGCCCGCATCGTCGTCGGGCTATTCCCACTCGATGGCCCGACTTCTCCTCGGGCCGCACGCGGCCCGCATCGTCGTCGGGCTATTCCCGACGGCCCGACTTCTCCTCGGGCCGCACGCGGCCCGCATCGTCGTCGGGCTATTCCCACTCGATGGTTCCGGGCGGTTTGCTGGTGACGTCGAGCACCACCCGGTTCACCTCGCGGACCTCGTTGGTGATGCGGGTCGAGATGCGTTCCAGCACCTCATAGGGCACCCGGGTCCAGTCGGCGGTCATGGCGTCCTCACTGGATACCGGGCGCAATACGATCGGGTGTCCGTAAGTGCGCCCGTCACCCTGCACGCCGACCGAACGGACGTCAGCCAGCAGGACCACCGGGCATTGCCAGATCTGGTTGTCCAGGCCCGCCGCCGTCAGCTCCTCCCGCGCGATCAAGTCCGCCCGGCGCAGCGTCTCCAGCCGCGCGGCGGTCACCTCGCCGACGATTCTGATGCCCAAGCCGGGACCCGGGAATGGCTGGCGCGCAACGATTTCCTCCGGCAGGCCCAGCTCGCGTCCGACCGCGCGCACTTCGTCTTTGAACAGCAACCTCAATGGTTCGACGAGGGTGAACTTCAGGTCATCGGGCAGACCACCCACGTTGTGGTGGCTCTTGATGTTGGCGGTGCCGCTCCCGCCGCCGGACTCCACCACATCCGGATACAGCGTCCCCTGCACCAGGAAATCAATCGTGCTGCCGTGCAACACATCCCGTACCGCACCCTCGAAGGCACGAATGAACTGCCGGCCGATGATCTTGCGCTTGCCCTCGGGATTGCTGACACCCGAGAGCGCCGCGAGGAAGGTCTGCGCCGCGTCGACGGTGACCAGATTGGCTCCCGTGGCGGCGACGAAGTCGCGCTCCACCTGCGCTCGCTCACCGGCGCGCAAAAGACCGTGGTCGACGAAGACGCACGTCAACCGGTCGCCGATGGCGCGCTGCACCAGTGCGGCGGCGACCGCCGAGTCCACCCCACCCGAGAGCCCGCAGATCGCGTGGCCGTCGCCGATCTGCTCGCGCACCTGCTCGATGAGAGCGTTGGCGATGTTGGCCGGAGTCCACTCCGCACCGATTCCGGCGAACTCGTGCAGAAACCGGCTCAACACCTGCTGCCCGTGCGGGGTGTGCATGACCTCGGGGTGGTACTGCACGCCGGCCAGACCACGGTCGCGCGCTTCGAAGGCGGCCACCGCCGCCCCTGCACTGCTGGCCACCACCTGGAATCCCTCCGGCGCAGCGGTGACCGCGTCGCCATGGCTCATCCATACCGGCTGAACTCCGGGCAGATCCGAATGTAGTTCCCCGCCAGAGACTTTCAACTCGGTGCGGCCGTACTCGCTGGTGCCGGTGTGGGCAACGGTGCCACCGAGCGCCTGCGCCATCGCCTGGAACCCGTAGCAGATGCCGAACACCGGCAGACCGAGGTCGAACAACGCCGGATCCAGTTGCGGGGCGCCGTCGGCGTACACGCTGGCCGGACCGCCCGAGAGCACCAGCGCCAACGGATTGCGGGCCCGGATCTCCTCGACCGACGCGGTGTGCGGGATCACCTCCGAGAACACCCGCGCCTCCCGGATCCGGCGGGCGATCAACTGGGCGTACTGGGCACCGAAGTCGACCACCAACACGGGCCGCGGCGAGGCTGATTCCACGGGCATCGAGTTTAGCCATGCAACGAGTCCGATCTTTGTCAACCATAGTTGACGGAACTGAGGACCGCTCCTATAGTCCCATGAATCGTCTACTCAGGTTGTCAGTTCGAAGGGGGCAGGTGAGGTGGTTGTGGTGGACTTCATGGTCTCGCCGCCGGAGGTCACTTCTGCCCGCATCGCGCATGGACCGGGACCGCTGCCCCTGCTGGCGGCGGCATCGGCATGGCAGGGATTGAGTGAAGACCTGACGTCCACGGCGAACGCATTCACGTCCGTGGTATCGGATCTGACGCGATCGGCATGGCAGGGAACCTCGGCGACAGCCATGACCGAACTGGCGTCGTCGTATTCGCGTTGGCTGCGCGACGCGGCGACGGGGGCCGCGCACAGCGCCCGCCAGGCAACGGCCGCGGCAGCGGCCTACGACGCCGCACTGGCCGCCACCGTGCCACCGGAGACGTTGGCGGGCAACCGGACTCAGCTGCTTTCGCTGGTCGTGTCAAACATATTGGGGCTCAACGCACCAGCGATCGCTGCCACCGAGGCCGAGTACGAACGGATGTGGGCCCAGGATGTGGTCGCCATGTCGGACTACTACGGCGCGACTTCGGCCGCGGTCGCCCGGCTCACGGGATGGCAGACGCCGCTGAGCCCGCCGTCGGGCGCCGCGACGGCATATAGCGCCGGCGCGGCGACCGAGTCGGCTCCGGCGGCCGCGTCCAACGTCACCCTGGTGATAGGCGGCAGCGGATTCCCGTTGCCGTCGCAGAGCTACGTCAACACCGTGCTGGCCGACTACGTCACACCCCGTTTCCCCGGCTTCACCGTGACCAACGCCCAGGCGTTGCAGACACCGGCACAGTCCTACTGGATCACCGGCGTCAAGACTCTCACCGAGGACGCGTCGTGGGCGCAGGGCCTGCAGATCCTCGACAAGGCGATCGATGCACAGCTGGCAGCCGGAAATCACGTGGTCGTTCAGGGCTTCTCGCAGGGCGCCGGGATCGCATCGCTGGAGATGGCCAACCTCAAAGCCGCAGGCGTGCCCAGCGATGCGGTGAGCTTTTCGTTGGTCGGAAACCCGATGAACCCCAACGGAGGGTTGTATTCGCGCTTCGACGGTCTGACCCTGCCGAGTCTGGGCAAGTCGTTCCCGGGGTCCACCCCGGCCAATGACTATCCGACCGTCATGTACACGATCGAGTACGACGGCTTCGCGGACTTTCCCCAGTACCCGCTCAATGTCGTTGCCGACGCCAACGCCATGCTCGGCGCGCTCTATGTCCACCCGCTGTATCCCACCCTTACTCCCGCGCAGGTCGCCACGGCTGTCCAACTGCCAACCGAGGGATTGACGATGACCACCTACTACATGATTCCCACTCACAATCTGCCGCTACTCGAGCCGCTGCGGACGACGTTCGTGGGCAATACCATCGCCGATCTGATTCAGCCCGATTTGAAGGTGATCGTGAATCTGGGCTACGGCAACCCCGACTACGGCTATTCGACCGGTCCGGCCAATGTCCCCACCCCGTTCGGGCTGTTCCCGGACGTCAGCGCGGTGACCGTGTGCAACGACCTGCTCAGCGGCACGCAGCAGGGCATCGATTCCGCCGCGACCGATCTGCGCGGTTGGCACCTGCCGTCGCTGCCGAGCCTGTCCCCGTCGGGCGTCCCACGCCTGACCCAGCCGGCATTCTCGCTGCCGTCGATCGACGGTGTCATCGACGGCATGCAGACGGCGAACACCAGCCTCGCAAGCGCGGTCACGAGTGCCACGGCCACGGCCTACTCGACGCTGCTTCCGACCGCCGATACCTTGAGCGCCATTGCTTTCTCGCTGCCGTCCTACGATGTGAACCTCTTCCTGGACGGCATCCGGCAAGCGGTGGACGGCGATCCCGCAGGCTTGCTCAACGCGGTCGGATATCCCGTCGCGGCCGACACCGGACTACTGACCTTCCTGAGCTTCTTCCTTGCCTACGCCTACTACAGCGCGGCCAGGTCGATCGTCAGCGATGTCGCCGGCATCCTGTAGACCGTCGGCGCGCAGGCACACCCACGCCGCGTCGGCGAGCACGATGGCGTCCTCGCTGTCCGGGGGATCCGCCAGCACGCCCAGCAGCCAGGCGCGTACCAATTCCTGAGCTGGACCCAACCAGAGCGCCTGACTGTGCGCGGGTCGTAGCGGCCGCAACGTCCCGTAGTGAGCGTGGGGTCGCCACCACGCCTGCAGCGCGCCCGCAAAGCGCTCGTTGAGTTCCTTCAGCTCGGTCGCCGCCGCGTCGAGGACCGCCGGCTCGGTCATGGTGATGAGGAACCGGGCCATCTGCGGGTGATCGGTACACCACCGCAGATGCATGGCGACAATCGCCCGCACGCCCGCCTCCGCGCCTGCCTGCTGAGCGAGTTCGACCAGGAAAGCCTGCTGATACTTCGTCACGCAGTCGACGTACACCGCGCCCGCAAGCGACTCCTTGCTCGGGAAGTGGTGGAAGAAACTGCCGTTGCTGGCCTGCGCATCGCGCTGAATCTGCCGCAGCGACGTTGCGCTGATGCCTTGTGCGAGAAACCGATTCAATGCTGCGTCGATGATCGCCGACCGGCGGTCGGCGCCGGCGCGACGGGCTGTACGGGTGGCGGCCACACTGCTAGACTATCACTCCATTAATATGGAGCATTGCTCTAGGAGGGAAATGATGGACCACCAACGGGCCACAGCGCTGGCCGAACGGCTCCTCCAAGCCTGGAACACCCAGGAGGTGAAACGCGTCGTCGACTGCTACACCGATGACGTCCGTTACCGCGATCCCAACACCCGCGGCTTTGTCGAGGGCGCCGACGCGATGCGCCGCTATCTGACGAAGTTGTTCGACCGCTGGCAGATGCACTGGGCCCTGCGCGAGGCGTATCCGCTGCGCGACGGGGAAGGCGCCGCCGTTCTGTGGCGCGCCACCTTCCGCCTCGCCGGCAACGACATGCAGGTGGAGATCGACGGCATGGACCTGGCGCTGGCCGATGGCGACCACCTGGCGCGAAATGATGTCTACTTCGATCGTTCGTCATTGCAGTTGCTGACCGCCGCCGGAACCTGACCCCCCGCCGGCGCGGCCGACGTCAATTTCTGCCGCTTGCAGCGATTCGCCCCCGCATCGTCAGACCGGTCTCCCCCGGTATGATCGCCGGAGTAGGTGACGGATCAATCAGGGGTCAAAAGGGTGCGGGTCACGGGTAGAATTGTGCGTTTCGACGGGGTGCGCGGTTATGGTTTCATCACGCCGGATATCGGCGGAGAAGACGTGTTTCTCCACGTCAACGACCTTGAAGTGGACAAACAGCTCGCAGTGCGTGGCGCCCGGGTGTCTTTCGAAATTGACGAGGGAAATCGCGGGAAATTCGCCCGGGAAGTACGCTTGTCGAACAGCTCTGCGCCCGTTGAAGACGATCCGTCAGGCGCTGGCGACGAATATTTCGATGTGCTTTCGCCCGAGGAATTCCGGCACACAATAACCGAGAAGCTATTACACATAACGCCGGCATTGAATGCCCAGCAGATCCTCGCGGTGCGCAGCAGCTTCGAAGAGGTGGCGCGCAAACACGGCTTGATAGATTCATAGTTTGCCGCCGGCGCAGCACCGGGCATGTGGAGGGGTGTTGCCAACTACATCGCCAAACTACATGGGAAGTGGGGTTGTGCCAGTGGTATCGACGCTCGGTCTGCCAGAGGAAGTGCGGGCCTGTCTGTTCGACCTCGACGGAGTGCTCACTGACACCGCGAGCGTGCACACCAAGGCCTGGAAGGAGATGTTCGACGCCTTCCTCAGGCAGCGCGCCGAGGAGTCCGGGGAACGATTCGTGCCCTTCGATGCGGACTCCGACTACCGCCAGTACGTGGACGGCAAGAAGCGGGAGGACGGCGTCCGATCGTTCCTGCGGAGCCGCGACATCCACCTTCCTGACGGCGGCCCCGACGATCCAGCCGACGCCGAGACCGTGCACGGTCTGGGCACCCGGAAAAACGATGCATTTCAAGCGGTTCTGCGCAAAGACGGTGTCACGGTGTTCGACGGGTCCCGGCGCTACCTGGAGGCGGTGCAGGCCGCGGGCCTCAAAGTGGCCGTGGTGTCATCGAGCGCCAACACCCGCGACGTGCTCGAGATCACCGGCCTGGACCGGTTCGTCCAGCAGCGCGTGGACGGCGTGACGTTGCGCGAGGAGAACATCGCCGGCAAGCCGGCCCCGGACTCCTACCTGCGCGGCGCCCAGCTTCTCGATGTCGAGCCGGCGGCCGCCGCGGTTTTCGAAGACGCAATCTCCGGCGTGCAGGCCGGCCGGGCCGGTAACTTCGGACTCGTGGTAGGTGTCGACCGGGTGGGTCAAGCTGACGAGCTGCGCGACAACGGCGCCGACGTCGTGGTGACCGATCTGGCCGAACTGCTCGACGACGACGGGGAAGCATCATGATCTCCGAGGAAGCGTTTCCGGTCGAGCCGTGGCAGATCCGCGAAACCCGTCTCAATCTCAACCTGTTGGCCCAGTCGGAGTCGCTGTTTGCTTTATCCAACGGGCACATCGGATTACGCGGCAACCTCGATGAAGGCGAACCCTACGGCTTACCCGGTACCTATCTGAACTCGTTCTACGAGATCCGGCCGCTGCCCTATGCCGAGGCGGGATACGGATACCCCGAAGCCGGGCAGACCGTCGTCGACGTCACCAACGGGAAGATCATCCGGCTCATGGTCGACGACGAGCCCTTCGACGTACGCTACGGCGAATTGCTGGACCACGAGCGGATTCTCGACTTGCGCGCCGGAACGCTGACCCGCTGCGCACACTGGCGCTCCCCCACCGGCAAGCAGGTGAAGGTGACCTCCACCCGGCTGGTGTCGTTGGCACACCGCGGTGTCGCGGCCATCGAGTACGTGGTCGAAGCCATTGACGATTTCTCCCGCGTCACCGTGCAATCAGAACTGGTCACCAACGAAGACCAGCCCGAGACCTCCGACGACCCCCGCGTTTCGGCCATCCTGGAGAATCCACTTGAGGCCGTCGATCACGAAATCACCGAGGGCAGAGCGCTTCTCATGCACCGGACCCGCAGCAGCGCGCTGATGATGGCGGCCGCGATGGATCACGAGGTCGAGGTTCCGGGCCGGTGTGAGATCAGCACCGACGTCCGCGCCGACCTGGCGCGCACCACGGTGATCTGCGGCCTGCGGCCCGGGCAGAAGTTGCGCATCGTCAAATACCTGGCGTACGGCTGGTCGAGCCTGCGGTCCCGTCCAGGGCTGCGGGACCAGGCCGCCGCAGCACTGTCCAGCGCCCGCTACAGCGGATGGCAGGGTCTGATCGACGGCCAACGCGCTTACCTGGACCTGTTCTGGGACGCGGCCGACGTGGAAGTCGAGGGGGATCCGGAAAGCCAGCAGGCCGTGCGGTTCGGCATGTTCCACCTGCTGCAGGCCAGCGCGCGCGCCGAACGCCGGGCCATTCCCAGCAAGGGACTCACCGGAACTGGCTATGACGGCCACGCATTCTGGGACACCGAAGGTTTCGTGCTGCCGGTACTCACCTACACCGTCCCACATGCGGTCGCCGACGCGCTGCGCTGGCGAGCGTCGACACTGGATCTGGCCACGGAGCGGGCGGCCGAACTCGGTCTAGACGGTGCGGCCTTCCCCTGGCGCACCATCCGCGGGCAGGAGTGCTCGGCCTACTGGCCGGCCGGCACGGCAGGCTGGCACATCAACGCCGACATCGCGATGGCCTTCGAGCGCTACCGCGTCGTCACCGGGGACAACTCGCTCGAGGAGGAGTGCGGGTTGCCGGTGCTGATCGAGACCGCCCGGCTGTGGATGTCGCTGGGACACCACGACCGGCACGGCGTGTGGCATCTGGACGGGGTGACCGGCCCCGACGAATACACCGCGATCGTCCGGGACAACGTCTTCACCAATTTGATGGCGGCCAACAATCTGCGTATCGCCGCCGAGGCCGCCAAGCGCCACCCCGACAAGGCCGGCGCGCTGGGTGTCACCACCGAGGAGATGGCCGCCTGGCGCGACGCGGCCAGTGCCGCCCACATCCCCTACGACGAGGAGTTGGGCGTCCATCAACAGTGCGAAGGATTCACCACTTTCGCCGAATGGGACTTCCAGAACAACGCCACCTATCCGCTGCTGATGCACGAAGCCTACGTCCGGCTCTACCCCGCGCAGGTGATCAAGCAGGCCGACCTGGTGCTGGCCATGCAGTGGCAGAGCCATGAGTTCACACCCGAACAGAAGGCGCGCAACGTCGACTACTACGAGCGGCGGACTGTCCGCGACTCGTCGCTGTCGGCGTGCACCCAGGCGGTGATGTGTGCGGAGGTCGGCCACCTGGAACTGGCCCACGACTACGCCTACGAGGCCGCGCTCATCGACCTGCGCGATCTGCACCGCAACACCCGCGACGGTCTGCACATGGCCTCCCTGGCCGGCGCGTGGACGGCACTGGTCGCCGGGTTCGGCGGACTACGCGACGACGAGGGCATTCTGTCCCTCGACCCGCAACTGCCCGACGGCATCTCGCGGCTGCGCTTCCGGTTACGCTGGCGCGGTTTTCGGGTCACCGTGGACGCCGACCACGAGAACGTCACCTACTCGCTGCGTGACGGTCCCGACGGCGAGTTGGTCATCCAGCACGCCGGTGAGGAGGTCACCTTGACCACCGAAGAGCCGTCGACCATCGCGGTGCGTCGACGCGAGGCATTGCTGCCTGCGCCGATCCAGCCGCCGGGTCGTGAACCGATTCACCGGCGATCGTTGATACGGATCACTTAGGGCTCACCGCCACCCGTCACTTGGCCACAACGGCGAAGTGGTTGCTGGTGGCCCACGACGCTTCGAATACGGCCATCGGAATCACCTCGTCGCGGCCCCAGTCGATGCCGCTGTCGTTGAGGTGCACAACACCGGCCCCGGTGTCGATGCCGGTGACGACGACGAAGTGGTTTTCGTGGGTACGGTCACCACGCTGATTCCACAAAGTCTCGCCGTTGACCCCGGCGATCACCTTGCGGCCCGCGCCCAACTCCGGTGCCAGCGACCCAATGGTGAACAGGCCCATTACGGTCGCAATACCGTAGTGCCCCAGCAGAATCGGTATGTCCCGATTGTCGGTGCCCCCGTTTTGAAAGATCGGTCCAGGCCGAACCGAGCTCGGGGTGTTCTCGGACAGCGCCCTGACCTCGTCCTCGCTGGGTTGGTTGCCGGTGAGCTCACCGACCACATCGGCCACCGCGACCTCTGCGCAGTCCAAGCCGTGCTGCCGGCGCCAGAAAGGTGCCGCCGCGGTGGGGTCGCCATACATCCGGGCGCCGTCGCGCCCCGGATTAGCCTGCGCCGCAACGGGATATGCGATCACTGATGCGGCCGCCAGCGTTACCAGCGCGCCCGCGAATCCCAACTGGTTTGCTGCCTTCATCGTCATGATGCAGAGGATCGGCTCAAGCGCTGGCCAGATCTTTGGGAAATCCCTGCGGAATTCATGCGCCGCAGGCAGCCCAGTTCTCAGCGGCGCCGCGGACTCAGTGCGGTTGGACCATACGGGCCAACTCGGCAATGACGGACTGCCGCAGCTCGGCGTCCGTCAGGTCGTCCAGCCCGGTCGACGCCCGCAGGAACGGCTCGAACAGGCGCCAGCCGAATTGCAGGGCAGCGGCATTGGCCACCGCCAGCCGCGCGCTGCGATCATCGGGAAAATGGGGGCGCACCGCCTCGAGCAGCTGCGCCATGCCGGGAAACTGCGTCTGCAGCTGCCCTACCGGGTAGCCGTCCAGCAGCGTGCGCGCGATCACCCGCATATGCTGCTCTACGGCTTGCTCGACCTCGGCCTCCGAGGCGCCGCGTTGCCGCGCCGCGGTGGTGGCCGCACTCAGGTGGTCGAGCACCGCGCCGACCAGTTTCTCCTTCGTGCCGAAGTGACGAAACACCAAGCCGTGGTTCACCTTTGACCGAGCGGCGATGTCGCGAATCGAGGTCGCGGCGGGTCCTCGCTCGGCGAACAGCTCGGCGGCCGCCTGCAGCACCGCGGCCGCCACCTCTTCTCGACCGGTGGGAATCGCGCCGCGCGAAACGCTTGCCGCCCGCGTAGTCACGCGTCTACGTTAACGTGGTAGTCAGTTGACTACACCAGATCGCCCGCAAAAGAGCAGAGATGGCGCACAAGGTAGCCGTCACCACGCTGAGTAGCCGCATCGGCGCCCGCCTGGACGGGGTGCGCCTGGGTGGCGACCTGGACGAGGCCACCGTCGACGAGATCCACCAGCCGCTGCCGACCCACCAGGTGATCTCCTTCGGCGGCCAGCGCCGGCTCATACACCGCCTCACCCTCCTCGGTGACGCGCCGGTCAGCGCCGAGCGCCGTCGGTAACCAGCGGAGTCCCCTTGCCGCGGCGTAGTCAATTGACTACACTCGCCGGCAGGTAGTCAACTGACTACACCCCTCTTCCGTGAAGGAACAGCGATGACAAACCTGATAGCAGTGCACAAGTTGGGCAGCCGCATCGGCGCGGAGATCGACGGTGTCCGCCTGGGCGGCGACCTCTCCTCCGCGGCGGTGGACGAAATCCGCGCGGCGTTGTTGACCCACAAAGTGATCTTCTTCCGCGACCAGCATCACCTCGACGACCAGCAGCAACTCGCGTTCGCCACTCTGCTGGGCACTCCGATCGGCCATCCGGCGGCCACCTCGCTGGCTCCGGACGCCCCGGTCGTCACGCCGATCAACTCCGAGTTCGGTAAGGCCAACCGCTGGCACACCGACGTCACGTTCGCGGCCAACTACCCGGCCGCCTCGATCCTGCGGGCAGTCACCCTGCCCAGCTACGGCGGTTCGACACTGTGGGCCAACACCGCGACGGCCTACGCCGAGTTGCCCGAGCCGCTGAAGTGTCTCGCCGACAACCTGTGGGCACTGCACACCAACCGCTACGACTACGTCCAGACCGAATCGATGACCGACCTGCAGCGCGCGTTCCGGCAGGCGTTCGAGACCCCCGACTTCCAGACCGAACACCCGGTGGTGCGGGTCCACCCGGAGACCGGCGAACGGACGCTGGTCGCCGGCGGTTTCGTTTCCAGCTTCGTCGGGTTGGACAGCCGCGAATCCAGCGCGCTGTTCGACATCCTGCAGAACCGGATCACCCAACCGGAGAACACGATTCGCTGGAACTGGCAGCCGGGCGACGTGGCCGTCTGGGACAACCGGGCCACCCAGCACCGGGCGGTCGACGACTACGACGACCAGTACCGGCTGATGAACCGGATCACGCTGATGGGCGACGTGCCGGTGGACGTGTACGGGCAGCGCAGCCGTGTTGTCAGTGGAGCGCCCCTGGCGCTGGCGAGCTGATCAGCCGGTCTTGCTGACCGGGTCGATCGGCAACCACCGCAGCGCGCCCGGCGCGTCGGCGGGCACCACGGGGTTGTCCGGGGCGATCGGGTCAAGCCTGCGGTAGGCGTCGCCCTGCAGCGGCCGCTCGTCGTTCTGGCCCTTATTGGGCCAGAGCGACGCGGCCCGCTCGGCCTGGGCGGCGATGGACAACGATGGGTTGACACCCAGGTTGGCCGAGATGGCGGCGCCGTCGACAACGAACAGCGTCGGGTAGCCGTACACCCGGTGGTAGGGGTCGATGACCCCGTTCGACGGGCTGTCGCCGATCGCCGCGCCGCCGAGGAAGTGGGCGGTCAGCGGGATGTTGAACAACTCGCCCCAGGTGCCGCCGGCCACGCCGTCGATCTTTTCCGCGATGCGCCGGGTCACCTCGTTGCCCACCGGGATCCAGCTCGGGTTCGGCTCGCCGTGGCCCTGCTTGCTCGAGTACCAGCGGATGCCGAGCTTGCCGCGCTTGGTGAACGTGGTGATCGAGTTGTCCAGGTGCTGCATCACCAGTGCGATCGTGGTGCGTTCACTCCATTGCCTGGGATAAAGCATCCGCAGCATCAGCCTGGGATGCGCGCGGGCCTGGTCCAGCAACTGCCGCCAGCGCGGCACATCCCCAGCTTTGGGGCCTTCCGGGCCCGGGCCATCGGTCATCAGCGTCTGCAGCAACCCCATCGCGTTGGAACCTTTGCCGTAGCGGACCGGCTCGACATGGGTGTCGCTGGTCGGGTGGATCGACGAAGTGATCGCCACGCCGTGGGTCAGGTCCAGCTTGGGATCCACCTTCAGCGTCGCCGCGCCGACGATCGATTCGGAATTGGTCCGGGTCAACACACCCAGCCGCTCGGACAGCTTGGGCAACTTTCCCTTATCACGCATGTGGAAGAGCAGATGCTGGGTGCCCCAGGTGCCGGCGGCCAGGATCAGGTACGACGCGGTGTAGGTGCGCCGGTCGCGGCGCACCCAGCTGCCGGTGCGAACCGTCTTGATCTCCCACAACCCGTCGGGCCGCTGCTCGAATCCCTTTACTGTCGTCATCGGAATCACCTGCGCGCCGGCGGATTCCGCGAGGGCGAGATAATTCTTGAGCAGCGTGTTCTTGGCACCGTGCCGGCAACCCGTCATGCAACAGCCGCATTCCAGGCAGCCGGTGCGCGCCGGTCCGGCGCCACCGAAATACGGGTCCGGCACGGTCTGCCCCGGCGTCTGCTTGCCGTCGGGACCGAAGAACACCCCGACCGGAGTGGGCACCCAGGTGTCGCCGCAGCCCATCTCGTCAGCGACCTCTTTGAAGATGCGGTCGGCATCGGTGAAGGTCGGGTTGGAGACCACACCGAGCATCCGCTGCGCCTGTTGGTAGTGCGGCATCAGCTCGTCACGCCAGTCGGTGATGTGCTTCCACTGCTGGTCGTTGAAGAACGGGTCCGGCGGGATGTACAGCGTGTTCGCGTAGTTCAGCGAACCGCCGCCCACGCCCGCTCCGGCCAGGATCATGACGTTCTTGAGCGGGTGGATGCGCTGGATGCCGTAGCAGCCCAGCTTGGGCGCCCAGAGGAATTTACGGAGGTCCCAGGAGGTTTTGGCGAAGTCCTCGTCGGCGTACCGGCGGCCGGCTTCGAGCACGCCGACCCGGTAACCCTTTTCCGTAAGGCGCAGCGCGCTGACGCTGCCCCCGAAGCCTGAACCGATGATCAAGACGTCGAAGTCCGGTTTCATCGGTGCAGTATGACCCGCTTTACATCAGACCCGTCAAGAGGTGTGCTGAGCAGACACAAAATCGCACGTTTTGGCTCCAAACCATGCGATTTTGTGTCTGCTCGCGATCGAACGGGGGCCTCAACTGGCGACCGTCAGACCGACCTTCTGGAACTCCTTGAGGTCGCAATACCCCGCCTTGGCCATCGCCCGGCGCAGACCGCCGACCAGGTTCAGCGTGCCGAACGGGTCGTCGGACGGCCCGTTGAGCACGCGTTGCAGCGGCGGGCGTTCCCCGACAGCGATCTGCAGCAGCGCGCCGCGCGGCAACGACGGGTGCGCCGCGGCCGCCGGCCAGAACCAGCCCTCGCCCAGGGCCTCGGCCGATTCGGCCAGCGGGGTGCCCAGCACCACGGCGTCGGCACCACAGGCGATGGCCTTGGCCAGCTCACCGGAATTGTGGATGTCGCCGTCGGCCAGCACGTGCACATAGCGCCCGCCGGTCTCGTCCAGGTACTCGCGCCGGGCAGCGGCGGCGTCGGCGATCGCGGTGGCCATTGCCACGCTGATGCCCAGCACCTCGTCGGTGGTGGTCACGCCCCTGGTAGAGCCGTAACCGACGATGACGCCCGCCGCGCCGGTGCGCATCAGGTGCAGGGCGGTGCGATGGTCCTGCACGCCGCCCGCGACAACAGGTATGTCCAGTTCGGAGATAAAGGTTTTGAGGTTGAGCGGCTCGCCGTTGCTGGCCACCCGTTCGGCCGAGACGATGGTGCCCTGGATGACCAACAGGTCCACGCCGGCCTGCAGCAGCACCGGGGTGAGCGCCTGGGCGTTCTGCGGGCTCAGCCGCACCGCGGTGGTGACGCCGGCCTCGCGGATGCGGGCCACCGCCGCGCCCAGCAGCTCGGGGTTCAGCGGGGTCGCGTGCAACTCCTGCAGCAACCGGATCGCCGCCGACGGTTCGGGCTCCTTAGTTGCCGCCTCGATGAGCTGGGCGACCTTGGCCTGCACGTCGGAGTGCCGGCCGATCAGGCCTTCGCCGTTGAGCACCGCCAGACCACCAAGGCGGCCGAATTCGATGGCGAACTCCGGGGAGACCAGGGCGTCGGTCGGGTGGGCCAGCAGCGGGATCTCGAACCGGTAAGCGTCCAGCTGCCACGCCGTGGACACGTCCTGCGACGAGCGGGTGCGCCGCGACGGCACGATATTGATCTCACTGAGTTCATAGGTACGACGGGCACTGCGGCCCATGCCGATCTCAACCATGGCCACCGTCAGCGTGCGTAGTAGTTCGGTGCTTCGACGGTCATGGCGACGTCGTGCGGGTGACTTTCCTTCAGCCCGGCCGGCGTGATCCGGACGAACTGCGCCTGCTGCAGCACCTCGATGGTGGGTGAGCCCGTATACCCCATTGCAGCCCGCAGGCCACCGGTCAACTGGTGGATCACCGAGCCCAGCGGACCGCGGAACGGCACCCGCCCTTCGATTCCCTCGGGAACCAGCTTGTCTTCGGAGAGCGCATCGTCGGCGAAGTAGCGGTCCTTGGAGTAAGACTTGCCCCCGCCGCCGGAACTACCCCGTCCTGCCATGGCCCCGAGTGAACCCATACCGCGGTAGCTCTTGTACTGCTTGCCGTTGACGAAGATCAGTTCACCGGGCGCCTCGGCCGTGCCGGCCAGCAGCGAGCCGAGCATGGCTGTCGACGCGCCCGCGGCCAGCGCCTTGGCGATGTCGCCGGAATATTGCAGGCCGCCGTCGGCAATCACCGGCACACCTGCCGGGCGGCACACCGCGACGGCCTCCAGAATCGCCGTGATCTGAGGTGCACCGACACCGGCTACCACCCTGGTGGTGCAGATCGAGCCCGGTCCCACGCCCACCTTCACGGCGTCGGCACCGGCGTCGACCAGCGCCGCGGCCGCCGAACGGGTGGCGACGTTGCCGCCGACCACCTCCACCCGGTCGCCGACCTCGAGCTTGAGCTTGTTCACCATGTCGAGCACCAGGCGATTGTGCGCGTGTGCGGTGTCGACCACCAGCACGTCCACTCCGGCGTCGACCAGCATCATCGCGCGTACCCAGGCGTCACCGCCGACGCCGACCGCCGCCCCCACCAGCAGCCGGCCGTCGCTGTCCTTGGTGGCCAATGGGTGTTGCTCGGTCTTGACGAAGTCCTTCACCGTGATCAGGCCGGTCAGCCGGCCGTGCCCATCCACGATGGGCAGCTTCTCGATCTTGTTGCGGCGCAGCAGACCCAACGCCGCCGATGCGCTGACGCCCTCCTGGGCGGTGATCAGCGGGGATTTGGTCATGACCTCGGCGACCTGGCGGTTCTGGTCAACCTCGAAGCGCATGTCCCGGTTGGTGATGATCCCCACCAGCGCGCCGTCGTCGTCGACGACGGGCAGTCCGGAGATGCGGAACCGCGCGCACAGGGCGTCGACCTGGGCCAGCGTGTTGTCCGGGCGGCAGGTGACCGGATCGGTGACCATGCCGGCCTCCGAACGTTTCACCATCTCGACCTGGCCGGCCTGCTCGGCGACCGGCAGGTTGCGGTGCAGCACGCCCATACCGCCGGCTCGCGCCATCGCGATCGCCATCCGGGACTCGGTCACGGTGTCCATTGCCGAGCTGACCAGGGGCACCTTGAGCCGGATGCGCTTGCTCAGCTGGCTGGAGGTGTCCGCGGTGGCAGGTACCACGTCGGAAGCGGCCGGCAGCAACAGAACGTCGTCAAAGGTCAGCCCCAGCATGGCGATCTTGTGCGGGTCGTCCCCGCCGGTGGGCACCGAGTCCCCGGACAGACCGCCCACCCGCATGTACGGGCTGCCGACCAGGTCGGAGCTGTCTTCGAGGCCGGACATGCCACGTGACATCGGCGAGGCCCTCCAAAATGCAGGCTGGGGTGAGAAAGATCATCTTATCGGCTCGGGGAGACGGCCCGTCTGGCGACTTCGCTGTGTCCTTCGACGTGCCTCGGCAATTTCTGGCGTTATCACTACCGGCCTGCGTAGGCTATGGGGGTGCGTGACCACCTCCCGCCGGGTTTGCCGCCCGATCCCTTCGCCGACGACCCCTGCGACCCGTCGGCGGCTCTGGAGGCCGTCGAGCCAGGCCAGCCGCTGGATCAGCAGGAACGGATGGCCGTCGAGGCGGACCTGGCCGACTTGGCGGTCTACGAGGCGCTGCTGGCGCACCGGGGAATCCGCGGCCTGGTGGTCTGCTGCGACGAGTGTCAGCAGGATCACTACCACGACTGGGACATGTTGCGCGCCAATCTCCTGCAGTTGCTGATCGACGGCACCGTCCGTCCACACGAGCCGGCGTATGACCCGGAGCCGGACGCCTACGTCACGTGGGACTACTGCCGCGGGTACGCCGACGCCTCGCTCAACGAAGCGACATCAGACGCGGACGGGTTCCGCCACCTCTGATCTCTTGACGTTCCGACTCAAGGCCGTGTGCCGGTCGGGAAGGGCGTTCTCGGCGCAGCGGGCCCGGAAGTCCTGTCCCACAATCCTCCCGGCGGTGTCGACGAAGCCGGTGAGCTCGGGCCGGCAACGGGTGAGTTGGGTGTCGCGCTGGGTGTCACAGCAGTGCCCGGTTTGGACCTGCTCTTGGGCGTCGGAGTGGTCGTGGTGGGCGTGCCGGACGGCGTCGGCGACGTGGACGGCGTCGTGGTCGACGCCTTGGGCCTGGATGTGGTCGTCGACGGTGTCGCAGATGTGGTCGTGGCCGCCGGCGGCGCGAGGGTCGTCGTCTGGTCGGGTGCCGGGCTGTTCGATGCGGCCGGGCCGGGCTGCTGCGGGAACGTCGACTCGTCGACCGCGATCGGCGGTGGCGTCTCGGTGCCGGGCGCCGACGGTTGCGGCGTCCGGGAATTCGCCGGAGCTTCCGGAACTGCCAACTCCGACGGCGGTGCGGCGGGCCGCGGGGTGGCGTAGGGATCGCGCTTTTCGACCTTGGTGTTGAGCTGGTTCACCTCATCGAGCAGGCCCTGCCGCCGGCCTCCGTCGTTGACAGACTGCAAGGTGGTGCTAACTTCAGCCAGCTGCGTCTGGGCCTGATCCCATTTGCCCTGTGCGATCATCTGCTCGACCTTGGCCAGGTCCGCCTTGGCGGACAACACGATCTGATCGTCACTGACTCGCGGCTCGTTGAACATCATGGCGTGCAGGCCGTACAACAGGTCGCCGGGCCGGGCGTCGCCCACCACGGCGCCGAAACCGCTCAGCAACAGCAGGCTCGCCGCCACCGATCCGACGGCGGCCAGCCCGCGCCGGCCCCCGTTGCGGTCCATCATCCCCAACCGCAGCGCGTCTTCGGCCTCGTCCTGCGACACCAGCGCACTGGCCGGCGGCCACCTCAGATCGTCGCGCCACTCACCCAACAATGCAGTCAGCGCCTGATCATCGAAGCCGTCGGGATCGCCGAGCGCGACCTCGGTGCGTGCGGCCAGCGCGTCGAGAAGCAGGTCGGTGTGGGCCACCTCGTCGAAGGCCGGCTGATCACCGCGGGAGTTGCCGAAATCAGAATTACGCATATTCACCTGCCGCGACGATCTCGTCTCTCAACCTTTGAAGTGCACGGTGTTGGGCCACCCGAACCGCACCCGTCGTGCTGCCGACGGCGGCAGCGGTCTCCTCGGCGCTCAGGCCCACCACGACGCGCAGAATCAGGATTTCGCGTTGCTTCGCCGGCAGGATCTCGAGCAGTTCGTTCATCCTGCTTACCGAATCGGCCTCGAGGGCCCGCTGTTCCGGGCCCGCGTCCGACGAGCGGCGCTCGGGTACTTCCTCTGCGGGATACGTCAGATCGCGACCGGCGGCGCGATGGGCGTCAGCGACCTTGTGCGCGGCGATGCCGTACAGAAATGCCAGGAACGGGCGTCCTCGGTCCCGATAGCGCGGCAGCGCCGTTATGGTGGCCAAGCACACCTCCTGAGCCACGTCATCAGCGGACAATCCGCCGCGCTCGACGGTGCCGACTCGCGCTCGGCAGTATCGGACGACGATCGGGCGGATGGTTTCCAGCACCTCCCGAAGCGCGTTGCGGTCCCCTGCGGCGGCCTCCACAACCACAGCGTCGAGACGTTCTCCCTGCATTGTCATCGACGGTGGTTTCTCCAAAGTCACGGACGGGACTCATCCCGGGCTAACTCGTTGAGCGACAATATCGGGCGGACAGGATTTCAGGGGGTACGCCAGGTGCCACCGGCGCGTTGTACTTCACCTGCGCAAATATCCCGAATTTCGGCGAGTTCGGGCAGCCCCTGTGGCTCAACCGTGACGCTTCCGGTATCGATCAGCAAGCAAGCAAGCGCCCACCGAAGCGGTGTGAGTCCCAGCCGTTGCGCATCCTGAAATGCCCGTTCGGCGACGGCGCGCGCCCGCTTTACGGCTCCGGCGCTGCACAGGGCGGCAGCCAGCACCACATCACTCTTGACGCGGTGCCGCGCCGATCCCCCGGTCATGTTCCGCGCCTTCTCGACCGCTTCTTCTGCGCGGCGAACGGCCGTCGATCCGTCACCGGCAGCCATCGCCAGCTCGGCGCCGACCCACCCCCGGCGCACCATGAGCCGGTCTGCCGTCAGCGGCCCCAACTCGGCTCCCCGCAGTGCGGCGTCCGCACGCGTCAACAGCGTCGACGCCGCCGCGAGGCGTCCGACGCCCAGCGCGTCCGCCGCCAGTCCGACCAGAGCGTCGGTCCGAGCCTCGGGGTCGTCTCCCGCCAGGGCGAAAGCCCGCCCGTCCCAGCCACGCGCCAGCGTGTGCCAACCCAATTGGCGCAGAAACGAGCCGTGCGTGCTGTGAGCCAGCGACGCCAGCGGGCGGGCGGGCACCTGACCCCGCAGCGTGGCCAGGTCGGCGTACGCGCTGCCGTAGCGGCCCTGTCCGCCGGCGGCAACGGCACGCAACCAGAGCTGGCGCACAGTAGTGGCTGTCGGCAGTGGCCAACTGCCCGGACTCCCACCGAAGGCGGCGTCAAACAGCACCGCGTCAAGGGCAGCCTCAGCGGCAGGGTGTGCAGTCTGGCCCGCGGTGATTTCTCGCCCCCCGATGTCACTGATGCGATCGTCGCGAGCGCGATGCGGCGACACACGCTCCGTCATCCCGAAGCTGCCGAAAGGTTACTGCATGCTCGGCGGGACCGGGCTGACGCAGATGGATTTAATCGGACCGGTGCCGCGGGTCGGCCGCATTGCGCGCGCAGGACCCGGCGGCGCACTCATGTCGGGCATGGGCGTGCGGGCGAGGCGACCGCGAGGCGACCCGATATCGCACAGGACGCGGGACAGCCCGAAATCACTTGGCAGCGTGAGACGTTGACGTCGACCCGACGACGGGGTCCGCCCCGCGCCAGCCGAAGAGACGGCCTTGTCGGTCGTAGTGTCCGAGTCGGTTGCGCCGGTGACGCCGGCCTTCGGGGACGCTACGAGCGCCATTCGGTCGGGTTGCGCAGACTCCGGTTGCCTCACGAAAGAGATCGCCGCCCTCCAAATCGTGGACCTTCGCGATGAGTTGAATCCATTCAAATAGTGGCGGGCCGACGGGATATTTCGGTTCGTGACACCGAAACCGGGCCGCCGCGATGACTGCACGCCGGACCGCACCACGCCTCACCCGAACCGTTCTGGGGATACTCGAATGGCATTCCGAATCTGAGAATGATTTGAGGCGCAGAAAGGGGCTGACATTCGCCGCAAGGACCATTATGTTTTCTTATGTCGTGATTTCCCGGTGATCGGGTCGATCGCTAAGCGCTTCAGACGAAGGACGCACGTAATGGTCGTGATGCGGATGGAAATGGCGACCATCGATGACGCGCCCGGGACACCAGCCGCGCATTCCGCGCCGGTAGTGGCATCAGATACAAAGTCACCCCCTGAAAAGCCGGGCGGCGGCCGCCGGCCGGACCGGGAACGCTGATCAGAAAGGTATGACTAGATGAGCTTCTTGGTGGCGTCACCGGAAAGCCTTTCAGCGCAGATATACACCGGCCCGGGCTCGGCACCGATGTTGGAGGCTGCCGCCGCATGGGAGGGATTGGCCGACGAACTCGACACGGCGGCGAGTTCGTTCGGGTCGCTCATCTCGCAACTGACTTCATCGGGGTGGCAGGGGCCGGCGGCGTCGGCGATGACAGCCGTCGCCGCGCCGTATGCCCAATGGCTCGGTAGTGCCGCGATCCAAGCTCTGGGGGCCGCCGGTGGCGCCAAGGCGGTGGCCGCGGTCTTCGAGGCGGCACGGGCCGCCGTTATCCACCCTGTCGAGATCGCGCTCAATCGCAACCGTCTCATCTCTCTGGCGCGGTCCAACATCTTCGGCCTGAATGCGCCGGCCATCGCCGCAAACGAATTCGAATACGAAGAGATGTGGGCCACCGATGTCGCTGCGATGGTGGGCTACCACGGCGGGGCCTCAGCGGTGGCCCAGCAGTTGGCACCGTGGCAGCGGGCTTTGAGTAGCCTGCCGTCCCAGGTCGCCGCCGCGACCGGACTGGGATCGACTCCTTTGCCACCGGCACCAGCGGCCACCGCGGTTGAGTACGGTCTCATCGCTGGCCTGTTGGGTCCGCGGCTTGCTTCCGGCCTGAGGCTCGGTGCGAACCTGCCTGATCTTCCCTTCTGGTCCGCCGCCCTCAGCCGGGCGGCGCAGGTGGTGCCAGGGGTGAAGATCGGCCCGGCGTTGATCACCCAGGCGGCGGCGCAGCTCTCCGCCGTCGCGAACAACCCCGCGTTGATCAGCCAGGCTGTATCCCAGTTGTCCGCCACCGTTGTGGACCCGAAAGTGTTGAGCCAGGCGGCATTGCAGTTGTCCGCGGTGAGCGCGGCCCCGACAGTGCTTGCCGCGATCGCCGCCGACCCGATTTCGATCACCCAAGCCGCCGCGCGACTGTCGGCCGTCGTCGCCAACCCGGCCGTGCTTACCCAGGCCGCCGCACAGTTGTCCGCGGTCGCGGCCAACCCGGCGGCACTCACTCAGGCCGCCGCGCAGCTGTCGGCGGTCGCGGCCAACCCGGCCGTGCTCACCCAGGCCGCCGCGCAACTGTCGGCGGTCGCGGCCAACCCGGCGGCGCTCACCCAGGCCGCCGCGCAACTGTCGGCGGTCGTGGCCAACCCCGATCTGCTGGCCAGGGTCGCCGTCG
>NZ_JBTNSY010000021.1:0-103513 GCF_054515735.1 Mycobacterium sp. ML4
GGGGACCGCGTGATTTCCTGACCAGCCAGATCAGGCCATTATTTCCGCACGTTCATCGTCACCACCCCACGCGCGAAGTCGACTACGCGTGAGCGCAATTGCCGCTGCTGAAGACCGACATGCTGGTGCTGTGTGACCGCGGGTTCGACGCGGAACCTTCCTAGCCGAACTGGCCGGCACCGGCGCGCAATTCCGGGCGCGGCCACGGCAAGATACATCCGACCGGACGCCGTGCCGTGGCTGATACCTTGTGCTGCAGCTACTTCGCCAGCCATAGCGTCCCAGTTGTCGCACGACCACCGGGCGCGGTCGGTAAGGCCATCGGCACGGCGGTCATGCCAGGCCGACAGCTACAGCACCGAAACAACCAGCATGGACAAACAGCCCACTGTCGACAACAGGCCCAAGCCCGCGTGCCTTTACGACGTCCCTGTCCGGCGGGCATAAGCCGCGCGCTTGCTGGCATCGAGGTCGCTGGTGAAAACGCGTCCTGCGCCCAATGCACGGCCAAGCGCTTCCGCGAGGCCCACCGGCATGAGGCGCTGAGCCCACAGCGTCATCCCCAGCGAACGGGGGATGACGACATGCGGCTCCGGCTTTGCGATCACGCGCACCACCGCCCGCGCGACATCTTCCGGTTCGGCGTTCTTGAACCCCTTGGCGTGCCCGACTCCGGCGACCATCTCGGTATTCGTCAAGGTCGGCATGATCACCGAGAAGTGCACGCCGCGGCCACGGTTTTCCAGGCGGATCGCGTCGGTGTAACCAAGCACGGCATGCTTTGTGGCGCAGTAGGTTGCGATGCCCTCGGTGGGCAGCACGCTACTCACCGACCCGATGTTGATGACGTGGCCGCGGCGCCGGGGCAGCATCCTTTGGGTGGCCAACTTGGTGCCGAGGATGACGCCGTGCACGTTGACGTCGAACAGGCGCCGGGTGGCTTCGTCGTTCTCTTCCACGGCGCTGCCGACCGCGATCAGGCCCGCATTGTTCACCATCACGTCCAGCGGACCCAGTTGATTCTCGACGGCGTCCAGGAACGCGGTGCAGGACTCCCGATCGGTGACGTCGAGTCTGAGGGCCAGTTGCAGCCCGAGCCGGTCACCCGCTGCTTGGGCGCCGGCTTCATCGATGTCGCCGATGGCGACCTTGGCACCCGAACGGTGCAGGACGGTGGCGATGGCCAGGCCGATTCCGCGAGCGCCCCCGGTGATGGCGACGACTTTTCCGGCAACCGAGGATGTCACCCGCTTCACGCTACCCGGCGCTACAGCAGCCCCTTGGCGCCGGCGTTGCCGGCATGTCCCGGTTGTCCCAGCACATTGGAGTTGACGAAGACCGAACCGCCGGTCGAGGCGGCTGGAACCAAGACTGTCGTCGCCATCGAGGCGCCCGGGGCCAGGGTCCCGCCGAGAGCACTCACCGCGAGAATTGAGCCGGGTGCGACGGCGAAGCTGACATTCGCCACCCCGGTGGTGTCGTTGAGAACAGCCACCGTGTAGGTGACGGGTCCGCCCGGGACGGTGAGGACCGCGGTTCCCGTACTCCCTGGGCCGCCGGGCCCGGCAGCGCCGCCCGGTCCGAACAGCCATCCGCCGCGTCCGCCGTCACCGCCGGTGCCGCCGTTCAAAACGAAGTCCGACAGTCGAATGCTCGCCCCGGCCGGGAGCGGATGGATGTATGTTCCGCCGCTACCACCCTGCCCGCCGGCTCCCCCGGCGCCCCACATCCCGGCGGCGCCACCTGCACCTCCAACGCCGGCATTGAGGCTGGTCGAGCCGGCGATCCTGGTCCCCGGGCCGCCAATGCCGCCGCCGCCACCATTGCCGTACAAGTAGCCGCCCTGGCCGCCGGCGCCGCCGGCTGCGCCTGGTCCACCGTTTCCGCCGAGGCCGCCGTTGCCGATCAGCCCCGCGGCCCCGCCGGCACCGCCCGCCACCCCGGCGGTGATCGATGAGAAGCCGTTGCCGCCATTGCCGAGCAACAACCCGCCGGCACTGCCGTTCGGGTTGGCCGCCGTTCCGTCGGCGCCGTTGCCGATCAACGGACGTCCCAACAGGGCATTGGTGGGCGCATTGACTGCGCCCAGCAGGTTGTCCGTCACCGTCTGCAGCGGTGAGGCGTTGGCCGCCTCGGCGGCCGCGTACGAGCCTGCCGCGGCGCTCAATGCCTGGACGAACTGGTCATGCAACGCCGCTGCCTGGCGGCTGAGCGCCTGATAAACCCGGGCGTGGTCGGCGAACACCGACCTGATGGCGGTAGAGATTTCGTCCGCGGCTGCGGGCAGTAGTTCAGCGGTGGGCGCCACCGTCGCCGCGTTGGCCGTGACGAGCGCCGAGCCGATATCGGAGAGATCCGTCGCGGTGGAAGTCAGCAGTTCCGGAACGGTCCATAGCTGCGACATCGCCATCCTCCTGCCACGTCGGCACTGACGTATCGGTGAATCGGATGATTGTGGAGACTACGCCGGGTGCGGCCCGATGTCTGCGGGTTGAACGCAGAACTTTCGCCGGGGTTGAGCAGGTGCGCCCGCAGCAGCAAAACCCCTCGTTGTTCGATTGTGCGACAACGGTTTACGTGCCGCGTGTGTAACACGGCTAAAGTTGTGCGATGGCTGCAGTCCCGTCGAACGAGAGGATGCTCGTGGGCGTCGCTGCCGCGGCCGTCGCCCTCGGGGTGGCTCAGCTGGTCGGTATCCCGTTCGATGGGCGGGCCGATGCGCGCACCGCCGTCGGCTCGGCGGTCGTCGACCTGACACCGGGGCCGATCAAAGAGTGGGCGATCCAGACCCTCGGCACGTTGGACAAGCTCTTCCTCGCCGTCGCTGTGCTCGTGGTGATCGCGACATTGGCCGCGATCGCCGGCACCCTCGAGACTCGGCGCCGGCCGCTCGGCAGCGCTGTGATTGCCGCGGCGGGCGTTCTCGGATGTGTCGCCGTGCTGACGCGGCAAAACGCTTCAGCACTCGACACCATCCCGACCATCATCGGCGCCGCCTGCGGCGTGGCGACATTGCGCATGCTGACCCGCCGGATCCGGCCGGACTCCAACGACGTGGCCGGCAGCGGCGACCGGGCGGATGCGGGCAGGCGCAGGCTGATCATTCTGAGCGTGCTCGGATTCGGAGTCGTCAGCGGCGTCGCGGGTGCGGTCATCGCGCGGCTGTCACATTCGGTGGCAGCCGACCGCAAGACATTCGTCCTGCCCCCGCCGAGAACAAAGGCACCACCGATCCCCGCGGACGTGCAACCAAAAGATGTTGCGCTCCCGCGCTTCATCACCCCCAGCACCGAGTTCTACCGGATTGACACCGCACTCAGTGTTCCTCAGCTCAGCCACGGCGACTGGCGGCTGCGCCTCCACGGCATGGTGGACCGCGAAACCACGTACAGCTTCGACGACCTCACCCGCTTCGATCTGATCGAAACGGTGGCGACGCTGACCTGTGTATCGAATCCCGTTGGTGGAAAACTGATTTCGACGGGTATCTGGACGGGCTACCGGCTGGCGGATCTGCTGGCGGCCGCCGGTGTGCACAAAGACGCCGATATGGTGCTCTCGACTTCCATCGACGGCTTCACCACCGGCACGCCGGTGCAGTCCCTCATCGACAGCCGCGACGCGCTGCTGGCTGTCAGCCTCAACGGTCAGCCGCTGCCGGTCGAACATGGTTACCCGGCCCGCCTGGTGGTGCCGGGACTCTATGGCTACGTGTCGGCCACCAAGTGGGTCGTCGACCTGGAGCTGACCCGGTTCGACAGGGCAAAGGCTTACTGGACACGGCAGGGCTGGGCGGCGCAGGCGCCCGTCAAGACCGAGTCCCGGATCGACGTGCCGAGAAACGGTCAGCAGGTGCCGCTCGGGCCGGTCGTGTTCGGCGGGGTCGCGTGGGCACAGAATCGTGGTGTGCGGGCCGTCGAAGTACGCATCGGCGACGGGGCGTGGCAGCAAGCTGAGCTGGGCGCAACCTATTCCAACGAGACCTGGCGGTTGTGGACCTATCAGTGGCAGGCGAAAAGCACTGGGAAGCAGACCATTACCGTGCGGGCAATCGATAACACCGGAGCCGTCCAAACGGAGCAGCGGTCCGATCCCGTTCCCGACGGCGCCACCGGCTGGCACACGGTGAGCTTTTCCGTGACGCAGAAGTAAGGCCTACCTGGAAGACATTTTGCGCCAGCTCAATACCGCGATCGCGAGTCCGATCAGCGAGGTGACCGGACCGATGACCGACCAGGTGGTGGTGTTGCTCATCGGGCTACCGCCCAGCACTCCGAACCCCTGCAGGGCCCAGATCAGACCGAATAAGGCAATGATCAGCCCGACCGCGAAAGTGACCACGAAGCCCCTGCCCATACCGGAACCTTACGCGCCGATTCGGCGGTTCCTCGGCTGTGCGGTACGAATGGTGAGTGGCTGAGCCGACTGTCCTGCTGTTGTCGACATCCGACACCGACCTGATCAGCGCCCGTTCCAGCGGAAAGAACTACCGGTGGGCCAATCCGGCGCGGTTGTCCGAGGTGGAGTTGCCCGACCTGCTCGCGGCAGCCTCGATCGTGGTGGTGCGGATTCTCGGCGGCTACCGAGCCTGGGAGGACGGCATCGACACGGTGCTGGCCAGCGGGGTGCCGACCGTTTTGGTCAGCGGCGAGCAGGCCGCCGACGCTGACCTGACTTATCGCTCCACCGTTGCGGCGGGCATCGCGGTGCAGACGCACATCTACCTGGCACATGGTGGCGTCAGCAACATCCGCCAGTTGCACGCCTTCCTGTCCGACACCGTGCTGATGACCGGGTTCGGTTTCACGCCCCCGGTGGCGACGCCGAGCTGGGGGGTGCTGCAGCGACCCGCTGTTGACAGCGAAGGCCCGACGATCGCCGTGCTGTTCTACCGTGCCCAGCAGCTGGCCGGCAACACCGCCTACGTCGAGGCGCTGTGTCAGGCGATCGAACGAGCCGGCGGGCGTGCGCTGCCGGTCTACTGCGCCTCGCTGCGGACCGCCGAACCCGAATTGCTGGACACACTCGGTGCTGCCGACGCCATGGTGGTCACCGTGCTGGCCGCCGGGGGAGTCAAGCCGGCCGCGGCATCAGCCGGGGGAGACGACGACAGCTGGAATGTCGAACATCTGGCCGCGCTGGATGTTCCGATCCTGCAGGGGCTCTGTCTGACCAGCTCGCGGGCGCAGTGGAGCGATAACGACGACGGTCTGAGCCCGCTTGACGTCGCCACTCAGGTCGCGGTGCCCGAGTTCGACGGCCGCATCATCACGGTTCCGTTCTCGTTCAAGGAGATTGACGACGACGGGCTGATTTCCTATGTCGCCGACCCGGAGCGCTGTGACCGGGTGGCAGGCCTGGCGATCCGGCACGCGCTGTTGCGCCGCATCGCGCCCGCCGACAAGCGGGTGGCGCTGGTTTTCTCGGCCTATCCGACCAAGCACGCGCGCATCGGCAACGCCGTCGGCCTGGATACCCCGGCCAGCGCGGTGGCCCTGGTGCGGGCCATGCGCGACAGCGGGTATCGCGTCGGCGATCTGCCCGGTGTCGAGGCCGGCGACGGTGACGCGTTGATCCACGCACTGATCGAACGTGGTGGCCAGGACCCCGACTGGCTCACCGAAGGACAGCTCGCCGACAATCCCATCCGGGTGCCCGCGTGCCAGTACCGCGAGTGGTTCGCAACCCTGCCCGCCGAATTGACCGACGCGGTGACCCGGCATTGGGGACCGCCGCCTGGCGATCTTTTCGTCGATCGCAGCAACGATCCCGACGGTGAAATCGTCATCGCCGCAATCCAATCCGAGAACCTGGTCCTGATGGTGCAGCCGCCGCGAGGATTCGGCGAGAACCCCGTCGCCATCTACCACGACCCTGACCTGCCGCCCAGCCACCACTATCTGGCCGCCTACCACTGGCTTTCTCAAGATTGTCCGGCCGGCTTCGGGTCGCACGCGATCGTGCACCTGGGCAAGCACGGCAACCTGGAGTGGCTGCCGGGCAAGACGCTGGGCATGTCGGCGGCCTGCGGATCGGACGCCGCACTGGGCAATCTGCCGCTCATCTACCCGTTCCTGGTCAACGACCCGGGCGAGGGCACCCAGGCCAAGCGCCGGGCGCACGCGGTACTGGTCGACCACCTGATCCCGCCGATGGCCCGCGCCGAAACCTACGGCGACATCGCCCGTCTCGAGCAGCTGCTCGACGAACACGCCAGCGTCGCCGCACTGGACCCCGCCAAGCTGCCCGCCATCCGCCAACAGATCTGGACCCTGATCCGCGCCGCCAAGATGGACCACGACCTGGGCCTGACCGAGCGACCGGAAGAAGACACCTTCGACGACATGCTGCTGCACGTCGACGGCTGGCTGTGCGAGATCAAGGATGTGCAGATCCGCGATGGCTTGCACATCCTGGGCCAAAAACCTACGGGGGATAGCGAACTCGATCTCGTGCTGGCTATCCTGCGGGCCCGTCAGTTGTTCGGCGGTGCGCATGCGTTGCCCGGCCTGCGCCAGGCGCTGGGCCTGGCCGAGGACGGCAGCGACGAGCGGGTATCCGTTGATCACGCTGAGGCCGCGGCGCGCGGTTTGGTGGCGGCGATGCAGGAAGCGGGCTGGGACCCTGCGACCGCTGACCGGCTCACCGACAACGGTGACGTCGCGGCCGTGCTGCGCTTTGCGGCCACCGAGGTGGTACCCCGGCTGGCCGGCACCGCATCGGAGATCGACCAGGTGCTGCGGGCGTTGGAGGGCCGGTTCATACCGTCGGGTCCGTCGGGTTCGCCGCTGCGCGGCCTGGTCAATGTGTTGCCCACCGGACGCAATTTCTACTCCGTCGACCCCAAGGCGGTGCCGTCCCGACTGGCTTGGGAAGCCGGTGTGGCGCTGGCGGATTCGTTGCTGCAGCGCTACCGAGCCGACCACGGCCGGTGGCCGCAGTCGGTCGGCCTGTCGATGTGGGGCACCTCGGCGATGCGCACCGCCGGCGACGACATCGCCGAAGTGCTGGCGCTGCTGGGTGTGCGGCCGGTCTGGGATGACGCATCCCGGCGTGTCGTGGATCTGGCCGTGCTCCCATTGTCCGAGCTCGGCAGGCCCCGCATCGATGTCACCGTGCGGATCTCCGGGTTCTTTCGCGACGCCTTCCCGCACGTCGTCACCATGCTCGACGATGCGTTCCAGTTGGTCGCCGGGCTCGACGAGCCGGATGAGGCCAACTACGTCCGCGCCCACGCACAGGCGGACCTGGCTCAGCACGGTGATCAACGACGCGCTACCACACGAATTTTCGGATCGAAACCGGGGACTTACGGCGCGGGGCTGCTGCAGCTGATCGACAGCCGCAACTGGCGCGACGACGCCGACCTCGCGCAGGTGTATACCGCCTGGGGCGGATTCGCCTACGGCCGCAACCTGGACGGCCGTGAAGCCGTCGACGATATGAACCGGCAGTACCGGCGAATTGCGGTGGCCGCCAAGAACACCGACACCCTTGAACACGACATTGCCGATTCCGACGACTATTTCCAGTACCACGGCGGCATGGTGGCTACCGTGCGCGCGCTCACCGGCCAGGCGCCGGCGGCCTACATCGGCGACAACACCCGGCCCGACTCCATCCGCACCCGAACGCTGTCGGAGGAGACCACGCGGGTATTCCGGGCTCGCGTGGTCAACCCCCGCTGGATGTCCGCGATGCGCCGGCACGGCTACAAAGGTGCGTTTGAGATGGCCGCAACCGTGGACTATCTCTTCGGCTACGACGCCACCGCCGGGGTGATGGCCGACTGGATGTACGAGCAGCTCACCGAGCGCTATGTGCTGGACCCGGAGAACCGCAAGTTCATGAACGAGTCCAATCCGTGGGCGCTGCATGGCATGGCGGAGCGGCTGCTGGAGGCCGCCGGGCGTGGCATGTGGGCCGAGCCGCAACCCGACACGCTCGACGGACTTCGCCAGGTGCTGCTGGAAACCGAAGGCGACCTAGAGGGCTGACCCGCTCTCTGGCGAGCAGACACAAACTCGCACAGCGCGCAGCGCTTTTGTGCGAGTTTGTGTCTGCTCGCGCCAGGGGGCCGGGGCACCTCATACGAAATCGGAGCCGCCGTCCACGTTCACCGTCGCACCTGTGACATACCCGTTGCGCCGAGACGCCAGATATGCGGTGATCGAGGCGATCTCCTCGGGCAGCCCTGCCCGCCCAAGGTCGCAGGGGTGGTGAAAGTTCTTGTCGATCCAGGTCATCACGTCCCACGGGTTGGTCGCATCCAGACCGTCGGCGGCGAGAATGTCTTTGAGGTTCTCGGTGAAGCTGGCCGTGACGATGGTGCCCGGGCATACGCAGTTGACCAGAATGCCGTCCTTGGCAAGGCTTTTGGCCAAGTTCTTGGTGATGCTGGCCAGCGCCGCCTTCGATGCGGTGTAGGCCACCAGGCGTGGGCTCTGCCGTTGAATGGAGTGGGCCGCTAGGGTGACGATGCGCGCCCAGTCCGCAGACCGCAGCATCGGCAACGCGGCGCGGACCGATCGCACCGCCGACATCGTGCCGAGCGCGAACGCGTCATCCCAATCCGCGTCGTCCATCTGCTCGAAATAGCCGTCGCCAGGGCCGATGGTGTGCACCACGCAGTTCAATCGTTCCCACTGCTGGGCGACGGCGTCAAAGCCCGCCGCGATCGAGTCGGCGTCGGCCATGTCCACACTTATCCCCACCGCCTCCGGTGCGCCCGCTGAGCGCAATGCGGCGACGGCGGCATCGAGCGCCTGCTGTCCGCGGGCCATCACCGCCACGCTGGCTCCTTCGGCCGCCAACGTCTCGGCGATGGCCAGCCCCATCCCTTTACTACCGCCGGTGACCACCGCGGTAGATCCCGCAAACCCGAGATCCATGGATAGACTCCTTCGTTAACGGTCCACGCCCAACCCGCCTAAACAGAACCGCACAACCCGATCGCGGAGGTCGCCGGGTGTGCTGTCACCGGCCCTCCAGTGCCGGTCGATGCCCGCCCACACCACGCCGTGGATGAACTGTGCGCAGGACTCCGGTTCGACGCCACGAAACACCCCGTGCCGCAACCCACGCTCGAGCACCTCGCGCAGCGGTAGCAGCATCTCGGCATAGGCGGATTGAATGAGGTGCGGTGCGCCCGACATCTGGGATTGGGCTTCCAACGACAGGCGCCGTAGGTCAGCGCGGACGGTGTCGTCGAACGCCAGGTCCAACCGGCCGTCGATCCAGGCCACCACCGCGTCGATTTCCGTTGCGGCAGTATCCATTCGGTGGCGCAACCGTCGCGTCTCGGCCCGCGCCGATTCGAGGAACACCGCAGCCACCAGTTCGTCCTTGGAACCGAACTGCCGATAGAAGGCCCGGGTGCTCAATCCGGCTCGCTGCAATACCGCGCCGATGCTGAGCCCTCCGACGCCGTCTTCGCGCACGGCCGTCGACGCGGCGGCCAGGATCTCGCGACGTACCCCGGGGTCCGGGGCCAGCTTGTCCCGGCGCCGGGTCCGTGCCGCCGTCGTGTGTTCAGGCGGTGGCATCGTAGGTGGCGAGATAGTCCGCGAACCGCTCCCGGACGCCTTCGGGGGTCAGGCCGTACTCGGTCAGGTCATAGTCGTGCGCGCCGCGCGAGCCCGGCTGATGCGCGTGGGCCCAGTGCCGCACGGCTGTCAGTGAAGCGTCGGTGAACGTCAAACCCAATGACTCATAACTGTTCTGCAGGGTGGTGACCGGGTCCGTCTGGAGATCCGCGAACGACACATCCGCGAACCTGTCATCGCCCACCCGCCGCCGGAAGTCCATGGCGCGGTGCACGGCTTCGGCCCAGCTGTCGACCTGCTCGCGTCCGAGTTCGTGGGCGTCGTCGCGGTCGCTGCTCCAGCTGCGCACGTAGTGGATCAGGCTGCAGACCGAGCCCATCACCGTGGCGGGATCTCGATGGCTCCACAGGAATTTGGCGTTCGGATACGCCTCGACCAGCGCGTCGAGGGCGAACATGTGCACCGGTGTCTTCAGGTGCCACAGGTTCGGCGGGCAATGCCACTGCAGCAGCTTGAGCACCCGCCGGTGGAAGGTGTAAGTCTCGCGCATGTCGCAGTGCATGAGCCACGCCAGATATGCCGGTGCGCGCACGGCCCCGTCGAAGTGAAAGGTCCGAAAACTCATTCCCATCAGATCCTGGCATTCGGTGGGCGCGGTCGCCTCGGAGTTGTAGAGCGTCTTCATCAACGGGAACATGTCGTCGAGCATCCTCAGGCCGGCCTCGGCCCGTGCGATGCGCGGATCATCGTGTTGGGTCGAGGACTCCGGCGGTGGTGTAGGGGCCTGTGATTCCCACATCCGTAACGAACGGAATTGCGGGTCGGCCGCCACCAGTTGGCTCAGTGCGGTGGTGCCGGTGCGGGGCAATCCGATGACGAACACCGGCCCGTCCACTACCTGATGGTCGATCTCGGGGTGCCGCGCGTAGGTGTCCTCGATCTTGAGTCGCTGGATCAGCGCGTTGCTGATCGTTGCGTGCTGAATGACGCGACCCATGTCGTTGAGATCGGCTTCGGTGTTCAAGGCGTCGACGATGCGTTCCAGGCCCTCGCGGTAGTATGGCGAGCCGAAATCTTCCAAACCCATTGCGGCGCAGGCGCCTTCTTCCAACTCGTCCGCGCTGAACATCACCGTCCGAACCTTTCCAGCACCGCATGCCGGCGCGCGGTCAGCACGGCTGCCCGCTGCTCGGCGGTCACCGTCGCGGTGTCCGGCGGCAGTGCCGAAAGCACCTCGCCGACCGGGACCACGCGCGTCGTCGGCGTCGGCGCCGTCTCGGTCCGCACGCACCGCAGAATGATCGGGCCGTTACTGTGCCCCGCGGTGTCCAGCCAATTGGCTATCCCCGGGTCCTCGGCACACAACACCACCCGGACGCGGCCGTCGGAATCCAGCGCCGCCTGGTATCCGTTCAGGCTCGACTGGTGACGGCCGTAGTGGATGGTCTCCCACCAGGGGTTGCCGATCGAGAAGCTCCAGTACATACCTTCGGGCGGTTCGACTTCCACGATCAGCGCCTCGCCGGGTTGGAGCTCCCACCGGCCGATTACCGGCCGATTCTCCGCGGCTGCCCCCATGTCGCTGCGGTCGATGGGCGGGAGAAACCCATTGACCGGGGCCGCCGCACCGAACTGCAGAAAGAACCCCAGGTTCTCGCTGACGAAGTCGCCTAGCGCCTTGATCTGCCGGGACAGCGCGGTTCCAACATCGATCGGCCTGCCGGAAGCCGTAACCGCCTCACCAAGCCGTTCGATCCGCAGGGACGACGCGCGTTCGGTGCCCCAGTCGTAGAAGAAGTGCCGCACCGTGAACGTGGGATGGTCGCCCTCGGTGCGCATCCAGTTTCCGGGCTGCCGATCAGCTGACAACACCACCTCGAAGTTGCCTGCGTCGTCGGTTCCCAGTTCGTCGACCAACGCGTTCGCCGTCGCCGCGATGCCATCCATGGTCTGCAGGCCCACGTAGCGCGCGGTGCCGCGGTTGCCGGATATCCGGTAGCTCTCTCCGGCGCGCAACACCGCTCTGGTGTAGATGCAGTCGGGGCATTCCATCCCCCAGGTCAGCACGTCGTCGGTGCTGGTGGGCTGCACCCGCAGCACCGGATCCGGGTCGAACCGCAACACTTCGTCGATGCCGGCCGCGAGGAGAACCAGCAGATGCCGCATGCCGGCGGTGAGATCGGCCCGGTTTCGGTTGGCAGGGTCGGATTCCACGGCGGCCGCGGCGGTGCGGAGCCTTTCCAGCAAATGCGACCAGGCCTGCCCGACACTCAGGGCGTCACCGTTTAACGCCGCCTGGGCGATGGAAAACGGCAACCAGGCCACCGGCCCACCCCTTAAATGAAAATAGCGTTTTCACTTAATGGCGACTATCGCGCGCCTGCCGCGCCACTGTCAACGAGCAGACGCGAAGTCGCACTCTGAAGGCCCTTGGAGCGCGATTTTGCGACTGCTCGGCAGGTCAAGGCGGGCGAAGGCCAGGTAAGTTGGCACCGTGACACCGACCTTCGCCGACCTGGCTAAAGCTCAATACATCCTGCTCACTACCTTCACCAAGGACGGACGGCCCAAGCCGGTTCCCATCTGGGCCGCGGCCGACGGCGATCGCCTCCTGGTCATCACCGAGGGAAAGTCGTGGAAGGTCAAGCGGATTCGCAATACGCCGCGCGTGCAACTGGCCATCTGCGACATGCGCGGTCGCCCCAAGAGCGATCCCGTCGAGGGCACCGCGGCGATCCTCGACAAATCGGAGACGAAGTTTGTCTACGACGCGATCGGCAAGCGCTACGGCATCCTCGGCAAAGTCTTCAACCTGTTCAGCAAGTTGCGGGGCGGCATGGACAACAACGTCGGACTCGAGCTCCGGGTGGCGTGACAGGCCCGAACGCCGACCGGGATCGCGGCTTACCCCGTTGCGGCGCCGTACCGCTGCCACCACTGGTACAGATCATTGAGATCGGGGCTGCCATTGACGGTGGCCAGCAGCAGCTGGGCATCGCAGGTCCACGCGATATCGGCCCGATCCTCGACGGAACCGCACACGATCTTGCCTCCGGGACTGGTCAGGTGCGGTCCGTAATCCCAGGTGCCCGGCGAGGCGTTCCCGCCCGGGCAGGGCGACACCGACATGATGGCGGCGGTCTCGTAGAAGTCGGCGGTCAGCGCGCCCAGATTGTCGTAGAGCGTGAACCGTGCGTAATCCGGCGTGTCGCTGTGCATGTCATCGGTGCAGTCCAGGCTGGCGACCGAAGAGGGAAAGGGATCGGTGGCCCGACGGCACGAGGTAGCGGTGTACCCGGGCGGCAGCAGCGCGATGATCTGTCGCTCAGCCGCGGTGTACTCTTCAGCGCCGGCCGGACCGATCCCGGAACAACAGAGAACCAGCAGGGCAGCGGCCCACCACGCGCGCGTCACCGTCATCCCAGGTGCTCGCCGAAGAAAGCGAACACCCGGCGCCAGGCGTCTTCCGTGGCGGCGTCGTCATAGCCGAAACCAGTGATGCGCAACAGCGGCTGGCCAGGCAGCTGATTGGCGAAGCTGTGCCCGGCGCCGCGATAAGACTTGATGTCGGCGGTGATGTTCTTGGCCGTGGTCACTTTGCGCAGGCGCCCGGCCGCGCCGATGCCCAACGGGTCGCGGCTGCCGAAGCTCGCCACGATGGGGCACGCACCGTCCAAAGTTTCACTGAGCTTGCGCGGCAGCGGGGTGCCGTAGAACGGGGCTGAGGCACCAAAACCCTTAGGCGACAGCACGAGTGCAAATTGACCACCCATGCAGAAGCCGGCGATGCCGACCCGCCCGGAGCATTCGGGCATACCCAGCAGATACTCCCGCGCCGCCATGACGTCATCGATGGCGGGCCCGTGCTTGGTCAGCACATCGCGCATCACCCGGGTGATGCAACGGGCCCGGCCACCCCGCGCGTACAAATTCGGTGTGAGCGCCAGATACCCCGCCCCAGCCACGCGTTCGGAAACGGCCTCGTTGTCCGGCGCATACCCGATCGCGTCGTGGACGATCACCACTCCGGGCCACGCTCCCTGTCCGGAGGGAACATTCAGCAGGGCATCGATCGGTCCGGCCGGGGTGTTCAGCTCAATCGTCGTCATAGCGTCATCTAACTGCAGCCGAGCCGCGACCGTTCGCGGAACTCGGGCGCGTGGCCCGGACGTTGGCGAAACATGGTAGGACGGCTGTTTCTCATTTACGCCGTCGTCGAGCTCATGGTGACTATCGGGCTGGCGGCGGCGATCGGCGTCGGCTGGACCGCGGCGTTGCTGCTGGGCACCCTCGTCCTGGGATTGGGTGTAGGGGCTCCGATGGGCGGGCTACAGCTCACCCGGCAATTCATGCAACTCCGGTCCGGCGTGCAAGAACCACGCAGCGCGCTGAGCGACGGCGCGCTGACCGCGCTGGCCACCGGCCTGGTCGTCGTTCCCGGTCTGGCCACCACGGTGCTGGGGCTGCTGCTGCTGGTGCCCCCGATACGGGCGGCCGCGCGTCCAGGCCTCACCGCCGTCGCGATGCGCGGATTGCTTCGGCGCGTTCCGCTCGGTGGCGCCGAAGCGGCCGGCCTGGCAGACGCGTTCCGCCGTCGTCCATCCCGGGACCGCCGGGACTACATCGACGGCGAAGTGATCGACGTGGTCGACGGGGAACCGCCGACGCTGACTCCCGCTCCGCGGGCGGACCAGCGGTACATGTAGCGGTCTGCGCCTTTCCAGCCGCCCTCTAGGGTTTTGTCGTGACATCTACCACGCTGCTCGTGAACGGGCGGGTACACAGTCCCACCCATCCCGATGCCACCGCCATGGCGGTACGCGGCGATGTCATTGTCTGGCTGGGCAGCGATGACGTGGCGAGGAGTCAGTTTCCCGGCGCCGACGTCCAAGACCTTGACGGCGCCTTCGTGGCCCCCGGATTCGTCGACAGCCACATTCATGTGAGCGCAACCGGTCTGGCGATCAGCGGGTTGGATTTGCGGGCCGCCCGGTCGCGGGAGCAGCTGCTCACGATGGTCGCGGATTACGCGACGGCTCATCCGGGCCGTCCGGTGTTAGGCCATGGATGGGACGAGTCGACGTGGCCCGAGGGCAGCCCGCCCAGCACCACGGACCTGGACCGGACCTTGGGCGGCCGGCCCGCCTACCTGGCTCGCGTTGACGTGCACTCCGCCCTCGCGTCACCCGGTTTGCGTCGGCTAATTCCCGATCTGTCGTCGGCCGCGGGGTTCGACCCCGAACGTCCGTTGACCGGCGATGCGCACCACCGGGTGCGGACGACAGCCCGCGGCCTGTTGACCGCAGACCAACTCGGCGAAGCCCGCCTCGCGGCGCTGGACGCGTTGGCGGCGTCCGGCATTGTCGCGGTGCACGAATGCGCCGGACCGCAGATCGGCGGGCTCGACGATTGGCTGGCGCTGCGCAGTCTCGACCACGGAGTCGAGGTGATCGGATACTGGGGAGAGCCGGTGACGACCCCCGAGCTGGCACGCGCCCTGATCGCGGAGACCGGTGCGCACGGACTGGCCGGCGACCTGTTCGTCGACGGCTCGCTCGGTTCTCACACCGCGTGGCTGCACGAGCCCTATGCCGATGCGCCCGCCTGTACCGGCACCGCACACCTTGACCCGCAGACCATCGGCGCCCACCTCCTGGCATGCACCGAGGCCCAGGTCACCGCCGGCTTCCACGTGATCGGCGACGCCGCAGTCGCCGCGGTCGTCGATGCCTTCGAACGGGTGGTGGACCAACTTGGGGTGGCTGGTGTCGCTCGCTGCGGTCACCGGCTGGAACACCTGGAAATGGTCACCGAGCGCCAGGCCGCCAAGCTGGGAGCATGGGGTGTCATCGCCAGCGTGCAGCCCAATTTCGACGCCCTGTGGGGCGGCAGTGACGGCATGTACGCACAGCGACTGGGTCCGGACCGAGCTTGCCGGCTCAACCCGCTGGCGCTGTTAGCATCCCAAGGCGTGCCACTCGCCCTCGGCTCTGATTCGCCCGTCACCGGCTTCACGCCGTGGGCGAGCGTGCGCGCCGCGATGCACCACCGCACGCCGGGAAGCGGGGTGTCGGCGCGAGCGGCGTTCGGGGCCGCCACCCGCGGCGGCTGGCGGGCCGCCGGCGTCCGCGACGGCATCACCGGCACCCTGGTCCCCGGCGCGCCCGCGTCCTACGCGGTGTGGGACGCCGGCGTGCTCGACGTCAGTGCACCCCGGGACGCCGTCCAGCGCTGGTCCACCGACCCGCGGTCCCGGGTCCCTGCGCTGCCGCGGCTGGACGGCGACGATGCGTTGCCGCAGTGCCGCCAGACTGTGCACCGAGGTGCGGTCATTTATGGCTAGCGACAGCGAGCCCGACGGCACTGTGAGCGCAGAGCTCTCCGACCACCCCGAAATCGGCAGTGAGCAAACGTCGGACGATTCGCTGGAAACCGACTCATCGGATTTGCCAGCGCAGGGCCCCGGCTTCGCCGCGCGATTGGGTCGGCTGGCACGCCGCAGCGTGTCGCGCACGCCTGCGATGGGGTCTTGGCTGCGGCCGCGGCTGGCGCGGCTGGCCGTCGCAGTGGTGGCCGGTCTCCTGATGTATGCCAGCTTCCCGTCGCTGAGCTGGTGGTGGGCCGCCATCGTAGCCATCGCGCTGTTGACGTGGGTGCTGACCCATCCCGCCACCACGCCGGCCGGCGGCCTGGGCTACGGATTCTTGTTCGGTATGGCGTTCTACGCGCCGCTGTTGCCCTGGATAAGCACATTGGTCGGAGACATGCCCTGGCTGGTGTTGACGACGGTGTGCGCGTGCATGCCCGGACTCTTCGGGTTGTGGGCGGTGGTGGTGCGCCGGCTGCCCGGTTGGCCGATCTGGTTCGCGGTGCTCTGGGGTGCCCAGGAGTGGGTCAAATCGAACTTTCCGTTCGGCGGATTCCCGTGGGGATCGATTGCCTTCGGTCAGGCCGACGGGCCGCTCCTACCGTTGGTTCAGCTCGGCGGGGTTCCGCTGCTGTCGACCGCCGTCGCGCTGATCGGGACCAGCGTGGCAGCGATCGCAGCGCAGATCGTGCAGTGGTTTCGGACCGGCGCGACGACCAACGGCTCAAAGGCATCCGCGGTTGCGGCCGAACCGCCCGCCGTGATGTTGCCCGGCGTCAGTATCTGCCTGGTTTTATTGGCCGCCATCGTGGTCTGGCCACAGGTGCGGCACGCGGGCGTGGGCTCGGGCGGTGAACCGGCGATCACCGTCGCCGTCGTCCAGGGCAATGTGCCCCGGCTCGGCCTCGAGTTCAACGCTCAGCGCCGCGCGGTGTTGGACAACCACGTCAGCCAGACGCTACGGCTGGCCGAGGACGTGCGCGCCGGGCTGGCTCCTCAACCCCGTTTCGTGATCTGGCCGGAGAATTCATCGGACATCGACCCCTTCGTCAACCCCGACGCCCGCCAGGAGATCTCGCAGGCCGCCGACGCGATCGGGGCGCCGATCCTCATCGGCACGCTGCAAGCCGTCCCCGGCAGCACGATGGACAAACCCGAATACACCAACTCGATGATCGTCTGGAATCCCGGCAGCGGGCCGGCTGAACGGCACGATAAGGCGATCGTGCAGCCGTTCGGCGAATACCTGCCGATGCGGTGGCTGTTTAGGCACCTGTCCGGCTACGCAGACCGCGCCGGTTACTTCATCCCGGTCCCGGGTAGCGGGATAGTGCATATTTCCGGCATCCCGGTCGGGGTCGCCACGTGCTGGGAAGTGGTCTTTGACCGGGCGGCGCGCAACTCCGTCTTACACGGCGCGCAGTTGTTGACGGTGCCCAGCAACAACGCCACCTTCACCAAGACGATGAGTGAGCAGCAGCTGGCTTTTGCCAAAGTCCGTGCCGTGGAGCACGACCGCTACGTGGTGGTGGCGGGCACGACGGGGATCAGCGCCGTCATCGCCCCGGACGGCGCCGAGCTCAAGCGCACGGATTTCTTCGTTCCCGACTACCTCGACACCCAGGTACGCCTGAAAACCAGGCTGACCCCGGCCACGCGCTGGGGCCCGATCCTGCAGTGGGTCCTGGTCGGGGCGGCTGGCGCGGTGGTCGTCTTCGCGATACGGCACAATAGTTCTTTCTCCGGCTGGTTTCGGCGTTTGCGGCGTCGGTCGGGGGCAGCCGATCAACCTGACGATTCCGATACGCCGTCAGCTGAAACGGAGGACGTGAACGCCGCGAACGAATCAGCGGTGGCGCACGTTGAGACTGCTGACGGCGCACCGTCCGACGAGGGCGAGCGAACGTATATCGGGCGAAATGAAGGAGCTACATGACCACCGGCCAGCCTGTGCCCGAGGTTGCGGGCGATAGTCCCCGCCGGGGCGTCCTGGTGATCATCCCCACCTACAACGAGCGGGAAAACCTGCCGCTGATCCATCAGCGGGTCACCGACGCCTGCCCCGATGTGCACGTCCTGATCGTCGACGACAACAGCCCCGACGGCACCGGTGAACTCGCCGACGAGCTGGCGGCGGCCGATCCGGCGCGCATCCACGTGCTGCACCGCACCGCGAAGAACGGCCTGGGCGCCGCCTACCTGGAAGGTTTCGCCTGGGGACTGGGCCGCGGTTACTCGGTCCTGGTGGAAATGGACGCCGACGGCAGCCACGCGCCCGAGCAGCTGTACCGGTTGCTGGAGGCCGTCGAAGCCGGTGCCGACCTCGCGATCGGTTCCCGCTACGTCCACGGCGGTGCCGTCCGCAACTGGCCGTGGCGCCGCTGGGCCTTGTCGTGGACGGCGAATACGTATTCGCGGGTGGCCCTGGGCGTCGGGATTCACGACATCACCGCCGGTTACCGCGCCTATCGTCGCGAGGTCCTCGAGACCATCGACCTCGACTCGGTCGATTCCAAGGGTTACTGCTTTCAGATCGAAATGACGTGGCGCACCGTGAACAGCGGCTTCGTGGTCGTCGAGGTGCCCATCACGTTCACCGAACGTGAGATCGGTGTGTCAAAGATGAGTGGATCCAACATCCGTGAGGCGCTGGTCAAGGTCGCCCAGTGGGGCATCGAGGGCCGGCGCGAGCGCACCCGGTCCAGCCGGGCCCACACGTGATCGGTGAGCGCCGCGGCGGCTAACCGCGCCGGCGCGAACGGATCAGTTCCAAACGCTCTTTGAGCAGCTCCTCCAGCTCCTCGACCGAGCGGCGCTCCAGCAGCATGTCCCAGTGGGTACGCGGCGGCTTGACCTTCTTCGGCTCGGGCAGGTCGCCTTCGATCAGGGTGCCTTCCATGCCGTTGCGGCACAGCCAGGTGCCGGGGATCTCAGCGTCGTCGGCGAAGGGAACCTCGAACTCTTCGCCGTTCTCGGTGCGGTACCGGGCAATCTGGCGCGGTGCGAGGTCGTGGTTGCGGTCGGTCTCATAACTCACGGCTCCGAGGCGACTGCCTCGTAGGACTCGATCAGCCATCGTGCTGCTCCTTTGGGTCCGGCGAGCTGCTGCTCCCGTATTCTCAATCTGTCTAAGCAAACGTTAAGACCGTCTGCACAAGTTCCCGATATGGAAAATCCGCGCGGTGCGCGACGCGAGTGTCCATGATACCGGGATCGCAGCGGGTATCGGACTAAAGTCGGCAGGCGTGAGTCGTCGCGTTCGGCCCCAGCCGTGTCGATGGTGTGGTCGCGACGTGACCGACGCCGGAATGGGCCGCCGCCGCCAGTACTGCCGGCAGTCGTGCCGGCAACGGGCCTACGAACAGCGGGCCATGATCTCGCGCGGTGACGTGGCCGCCGTGCCCGCCGATGCGGTGGTGTTGTCGGCTGAGGAGGCCGCCGACCTCTCGGACCGCGTCTACCAGGTCCGATGTGCCGCCGAGGATGTCGCCACCGCCTTGGACGAAGGCGCGGCGGCCGCCGAACTGCGCGAGCTGTGCCACGAATTGCTGCGCGCGGCCAGGGCAGCCGACGGCTGGCGCCGCGTCGGCGTCTGAGCCGCACTGCGAACGCGGTCGCAGCACGACCCGGTACAGTCGCGCCATGGACGGCGGGCCAGGAGTACAAGGGAGTACGGAGGGCGCGCAGTGGGTCGCGGATCCATCGGGTGGATCGTCCGCGCCGTTGGGTGCTCAGCCGTTCCTCGTGTAGCTGGGAGTATTCGACGTTTTTGAAATCCTGCCGGAGTTGGCGATACTCACCAGCGAGATTCTTGGTCGGAATGCTGCACCAGGCGGTCGCTCCGTGCAGCGAGTCTCATGACTCGACGAGAGCCGCATCCGGCGGTCAGAGACGACCAAATTAGGCGAGGGGTTAGTAATGGGTGATCAGCTCCAGCATGCGACTGAAGCATTGCGGAAAGCGCTGGTCCAGGTCGAACGCCTGAAAAAGACCAATCGCGCGCTGTTGGAGCGGAACAGTGAGCCGATCGCCATCGTCGGAATGTCGTGCCGGTTCCCAGGTGGGGTCGATTCGCCGGACAGCCTGTGGCAGATGGTGGCCGACGAACGCGACGTCATCGCCGGGTTCCCGACCGACCGGGGCTGGGATGTGGGCGAGCTTTTCGACCCCGACCCCGACGCGCCGCACAAGACGTATGCCAATACCGGCGGTTTTGTGGACGGCGTCGCCGACTTCGACGCTGCCTTCTTCGGGATTGCGCCCAGCGAAGCCCTGGCCATGGACCCTCAGCACCGGATGCTGCTGGAACTGTCGTGGGAGGCGCTCGAGCGGGCCGGTATCGACCCGGGCGGTCTGCGCGGAAGCGCTACCGGCGTGTTTGCCGGGATCATCGCCCAGGGCTACGGGATGTTTGCCGACGAGATCGAGGGCTATCGCCTCACCGGCATGACATCGAGTGTCGCCTCTGGCCGGGTGTCCTACGTGCTGGGTCTGGAGGGCCCCGCTGTGTCTGTGGACACGGCCTGCTCGTCGTCGCTGGTCGCGCTGCACATGGCGGTGCAGTCGCTACGAACCGGCGAGTGCGACCTGGCGCTGGCCGCCGGTGCCACCGTCAACGCCACCCCGACGGTCTTCGTCGAGTTCAGCCGACACCGGGGTTTGGCGCCCGACGGCCGGTGCAAGGCGTACGCCGGTGCGGCCGACGGAGTGGGCTGGTCCGAGGGCGGCGCCGTTGTGGTGGTGGAGCGGCTTTCGGATGCGCAGCGTCTCGGGCATCCGGTGCTGGCGGTGGTCCGGGGCTCGGCGGTGAACCAGGACGGCGCATCCAACGGACTGACGGCACCGAACGGCCCGTCCCAGCAGCGGGTGGTGCGAGCGGCGCTGGCGAACGCCGGGCTGTCGGCCACCGACGTCGACGTGGTGGAGGGCCACGGCACCGGCACCACGCTGGGGGACCCGATCGAAGCGCAGGCGCTGTTGGCCACCTATGGGCAGGGGCGGAAGGAAGCCGGCCAACAACCTCTCTGGCTGGGGTCGATCAAGTCGAACATGGGCCACACCCAGGCCGCCGCCGGTCTCGCCGGCGTGATCAAAATGGTCCAGGCCATGCGCCACAAGGTGTTGCCGGCGACGTTGCACGTGGATGTGCCGTCCCCACACGTGGATTGGTCGGCCGGGTCGGTGGAGTTGCTGGCCCAGGCCCAACCCTGGACCACCGAGTCCGCGCGCCCCCGCCGGGCGGCGGTGTCGTCATTCGGGATCAGTGGAACCAACGCGCACGTGATCATCGAGTCGGCGCCGGCCGAACAACCGCGAGTTCCCGGCCCGCAGCGTCCCGCAGTGCCTTGGGTGATTTCTGCCAAGTCTGCTCCGGCGTTGGCGGCGCAAGCGGCGCGGCTCGCCGAATACATCGGCACGCGTGAGGATTTGGACGTCGCCGATGTCGCCTGGTCGTTAGCGGGCCGTACCTCTTTCGACCATCGCGCCGTCATCGTCGGCCGAGACCGGCACAGACTGCTGGCCGGGTTGTCCGACCTGGCGAACGACGAGCCGGGTGAGTTCATTCGCGGTGTCGCCCAGCCGGCCGGCAAGACCGTCTTCGTGTTTCCCGGTCAGGGTTCGCAATGGCCGGGCATGGCCGTCGAGTTGCTGGATACCGCACCGGTTTTCGCGCAGCAGATCCGGGCGTGCGGCGAGGCTTTCGCAGAGTTCGTGGATTGGTCGCTGATCGACGTGCTGCGTGCGGCGCCCGGCGCTCCGGGGCTGGACCGGGTCGACGTCGTGCAACCGGTGCTGTTCGCGGTGATGGTGTCGCTGGCCGAGTTGTGGAAGTCGGTCGGCGTGCGTCCGGACGCCGTGATCGGTCACTCGCAGGGTGAGATCGCCGCGGCCTATGTGGCCGGCGCCCTGTCGCTGCGCGATGCCGCCAAAGTGGTCACGCTGCGGAGCAAGCTACTGACCGGCCTGGCCGGACCGGGCGGAATGGTCTCGATTGCTTGCAGCGCCGAGCGGGCGGGGGAGTTGTTGGCGCCCTTCGGCAATCGTATCGGCGTAGCGGCGGTGAACGGCCCGGCGGCGGTCGTTGTGTCCGGCGAAGTTGCGGCGCTTGAGGAGCTCGTGGCGGTCTGCACCGGCCTGGAGCTACGTGTTCGCCGGATCGACGTCGACTATGCGTCCCACTCGGTCGAGGTCGAGGCCATCCGCGGCGAGCTGACGGAGATTCTGGCCGGGATCGAGCCGTCGTCGTCGCGGATCGCGTTCTTCTCCACGGTCACCGGAAATCGCATGGACACCGCGGGATTGGACGCCGGGTACTGGTACCGCAACATCCGCCAGACGGTGCACCTCGACCGGGCGGTCCGCAGTGCCTGCGAGCACGGATACCGGGTGTTCATCGAATCCAGTCCACATCCGGCGTTGATCGCCGGCATTGAGGGCACCGCGGGCGACTGCGACATCGAACCTGTCGTGGTCCCCACCCTCGGCCGTGACGACGGCGGACCGCAACGATTCCTGGCTTCGGCCGCTACGGCTTTCACCGCGGGGGTCCCCGTGTCGTGGCGTGGCGTCCTGGACGGCGCCGGGTTTGTCGAGTTGCCGACGTATGCCTTTGACCGGCGCCGCTTCTGGCTCTCCGGCGACGGCGTGGGCGCCGACGCCTCCGGGCTCGGGTTGGCGGCCAGCGATCATCCGCTGCTGCGCGCCGTGGTGGAATTACCCGACTCCGGCGGGGTCGTTCTGACCGGTCGGCTGTCCCCGAGTGCGCAGGGGTGGTTGGCCGATCACGCCGTGTCCGGGACGGTGGTGTTCCCCGGCACCGGGTTCGTGGAACTGGCGATCCGCGCCGGTGACGAAGTCGGATGCTCGGTAGTCGACGAGTTGACGCTGCGGTCACCTCTGCTGATCCCGGCGTCGGGATCTGTTGCGGTACAGGTGATCGTCGGTGCTGCCGCCGAAGAGACCGGGCAGCGCGGTGTCTCGATTTACTCCCACGCCGATGTCGACGGCGGTTCGGTCTGGGTGTGCCACGCCGAAGGCACCCTGCGTTCCGGCAACCTCCAGCCAGGCGCCGACCTGTCGGTATGGCCTCCGAAGGGGGCCGTCGCCATCGATGTGAGCGGCGGTTACGAACGATTGGCCGATCAGGGATACGGCTATGGTCCGGCGTTCCGCGGGCTCACCGCGTTGTGGTCGCGGGGCCAGGAGCTGTTCGCCGAGGTGACGCTGCCCGAATCGGCAGGCAGCTCCGCCGCGTACGGAGTGCATCCGGCGCTGCTGGACGCCGCCCTGCACGCCGCGGTGCTGGCGAATCCGGCGGCCGAGCTCGTGCTGCCGTTCTCCTGGCAGGGTGTGACCCTGCACGGCGCCGGCGCATCGTCGGTGCGGGCGCGAATCGTACCCACCGGGGAGTCCGCGGTCTCGGTCGAACTCGCCGACGGCCTTGGGTTGCCGGTGCTCTCGGTGACTGCCATGGTGGCCCGGCCGGTGAATGAAAAACGACTGCGGGCCGCGCTTTGCGGCTCCGGCCCGGACCGGCTCTTCGAGCTCGTCTGGACACCGGCGACATCCACCGGCGGGGCACCCGCCCGTTCCTACGAGATCTTCGAATCCGTGGCCACCGGCGAGGACCCGGTGACAGCGAGCTATGAGCGCACGCATCGCGCGCTGGCCGCCGTACAGTCCTGGCTGGCCGACCCCGACTCGGGCGTGCTGGTGGTTGCGACCCGGGGCGCCGTGGCGCTGGCCGGTGAAGACGTCACCGATCTGGCCGGCGCGGCGGTGTGGGGTCTGGTGCGATCGGCGCAAACCGAGCATCCGGGCCGCCTGCTTCTGCTCGATTCCGATGCGCCGCTGGATGATTCGGTATTGACCGCGGCGCTGGCCGTCGGCGAGCCGCAAGTGCTGCTGCGCGCCGGACAGCTCCACACCGCCCGCGTCCGCGGCAGCCGCGCGGTGGACCAAATCCTGGAACCGCCCGCTGAGGGTCCGTGGCGGCTGGGCCTGAGCAGTGCGGGCACCTTCGAAAACCTGCGGCTGGAGCCCGTCCCGAATGCCGATGCGCCGTTGCAGCCCGGCTACGTCCGGGTAGCGCTGCTCGCCATCGCGGCCAACTTCCGCGACATCATGATCACTCTGGGGATGTTCACCCACGAGGCGCTGCTGGGCGGTGAGGGTGCCGGGGTCGTCGTGGAGGTCGGTCCCGGCGTCACCGAGTTCGCGATCGGTGACTCCGTGTACGGATTCTTCCCCGACACCAGCGGCACCCTGGTTCCCGGCGACGTCCGGCTGCTGCTGCCGATGCCGTCGCACTGGTCGTATGCCGAAGCCGCCGCTATCTCCGCGGTTTTTACCACTGCATGGTTCGCGTTCATCGATCTGGCGGCTGCCAAGCCGGGGCAACGGGTGTTGATCCACGCCGCCGCCGGCGGCGTGGGCATGGCCGCCACCCAGCTGGCCCGCCACCTGGGTTTGGAGGTGTTCGGCACCGCCAGCAAGGGCAAGTGGGACACCCTGCGCGCCATGGGCTTTGACGAGGACCATATTTCCGACTCGCGGACTCTGGACTTCGAGGAGAAGTTCCGCAGCGTGACCGGGGGGGCCGGCATGGACATCGTGCTGGACTCGCTGGCAGGTGAATTCGTCGACGCTTCGCTGCGTCTGGTGGCACCCGGTGGGGTGTTCCTGGAGATGGGCAAGACCGATATCCGCGACCCCGGAGTGATTGCCCAGGAGTATCCGGGGGTGCGCTACCGCGCGTTCGACCTGTTCGAACCGGGACGTCCGCGCATGCACCAGTACATGCTCGACCTGGCCGAACTCTTCGACGCGGGCGTGTTGCGCCCACTGCCGGTCACCACGTTCGACATCCGGCGGGCACCGGCGGCATTGCGCTACCTCAGCCAGGCCCGCCATGTCGGCAAGGTCGTCATGACCCTCCCCGGCCTCTGGGCCCGGGGCACCATGCTGATCACCGGCGGCACCGGCATGGCAGGTTCGGCCCTGGCGCGCCATGCGGTGACCCGACATGGCGTTCGCCACCTGGTGCTGCTCAGCCGGCGCGGACCGGATGCGCCGGGTGCCTCGGATCTGGTGACCGAACTCGAGGCGGCCGGCGCGCAGGTGCAGGTGGTGGCCTGCGACGCCTCAGACCGGCCGGCGCTGGCCAAGGTGATCGCCGACATCCCGGTGCAACGACCGCTTTCCGCGGTGATCCACGCCGCCGGCGTCCTCGACGACGCCGTGGTCGCGTCGTTGACACCCGATCGGATGGACGCGGTGTTGCGCGCCAAAGTGGACGCGGCCTGGAACCTGCATGAGCTGACCCGCGACCTGAATGTGTCTGCATTCGTGATGTTCTCGTCGATGGCCGGCCTGGTCGGTTCCTCGGGCCAGGCCAACTATTCGGCGGCCAACTGCTTCCTGGACGGCCTGGCAGCGCATCGCCGGGCACACGGGTTGCCCGCGATGTCGCTGGGCTGGGGGCTGTGGGATCAGGCCAGCGCCATGACCGGTGGGCTGGACGACGCCGACCGGGCCCGGCTGGGCCGTGAAGGGGTCCTGGCGCTGTCGTCGCAGGAGGCGCTGGAACTGTTCGACACCGCGCTGATCGTCGACGAGCCGTTCCTGGCGCCCGCCCGCATCGACCTGTCCGCGTTGCGGGCTCACGCGGTAGCGGTGCCGCCGATGTTCCGTGACCTGGTCAACGCGCCGGGCCGGCGCCGGGTGGACGAGTCGCTGGCCGCGGCGAAGTCGAAATCGGCACTGGCGCAACGGTTGCACGGCCTGCCGGAAACCGAGCAGCACACCTTGCTGCTCGATCTGGTGCGCTCCCACATCGCCACAGTGCTGGGAAGTGTCGCGCCCGAGGCTATCGACCCGGATAAGGCGTTTCAGGACTTGGGCTTTGACTCGCTGACCGCGGTCGAGATGCGCAACCGGCTCAAGTCCGCCACCGGACTGTCGCTGTCGCCCACTCTGATCTTCGACTACCCGACGCCGAGCGGCCTGGCCGGCTATATCCGTAGCGAACTCGCCGGAATGCCACAGCAAATCGCACCGGTGACGGCGGTGCGGTCCACCGGTGACGACCAGATCGCCATCGTCGGCATGTCATGCCGGTATCCGGGGGGAGTGAACTCTCCGGAAGACTTGTGGGACATGTTAATTCAGGGCCGCGACGTGCTATCGGAGTTCCCCCCCGACCGGGGCTGGGACCTGGCCGGGCTGTACAACCCCGATCCGGACGTGGCCGGCACCTGCTACACGCGCACCGGCGGGTTTGTGGACGGTGTCGCAGACTTCGACCCCGCCTTCTTCGGGATCGCGCCCAGCGAAGCGCTGGCGATGGACCCCCAGCAACGGATGTACCTCGAACTGTCCTGGGAGGCGTTGGAGAGAGCGGGGATCGAGCCGGGCTCGTTGCGCGGCAGCGCAACCGGTGTCTTCGCCGGTGTCATGACCCAGGGTTATGGATTCTCCTCGCCCCACGCGACAGAGGGCTTCCGCTTGACCGGGCAGTCGTGCAGCGTGACATCCGGGCGCGTGGCGTACGTGTTGGGCCTTGAAGGTCCCGCGGTGTCGGTGGACACCGCGTGCTCGTCCTCTCTGGTCGCGTTGCACATGGCGGTGCAGTCGCTGAGGTCGGGGGAGTGCGACCTCGCCCTGGCCGGCGGTGTCACGGTCAATGCGACACCCGACATCTTCATCGAGTTCAGCCGCATGCGGGGCTTGTCGGCTGACGGCCGGTGCAAGGCGTTCGCCGGGGCCGCCGACGGCACCGGATTCTCCGAGGGCGGCGGAATGCTGGTCGTGGAACGGCTCTCGGATGCGCAGCGGCTGGGCCACCCGGTGCTGGCGTTGGTGCGAAGCTCCGCGATCAACCAGGACGGCGCCTCCAACGGGCTGACCGCGCCCAACGGCCCCTCGCAGCAGCGGGTGGTGCGGGCCGCGCTCGCCAACGCGGGTCTGTCGGGGTCCGACGTCGATGCCGTCGAGGGACACGGGACCGGGACCATGCTGGGTGACCCGATCGAGGCGCAGGCCTTGCTGGCCACCTACGGGCAGGGCCGCAACACCCCGCTGTGGCTCGGGTCGATCAAGTCGAACATGGGTCACACCCAGGCCGCCGCGGGTGTTGCCGGGGTGATCAAGATGGTGCAGGCGATGCGCCACCAGGTGCTACCGGCCACCTTGCACGTGGACGCACCGAGTCCGCACGTGGACTGGTCGACGGGATCGGTTGCGCTGCTGACGGAATCGCAGCCGTGGCCGGCCGAGGCGGCGCGCATCCGGCGGGCGGGAGTCTCGTCATTCGGAATCAGCGGCACCAACGCGCACGTGATTATCGAATCCGGTCCCGCCGCAACGGTTGCCGAGACGACGCGGCCCACACCCGCGGTGTTGCCGTGGGTGCTTTCGGCGAAGTCCGACCCCGCGTTGCGCACCCAGGCGCGCCGGCTTGCCGAACACCTGGGTCGGCACAACGAACTGGCGGTTGCCGACGTCGGCTGGACACTGGCCGGTCGTTCGTCCTTCGAGCACCGGGCCGTCATCGTCGGTGGCGACCGCGAGGAGTTGCTGCGCGGTTTGTCCGAACTGGCCAACGACGATCTCCGAACCGTAACCCGCGGCGTCGCCCAGCCGGGCGGCAAGACCGTATTTGTCTTCCCCGGCCAGGGCTCCCAGCTGCTGGGCATGGGCATGGGCCTGCACGCGACGTACCCGGTGTTCGCCGAGGCGTTCAACACCGTCGTCGGGGAGCTGGACCGCCACCTGCTGCGGCCGCTGCGCGAGGTGATGTGGGGCCACGACGAAAGTGTGCTGAATACAACGGAATTCGCTCAGCCGGCGTTGTTCGCGGTGGAAGTCGCGTTGTTCCGGCTGCTGGAATCCTGGGGCGTGCGGCCCGATTTCGTGATGGGGCACTCCGTCGGTGAGCTGTCGGCGGCGCACGTCGCCGGCGTGTTGTCGCTGGAGAACGCCGCCGTGCTGGTCGCCGCCCGCGGGCGGTTCATGCAACGACTGCCGTCCGGTGGGGCGATGGTCGCGGTGCAGGCCACCGAAGAGGAAGTGCGTGCGCTGCTGACCGCCGACGTCAGCATCGCCGCGATCAACGGTCCTACGTCGGTGGTGATCTCGGGCGCTGAGCAATCAGTCCTCACCGCGGCCGAGCGCATGCGTGCCGAGGGCCGCCGGGTACACCAACTCGCCGTCTCGCACGCGTTCCATTCTCCGCTGATGGATCCGATGACCGAGGAGTTCGGGGCCGTTTCGGCCGGGCTGTCTGTCGGGCAGCCCACCATCCCGATCATCTCGAACCTGACCGGGCAATTCGCCGGCGACGACTTCGCCTCGCCCGCCTACTGGAAGCGCCATGTCCGGGAAGCGGTGCGGTTCGCCGACAGCATCCGTTTCGCCCAGGCTGCCGGGGCAAACCGTTTCCTCGAGGTCGGCCCGAGCGGGGGGTTGACCGCCTCGATCGAGGAGTCGCTGCCTGATGTGCCGGTCGTCGCGGGGTCCGCGCTGCGCAAAGACCGGCCCGAGCCCACGACGCTGACCAACGCTCTGGCGCAGATCTTCGTCGCGGGTGCGCCGGTGGACTGGCGGGCGGTGGTGGGCGAGGCCGGCTTCGTCGAATTGCCGACGTATGCCTTTGAGCGACGCAGGTTCTGGCTGGCCAACGGCAGCGCTCCTGTGGACGCCGAGGGTCTGGGCCTGTCGGCCGGCGAGCACGCACTGCTGGGCGCGGTGGTCGACCTACCGTCCTCAGGCGGCGTGGTGCTGACCGGCAGGTTGTCGGCCGCGACGCATGGCTGGTTGCGCGATCACGCCGTGGGTGGGGTGGCGATCTTCCCGGGTGCCGGCTTCGTGGAGCTGGCTATCCGCGCCGGGGATGAGGTCGGCTGCTCGGTGGTTGACGAGCTCACGCTGGCGGCGCCGTTGATCCTGCCTGAAACCGGTTCGGTTGCCGTGCAGGTCGTCGTCGATCCCGCCGGCGAGTCCGGTTCCCGTGGCGTCTCGGTGTTTTCGCGCGGCGAAGGGGGCTGGCTACTGCACGCCGAGGGCTCGGTGAGTTCCGCGGCCGCGCAACAGGTCCCGGATCTGTCCACGTGGCCACCGGTGGGCGCCGATCCGGTGGACGTGGCGGGCATGTACGAGCGGCTGGCCGAGCGCGGCTACGGGTACGGTCCCGCCTTCCGGGGGCTGACCGCTATGTGGCGTCGCGGCGACGATCTGTACGCCGAGGTGAACCTGCCTGATACGGCCGGTCCCTCGCCGGCAGGGTTCGGCGTGCACCCGGTCGTGCTCGATGCCGCGTTGCACGCGATCATCGTGGGCGCCGGCGGCGACACGGACCGCGCCGACGGTGTCCTGGTGCCGTTCGCCTGGCAGGGTGTGCGCCTGCACGCGGCAGGCGCGTCGGCGGTTCGGGCCCGCATCACACCGACCGGGCCGTCGTCGGTGTCGGTAGAGCTGACGGATGCACTGGGGTTGCCGGTGCTGTCGGTGGCCTCGATGGTGGCTCGTCCGGTGACCGAGCAGCAGTTGAAGGCCGCCCTGGCGGGATCGGCCGGCGACCGACTCTTCGAGCTGGATTGGTCACCGGCACCGGCCGCAGCCGGGACGGTGACCCCGCCGTATGAGGTGTTCGCGTCCGAACCCGTGGTCGGTGACACCCTGGCCGGCGTCTACACCGCCACCCATCGCGCTTTGCATGCCGTGCAGGCCTGGCTGACCGAACACGAATCCGGAGTGCTGGTCGTCTGGACGCGGGGCGCAATGGTGTTACCGGGTGAGAACGTGACCGACCTGGCCGGTGCCGCGGTATGGGGTCTGGTGCGTTCGGCCCAGACCGAGCACCCCGGCCGGATCGTGTTGGTGGACACCGACGTTCCGTTGTCCGACGAGGCGGCGGCCAGCGTGCTGGCGGTAGGGGAGCCGCAGGTGCTGTGGCGCAATGGCACCGCACACATCGCGCGCGTGCACGGCAGCCGCGCCGTGCGCGCTTTGCTGGCGCCTCCGGGCGACGTCCCGTGGCGACTTGGCATGAGCAGCCCGGGTACGTTCGAAAACCTGCGCATGGAGCCGATTCCCGATTCGGACGCACCATTGGGGTCGCGGCAGGTGCGCATCGCGACCAGCGCCATGGCCGCAAACTTCCGCGACGTGATGATCGCCCTCGGCCTCTACCCCGACGAAGCCGCGGCAATGGGCGTCGAAGCGTCCGGAACGGTGATCGAAAACGGGCGCGACGCAGGTCTTTTCGCGGTCGGCGACCGGGTGACCGGGCTGTTCCCGGAAGGTACCGGCGCCGTCGCTACCACTGACGAACGGTTGCTGATCAAGATCCCGGCCGGCTGGTCGGAGACCGACGCCGCCACCGCCCCGGTCGTCTTCGCCACGGCCTACTATGCGCTGAAGGTACTGGCGGACGTGCGGCCCGGACAGCGGCTGCTCGTGCACGCGGCCGCCGGCGGGGTCGGCATGGCGGCGGTCCAGTTGGCCCGGCACTGGGGCGTGGAGGTCTTCGCCACCGCCAGCCGCGGCAAGTGGGACACGTTGCGGGCCATGGGCTTCGATGACGCGCACATCGGCGACTCACGCAGCCTGGAATTCGAGGACCAATTCCGCAACGCCACGGGCGGTCGCGGCGTGGACGTGGTGCTGGATTCGCTGGCCGGTGATTTCGTCGACGCCTCACTGCGGCTGGTCGCTCCCGGCGGGGTGTTCCTGGAGATGGGCAAGACCGACATCCGCGACGCCGCCGAACTGGCCGAACACGGTGTGCGGTACCGCGCGTTCGACCTGTTCGAAGCCGGGCCCGATCACATCCAGCGCATGCTCGCCGAGCTCGCCGGACTTTTCCAGACCGGTGTGCTGAAGCCGTTGCCGGCCACCGTGTTCGACGTGCGCCGGGCTCCGGCCGCACTGCGCTATCTCAGCCAGGCCCGCCATGTCGGCAAGGTCGTGATGACCATGAGTGCCGGCCTGGGCAACGGGACCGTCCTGATCACCGGCGGCACCGGTATGGCCGGTTCGGCCCTGGCCCGGCATCTGGTGCACCGGCACCGGGTGCGTCACCTGGTCCTGCTCAGCCGCCGCGGCCCGGAGGCCCCGGGCGCCGAGGAATTGTTTGCGGAGTTGACCGCAGCAGGCGCAGACGTGCGGGTGGTTGCCTGCGACGCGGCAGACCGGACCGACCTGGCCCGGGTGATCGCCGGTATTCCGGCGCAGCATCCGTTGTCGGCCGTCATCCACGCCGCGGGAACGCTGGATGATGCCGTCGTGACGTCGTTGACTACCGAGCGGGTCGACTCAGCGTTGCGCGCGAAGGTGGACGCGGCGTGGAACCTGCACGAACTGACCCGGGAGATGAAGCTCGCGGCGTTCGTGATGTTTTCGTCGATCGCCGGCCTGGCCGGCGCCTCGGGACAGGCGAACTACGCGGCAGGTAACTCGTTCCTGGACGCGCTGGCGCTACACCGCAAACAGCTTGGGCTGCCCGCGATCTCGCTCGGTTGGGGGCTCTGGGATCAGGCCAGCAGCATGACCGGTGCGTTGGGAGCCGCTGATCTCGCCCGGTTCGCCCGCGACGGGATCGTGGCGATGCCCTCGGAGGAAGCGCTCGAGCTGCTGGACACCGCGCTGGTGGTCGACGAGCCTTTCCTGCTGCCCGCCCACATCGACCTGGTGGCGCTGCGTGCCAAGTTCGATGCCGGGACCTTGCCGCCGATGTTCATCGACCTGATCAACGCTCCGGCACGGCGTCAGGTCGACGACTCGCTGGCTGCCGCGAAATCGAAGTCGGCGCTGCTGCAACGGCTGGAAGGGCTGGATGAGGAGGAGCAGCACGCGGTTCTGCTCGATCTGGTGCGCTCGCACATCGCCACCGTGCTGGGCAATACCACGCCCGAGGCCATCGACCCCGACCGGGCGTTCCAGGAACTCGGCTTCGACTCCCTCACCGCGGTCGAGATGCGTAACCGTCTCAAAGCCGCGACCGGGCTGGGGCTTTCGCCGACGTTGATCTTCGATTACCCGAACTCGGCGGCGTTGGCCGGATACTTCCACCAGGAGCTGCTCGGCGCCGAGCCCAAGGACGCACAGCCCGTGGCGGCTCCCGGTGAGGAGGAGTTGCGGCGCGTCGTGGCCTCCATCCCGGTCAAGCGGCTGCGGCAGGCCGGCGTGCTGGATCTGCTGTTGGCGCTGGCCAACGACAAGGACGGCGACCGGAGCGGCGCGACGTCACCGGACGCGCCGGCCGGCAAGGATCTGGCGGACATGGACCTCGACGACCTGGTCAACGCGGCGTTCATGGACGACGACGAGTAGGCCTGCCCGTGAAACTCGCCGTCACCGGCGCCAGCGGCGTGCTTGGCCGCGGGCTGGTTGCCAGATTGCTCAGCCGGGGTCACGAGGTCACTGGCATCGCCCGTCACCGGCCCGAAAGCTGGCCCAGTACAGCCGGATTCGTCACCGCGGACCTTCGTGACGCTGATGCGGTCCGCCGCGCGATCGGCGGCGCGAAGGTCGTCGCACACTGCGTCCCGGTGCAAGGTCCCGACGATGTCCAGGCCACCGCTCACGTTCTGGCGGCAATGGCCGAAACCGGGTGCCAGCGCATCGTCTTCACCTCCTGTGCACACGTCTACGCGACGGGATCGGGGCCGGCGAACGAAGAGGACGCAGTGCATCCGGTGACCTTCGCGGGGCGGCACACGGCCCGGGCCGAGCAGCTGCTGGCAGCGTCCGGCTTCGAGTGGGTCACGATTCGCTTCCCGCTGATCGTGGGTCGCGGTGTCAACAACCGGTTGCGCGCGCTCGTGGCTCTTCCGGTGCTGTTCACGGCCGCAGCCGAGCGCGGGATCCAGGTCGTGCACACCGACGACGCGTTGCGGTTCCTGACCCAGGCCGTCCTGCAGGACGACATCATCAGCGGCCCGGTGAATCTCGCGGCGTCGGGCACGCCGACGATGCGGCAGGTCGCCGCGGCGGTGCGGCGACCGCTCGTATCGCTGAGCCCCAAGCTCGCCGCCGTGAGCAGCAGGGTGACCCTGCCGAGCCTTCCTCTGATGGACACCTCCCGGATGCGCGAGGAGTGGAATTTCGCGCCTGCCTGGACCGCGCAGGAAGGCCTGGAAGACTTCTCGATTGCGGTGCGCGGCCGGTTCGCGCTGGGCGGCCGCGTGCTGTCACTGCCGTGGCGGCTGGCCCCCGTCCAGGATCTGCCCGCGGTCGACACTGCGGCCGACGACGGAGTGGAGCCCAAACTGGCCGGCCCGGAAGGGGATAACGGCGAGTTCGACACACCGATCGACCCGCGCTTCCCGACATTTCTGGCGACCAACCTGTCCGAAGCGTTGCCGGGGCCGTTCTCCCCGTCGTCGGCGTCGGTCACCGTGCGCGGGCTGCGGGCCGGCGGCGTGGGCATCGCCGAGAGGTTGCGGCCCGGGGGGGTTGTCCAGAAGGAAATCGCGATGCGCACCGTCGCGGTGTTCGCCCACCGGCTCTACGGAGCCATCACGTCGGCTCACTTCATGGCTGAGACGGTGCCGTTCGCCAAGCCCGCGACCATCGTCAGCAACAGCGGATTCTTCGGCCCCAGCATGGCCTCGCTGCCGATCTTCGGAGACGAACGGCCCCCGTCGGAAACCAATCCGGTGCGCAGGCGGCTGCGCACCATCCGCAACATCGGTGTGTTCGGTGTCAATCTGGTGGGCTTGAGCGCGGGCTCGCCGCTCGACACCCTCGACTACCTCGATGACGTCGAGCGGCTGGAACGTCTCGTCGGCGACGACGTGACCCGGCTGGACGACCGCCGGCTACTGAGCTTGATCCTGCTGGCGCGCGACCACGTCGTCCATGGCTGGCTGTTGGCGTCCGGATCGTTCATGTTGTGCGCGGCGTTCAACGTGCTGTTGCGTGGCCTGTGCGGACGCGAAACCGCTCCGTCAGCTGGACCTGAGCTGGTGAGTGCCCGATCGGTGGAAGCCGTGCAACGCCTGGTCGTCGCGGCCCGCCGCGATCCGACCGTGCTGCGGGTGCTGGCCGAACCCGGTGAGCGGCTGGGCAAGCTGGCCGTGGAGGCGCCGGAGTTTCACTACGCGGTGCTCGGCGAGCTGGCCCTGATGGGGCATCGCGGGCCGGCTGAAGTGGAGATGTTGTCGACCAGCTACGCCGACGATCCCGAGTTGCTGATCCGCATGGTCACCAAAGCACTGAGCGCGCCCGCACCCGAACCGCGGCACGCAACGATTCCGTTGCGTGCCAAGCCTGTTGCCGCCTTGGCGGTGCGGCAGTTGCGCGATCGCGAGGTGCGCCGCGACCGGATGGTGCGGGCCATCTGGGTGCTGCGCGGACTCTTGCGCGAATATGGCCGGCGCCTGACCGATTCCGGTGTCTTCGGCGCCGCCGACGACGTGTTCTTCCTGCTGGTCGACGAACTCGACGCGTTGCCCGCCGATGTGTCGGAGCTGGTGGCCGCGCGCCGCGCCGAGCAGCGCCGGCTGATGGCCGTGGTCCCCCCCACCGTGTTCAGCGGTCGCTGGGAACCCACCACGGCATCGGCGCAGGTGTTGACCGGCGGTGACACCCTGCGCGGTGTGGGGGTGTGCGGCGGGCGGGTGCGCGGCCGGGTGCGCATCGTGCGGCCCGAAACCATCGACGACCTACAGCCCGGCGAGATCTTGGTCGCCGAGGTGACCGACGTCGGATACACGGCCGCGTTCTGCTACGCCGCCGCGGTGGTCACCGAGCTCGGCGGGCCGATGTCGCATGCCGCGGTGGTGGCCCGCGAGTTCGGCTTCCCCTGTGTGGTCGACGTGCAAGGCGCCACCCGGGCGCTGCCGGAAGGCGCGCTGGTCGAGGTCGACGGCGCCACCGGGGAAATCCGCGTCCTGGAGCCCTGACCGCGTTACCCTGTGCTTCACATCCGGTGCTGTCCGGGGGAGGTGCAATGTCATCGGTCTTCGCGGTGCCGGAGCTGATGTCAGCTGCTGCAACGGAGTTGAGGTCTATCGGCTCGGCTGTCAACTCGGCCGACATTATTGCGGCGACTCCTACGATTGCGATCCCCGCCGCCGCAGCCGATGAAGTGTCGGCGGCAATCGCCGCGCTCTTCGGGCGGCACGCGCTGAACTATCAGACAGCAGCCGCGCGGGCGCACGCCTATCACATCCGGTTCGTGCGGGCCCTCACCGCGAGCGGGGCATCGTATGCCGGCGCCGAGTCCGCCGCCGCGGCGGCCCTGAACCCCCTCAACGATCTACTCAACCTCATCAACGCGCCCACTGAGCTGCTGCTCGGCCGGCCATTGATCGGCAGCGGCACCGACGGCGCCGCGGGGACCGGAGCCGACGGCGGGGCCGGTGGCCTGTTGTTCGGCAACGGCGGATCCGGTGGATCCGGTGGAGGGATCCATCCGGCGGGTGGAAAGGGCGGCGCCGCAGGGCTTTTCGGCAACGGCGGGGCAGGCGGCGCCGGTGCCGCCGGAGCGGTCGGCGGCACCGGCGGAAACGGCGGCTGGCTCTTCGGCAACGGCGGGCAGGGCGGTGTTGGCGGTGACGCGCCGACCGGTATCGGCGGGTTGGGTGGCGCGGGCGGTCAGGCCATTCTGTTGGGTGCGGGCGGGATCGGCGGCGCCGGCGGCTTGGGCGCCAACGGCGGCGGTAACGGCGGAGCGGGCGGTTGGGGCGGCCTGTTGGCCGGCAGCGGCGGCGCCGGCGGTGCCGGCGGCAGTGCGACCACCGCGGGCAACGGTGGTGCCGGCGGTGCCGGCGGCAACGCCTGGCTGATTGGAGACGGCGGCGCCGGTGGCCACGGAGCCGCCGCGACGGCTCCGGTCGCGACCGCCGGACTGGGTGGAGCCGGCGGCGGCGGCGGCACCGGCGGGCTGGTGTTGGGCAATGGCGGCATCGGAGGTGAGGGCGGGGCCAGCGCTGCCGGCGGCACCGGCGGAACGGGTGGATTCGGCGGCAACGCCGGATTCATCGGGACCGGCGGCGCGGGCGGCGCGGGTGGCCAGGGGGGTGGTCATTTCAGCGAGACCGCAGGCACGGGCGGCAACGGCGGCGCGGGCGGGCTGGTCTTCGGCAACGGCGGGGCCGGCGGAGCGGGCGGGGACGCTCTGGCCCAGGCGGCGGGCGCCGGCGGCGCCGGCGGTCTGGGCGGAAATGGCGGCGCCGCCCGCCTGTTGGGCGATGGCGGGGCCGGCGGGGCGGGCGGCGGCGGAGGGCGTGCGGACGGCGCCGGCGAGACCGGGGGCGCCGGAGCCCGTGGCGGTCGCGGCGGGGCGGGTGGTTGGGTGTTCGGAAACGGTGCGGTGGGCGGTCGCGGCGGAGCCGGCGGGCCCTCAGCAACCGGTAGCGGCGGATCAGGCGGCGCCGGCGGCGACGGCGGGTCCACCAGCCTGATCGGCGACGGGGGCGACGGCGGCGCCGGCGGTACCGGTGGCACCGGAACGCCCAACGGTGCCGTCGGGAGCTCGGGCGACGGCGGCGCCGGCGGACTGCTGTTCGGTCGCGACGGCACCGCTGGCTGATCCGAAAGTCATTGCGAACGTGCGCATTTGAATGCGACGCCGATCCCTTCAGGCGGTGGTGCCGGCTGCAGGCATCCGTATGGCTGCACGCCGGCCGCGCTGAACCGGGCCGCCGACTGGTGCGCGTAATTCGCACACACCAGCCCGCCCTGCTCGGAGCGGCAACCGTAGTCGCCGAAGGTCAACGAGTCCCCGCCGGACAGCTCGGCGCCGGTGCCGGCCAGGAACGGTCCCGGATCGGCGCGCGCAGCCCCGACCTGCAGGCTCGTCCCGTCGAAATCGACCCAGCCGCCCTTCCAGTCGCCGTACGCCGTATCCGGCCGGGGCGGCGGAGTGGTGAGGTTGACCAGACACGACAGCACTCCTGCGATGTGCCTGGAGTCCGTCGTGCATTTCACCTTGCCCCCGGGGGCGCTGAAGGCGACATTCCCGTCGAGTTGGTAGCGCGCCGGATCGGCCGGATGCGCCGCTTTGATCCAGGCGATGACCGCGGCGATCGGTGTTCCGGCCGCCGGCGGCCCTGAAGCAGCGGTTGACGGGAGGGCGGGCGGGGCCGGCGCGGCATTACCGCCGACGGTGTGCGAGCAGCCGGCGATCAGCAACGGGATGGCGACCAGCGCGGGGATCCGCATTCCGAAAGGCTAACCGCCGCACACCAGATTTTGGCGCTGCGCACGCCGTCGCCGCGGTGCGTCCGATAACGTCGAAGTATGCATGAGCGCATCGTCCGCGCCCGCACCACCGCCGGTACCGTCGAAGGCTTCACCCGCGACGGGGTGAATCGCTGGCGTTCGATCCCGTATGCCAGGCCGCCGGTGGGGCCGCTGCGCTACCGCGCACCGCAGCCCGTGCAGCCCTGGTCGGGCGTGCGGCACTGTCACGGATTCGCCAACTGCGCACCCCAGCAGCGCCGCTACACCATGCTCGGGGTGGGCCGGTATCAGCCGATGAGCGAGGACTGCCTGACCCTCAATGTCGTCACACCCGAGGTCGGCTCCGCTGAACCACTGCCGGTCATGGTCTTCATTCACGGCGGTGGCTACATCCTGGGCAGCTCGGCGACCCCGTTGTATGACGGCGCCGCGCTCGCTCGTCGCGGCTGCGTGTATGTGTCGGTCAACTACCGGCTGGGCGCGCTCGGATGCCTGGACCTGTCGTCGTTGTCGACCCAGGACGTCACGATCGACAGCAACCTCTATCTTCGCGACCTGGTCATGGCGCTGGGCTGGGTCAAGGACAACATCGCCAACTTCGGCGGCGACCCTGACAACGTCACCGTCTTCGGCGAAAGCGCCGGCGCGCACATCACCGCCACGCTGCTGGCCGTGCCCGCGGCGGCGGGCCTTTTCCACCGGGCGATCTCCGAGAGCCCGGCGGCCGGCATGACTCGTTCGACGGAGGTCGCCGCCGAGTTCGCGACTCGATTCGCAGAGTTGCTGGGTGCGCGCAGCAGGGACGCGGCCGGCGCGCTGATGCGGGCCTCCGCAGCCGAACTGATCGACACCCAGCACCGGCTCATTGAGCAGGGCATGCGGAAACGCCTGGGCGCCTTCCCCATCGGCCCGGTCTTCGGCGACGACGTCGTGCCGGTCGATCCCGTCGAGGCGATGCGGTCCGGTCAGGCACACCGGGTTCCGCTCATCGTGGGCACCAATGCCGAAGAGGGACGCTTGTTCACCCGCTTCCTCGGCATGCTGCCGACCAACAAAGTAATGGTCGAAGCACTGCTTGCCGAAGTGGAACCCGCTGCGCGCGAACGCATTACCGCGGCGTACCCGAAGTACCCGAAGCCCGAGGCGTGCATTCAGCTCGGTGGTGACTTCGCGTTCAGCGCGGCAGCCTGGCAGATCGCCGAGGCGCACACCCACCATGCGCCCACCTACCTGTACCGCTACGACTACGCCCCGCGGACATTGCAGTGGTCGGGCTTCGGGGCCACCCATGCCACCGAATTGTTCGCGGTCTTCGACATCTACCGCACCAGGTTCGGGGCTTTGCTCACCGCCGCAGCCGACCGGGGTCCCGCTCTGCGGGTCAGCAATGACGTGCAACGACGCTGGCGCTCGTTCAGCCGTTCCGGTGTTCCGGGTGACGACTGGCCGGTCTACACCCACCAGGACCGTGCCGTCCTGGTTTTCGATCGCAAATCACGCATCGAGTTCGACCCGCATCAGCGTCGCCGGTTGGCCTGGGACGGCTTCACCCTGGCCCGCTGACCTGGCACGCTGACCCCCATGGTTTCCAACACCGACCAAGCCGTCGAGCGGCCCGGCGACCTCACCCCCGAGTGGCTGACCGCCACCATCCGTGCCGGCACCGTCTCCGGCTTCACCGCCGAGCGCATCGGCACGGGCCAGATGAGCGAGTGCTACCGCATCGGGTTGAGCTACGTCGAACCGGAAGCCGACCCGGATGTGAAGCCGCGGCCGGCATCGGTGGTGCTGAAGGTCGCCGCTACCGACCCGCTGAGCCGGCAGACCGGATCGGCGCTGGGCCTCTACGAGCGTGAGGTCCGTTTCTACCATGACATCGCGCCGCGCCTGGGCGGGGCCGTCGCGCCGTGCTACCACGCCGCGATCAACGTCTCCACCGGGGTGTTCGATCTGCTGCTCGACGACGCCGGACCAGCCGCTGTCGGTGACGAAATCGCCGGTGCCACAAGTGAACAGGCGTTGTTGAGCGTCACCGAGCTGGGCCGTCTGCACGGTCCCCTGTTGGGCGACACCACGTTGGCCGACGCGCCGTGGCTGAACCGGAAATCACCGCTGAGTCAAGCGATGCTCTCTCCGCTCTACGCCGGTTTCATCGAGCGATACGCAGACCGGATCGTCCCGGCGCACCGCACCGTATGTGAGCGCCTGGTAGGCGCCTTCGATGGCTACCTGGCGCAGGAAACGGCCCGCGACACAATCGAGGGCCTGGTACACGGTGACTATCGTCTGGACAACCTGTTGTTCGGGTCTGCGGGAGCCAAACGTGCGCTGACCGTGGTGGATTGGCAAACAGTTTCCTGGGGCCCGGCGTTCACCGATCTGGCGTACTTCCTGGGTTGCGCGCTGCCGGCGGCGGACCGTCGCGCGCAGTACGACGAGCTGTTGCAGGCCTACCACCAGGCGCTCGGGCCGCAACCCCCCGTCACCGTCGCCCAGGTCCGCGAAGGCGTACGGCACCAGAGTTTCTTCGGGGTGATGATGGCCATCGTCTCGTCCATGCTGGTTGAGCGGACCGAGCGCGGCGACACATTGTTCATGACGATGCTGGAACGGCACTGCCAGCACGTCCTGGACGTCGACGCGCTGGCACTATTGCCCGACGCCGAGGCGCCGAAGCCACTGCTGCCGGCACCGGAAGACGAACGAGCGCACCCGCCCACCGACGAACCGCTGTGGAGCGAAAGCTGGTACGCCGACTTCGTCGACGCAGCAGAAGGATTAGCTGGCTGGTTTCGCATCGGGCTGATCCCGAACCAGCAGACAGCATGGATTCATGCGCTGTTGTGCGGACCCGACGAGGCGACCGTCGCCGTCGACTGTCAGATACCGCTGCCGCCGGACCCGTGGACGGTGCGGACCGAGGCGGTTGAACTGGCTCACTCCACTTATGCCCCACTGCAGACCTATCATGTCGACCTCAAGGCCAAAGGCCAGTCCTACCAAGATCCCTCGGCACTGCTGCGCGGCGAACCGGGTGAGCCGGTCGAGCTCGCGATCAACCTGGCCTGGACCACCGACGGTATCCCGTATCAGTACCGGCTGACCACCCGCTATGAGATCCCGTGCACCGTCTCGGGCACCGTCACGATCAAACACGCCCGCTACCAGATCGATTCGGTGCCCGGACAGCGCGACCACTCGTGGGGGGTGCGCGACTGGTGGTCCATGGACTGGATGTGGACCGCGCTGCATCTCGAGGACGGCACGCACCTGCACGGTGTGCGCATCCAAATCCCCGGCAACCCGGCGTTCAGCCTCGGCTACGCCCAGGACCGCACCGGCAGCATCACCGACCTGACCGCGGTCGACATCAGGGAGGCCTTCGGCGCCAACGGATTACCCGAGAACCAGACGCTGACGATGCAACCGGCGGGGATCACCGCCGACGTCGTAATCCGTGCGCATGCCCCGGTCCGGTTGGTCGCCGCCGACGGGCGGGTGAGCCACTTTCCGCGCGCCTGGGTCGACGTGATCACCGACGACGGGCGAGGCGGCGCCGGCTGGATGGAATGGAACCGCAGTCAGGTCGACCACGGTCAGTGACACGCACACTCGTGGTGATCGGGGTGTCCGGGTCGGGCAAGTCAACCGTCGGCGCCGCGCTGGCCCAGCGGTTGGGAGTGCCGTTCGAGGATGCGGACCACCTGCATCCGAGTGCCAACATCGCCGAGATGGCGTCGGGTCAGCCGCTGACCGACGGTGACCGCCACCCGTGGTTGGACACAGTGGGTGAGTGGCTGGCCACACACCCCGGAGGCGTGATGAGTTGTTCGGCGCTCAAACGTGCATACCGGGACCGGCTGCGCAGGTGGTGCCCGTCCGTATATTTCCTGCACCTGCGGGGCCAACCCGAACTCATCGCCCGGCGCCTGGCCGCCAGGCCCGGTCACTTCATGCCCGCAACCTTGCTGCACGCGCAACTCGACACGCTGGAACCACTCGGCGCCGACGAACCGGGGGTCGTCATAGACATCGACGACCGCGACGTGAACGCGATCGTCGACGCCTTTCTGGCAAGCGCTGCGTAGCGCCGCTAGCGGCCCCAGCGCTTGCGGCCGCTGCTGAGCTGATCGTCGAAACGGTCGCGGGCCGTCTCGGCCAGCTCGTTGCCGCGGGTCACCGCCGTGTCAGCGAGCCTCGCACCGCGTTCGCGTGCGGTCTCGGCGAGCTCCAGCCCGCGCTCGCGAGCGGTGTCGGCCAACTTCTCGCTCCGCTTGCGCGCGGCTTCGGCGTACGGGGCACTGCGATCGACGGCCTGGTGGGCTAGCTTTTCACCACGTTTGCGGGCCTTCTTGGCGTACGGCCTGCTCTTCTCGGCCGCCGTGCTGGCCAGTTCGCGGCTGCGCTCCAAGGCGGCCTCGGCGTAGGGGGCGCTGCGCTCGGCAGCCGTGCTGGCCAATTCCCGCCCCCGCTCGAGTGCGGCCTCGGCGTAAGGCGCGCTCTTTTCGGCGGCCGTACTGGCGAGTTCGCGGCCTCGTTCGGCGCCGGCCTGCAGCCCGTGCACGATCTTCTCGCCCAAATCGGAGTCCAGCATGTCGTGGGATGAGCCCGGCAGCGCCCCGGACACCTTGTCGGACAGCCGCTCGGCGGCACGGCGCCCGCGCCACCCCAGCGACGGCTTACCCGCCGTGTCGGCCGACGCGATGAGCAACCCACCCAGCAAACTCACGTCGGCCAGGAACGCGCGGCGCTTTTCGGCCTTGCGCTCGGGGTCGGCTTCATTCCAGAACATGTGGGTCCCGAGGTTGCCCGGGATCACCGTCAGCGCCAGCGCGGCCGAGGCCAGTCGGGGCAACTTGCCGACGGCCAGCAGCACACCACCGCCGATTTGGACGGCGGCGTTGATCTGAGCGAACGTCTCCGCATCCGCAGGGATGTTGCTGCTCACCGAATCCGGCAGCGACTGCAACCCGCTCACCGTCGGCTGGGCAGCTTGAGCAGCAGGTTTCGGGTTGAGCAGGGCGTCCACTCCCTGGCCGATGAAGACGGCTGACAACATGGGTCGAGCGATTCTGCGGATCAACATGGCCGCTGTGTTCCCCGGCCGGACGGTAGACAAACCCGCCGGATCGAAGACAGCTCGGCGATATGGTGGACGGCATGCGGGCGTTGATCATCGTCGACGTGCAGAGCGATTTCTGCGAGGGTGGTGCGCTACCCGTGGCGGGGGCGCGCACGGTGGTGGACAAGATCAACGACTATCTCGCCGTCGATCGGGGTTACCACCACGTCGTCGCCACCAAGGACTTCCACATCGACCCGGGCAACCACTTCGCCGACGACCCGGACTACTATCTGTCGTGGCCACCGCACTGTCGTGCGGGCAGCAGCGGCGCGGAGTTCGCCGGCGACCTCGACACCGCCCGGATCGAGGCGGTCTTTCGCAAGGGCGCCTACGCCGCGGCTTACAGCGGCTTCGAGGGCATCGACGAAAACGGGACGTCACTGCTGGACTGGCTGCGGCGCCACCACGTCGACGAGGTCGACGTGGTGGGTGTGGCCACCGATCACTGCGTGCGGCACACCGCCCACGACGCGGCCCGGGCCGGGCTGGTCACCAGGGTGCTGATCGACATGACGGCGGGGGTGTCCGCGGACACCACGGCCCAGGCGCTCTATGACATGCACACCGCCAGAATCGAATTGATCGGACACAAGCCATGACGACAGCGCACCGAGACGACCTGCTGGCCGCTGTGGAGCGGTCACCGCAAGCGGTTTCGGTGCACGACCGCCAGGCATGGGTGCAGGTTTTCGCCGATGACGCACGCGTCGAAGACCCGGTGGGGTCGAGCCCGCACGTCGGGCACGATCAGATCTACCGGTTCTACGACACGTTCATCGGTCCGCGCAGCATCACCTTCCACCGCGATGTCGATGTCGTAACCGGTTCCTCGGTCCTTCGCGATCTCGAACTCGAGGTGGCGATGGGCACGGCAGTGACGATGCGCATCCCCGCCTTCCTGCGCTACGACCTGCGCGAGGTGGACGGCGTGTGGAAAGTGGCCCGACTGCGTGCGTACTGGGAATTGCCGGCCATGATGATGCAATTCCTCAAAACCGGGTCCGAGGCACTGACGCCGGGCTTACAACTCGGCAAGGGGCTGCTCGCTAACCAGGGTCCCCGCGGCGCCGCCGGATTCATGGCCGGCTTCCGCCGGGTGGGCACCCGGCACAAGAGGCTGGTCGACCGTTTTCTGCGTGCCGCCGCCCGCGGCGACGTGGACGCCGCTCGCGCGGCCTTGTCCTTCACCGCACCAATAACTTTGGGGGACAGTGCCCCACTCGGCGTAACTGAGCTGGGCCAACGGCTGCGCGGCGCCGAATGGTCCAAGGTGATTGCCGCGGGATCCACCGTCGTGGTGTCGGTAGCCTCCGATCAGGGGCGGGGCATCGTATTCGCCGACGTGGCCCGGCTCGGCAACAAGATCAACGCGGTCCGCTACTTCCCGGCCTGATCACCGCACCGTCGACAACGCCAACGAGAGCAGCGAGAGCAGCAGATAGGCGCCCGGGAACGCGATGTTGAAAAACACGCGCGCCCGCACGTGTGCCGTTCGAGGCGATCGCGCCCGCACCAGCTCGAGGTGCTCGGCTGTCACCGGCGACCCCGAACGCCTGCGCAACGCGATTCTCACGCTGCCGTCTTGAGCACCGATCTTCGCGATGTCGCGCATACCGGGCAGACCACGGGACTCTCGACTAAGAAGTAGATCAGGTACCGCCGCGGGTGGGCGGCAGCGGACTGGGATCCGGGAGCGCGATGATCGAGAAGTCATTCGGGCGGCGCAGCCTGCTACGAGGCGCCGGGGCGTTCGCGCTGGCGCCGTGGGCCGCCGGGTGCGCCTCTGACGATGACGACGCGCTGACCTTTTTCTTCGCGGCGAACCCGGACGAGGTTCGCCCGCGGATGCGGGTGGTCAACGAGTTCCAGCGCCGGCACCCCGACATCAAGGTCCGGCCGCTGCTGTCCGGACCCGGAGTGATGCAGCAGTTGTCGACGTTCTGTGCGGGCGGCAAGTGTCCGGATGTGTTGATGACCTGGGAACTCACCTACGCCGAACTCGCCGACCGGGGCGTGCTACTGGACCTCAATTCGCTGTTGGCGCGTGACCAGGTCTTTGCCGAGCAGCTCAGGGCGGACAGCATCGACGCGTTGTACCGGACATTCACCTACCCGGCCGGCCCCCATGGCGGCCAGTACGCATTGCCGGAGCAATGGTCGGGCAACTTCTTGTTCTATAACAAGGCGATCTTCGATGCCGCCGGGCTGAGCCCGCCGCCGGGTACCTGGCAGCAGGCGTGGAGCTTCGCAGACTTCCTGGACGCAGCCCGGGCCCTCACCAGACGGGAGACTTCCGGACGGGTCACGCAGTGGGGGTTCGTCAACGCCTGGGTGTCGTTCTATTCGGCCGGCCTGTTCGCCATGAACAACGGCGTGAGGTGGTCGTCCCCGCGGACCAACCCGACCCACCTCAATTTCGACGACGACGCCTTCGTCGAGGCGGTGCAGTTCTACGCCGACCTGATCAACAAGTACAGGGTCTCGCCCAGCGCCTCTGACCAGCAGTCGATGTCCAACGCTGACCTGTTCTCCGCGGGCAGGGCGGCTATCGCGCTGGGTGGACACTGGCGATATCAGACGTTCGACCGCGCCGACGGACTGGATTTCGATGTCGCACCCTTGCCATTGGGGCCGCGCGGGCAAACCGCCTGCTCGAACATCGGCGTCACGGGTCTGGCTATCGCGGCGAGCAGCAAGCGGAAGGAGCAGGCGTGGGAGTTCGTCAAGTTCGCCAGCGGCCCGGTCGGCCAGGCATTGATCGGTGAATCGCGATTGTTCGTGCCGGTGCTGCGGTCCGCGATCCACTCCCAAGGATTCGAGGACGCACACCGCAGGATCGGTAACCTGGCCGTGCTGACCGAGGGACGGGCGGTTTCGGTAGGCCTGCCGATCACACCGGCATGGGAGAAGGTGGTCGCCTTGATGGACCGCAACTTCGGACCGGTGCTGCGCGGTGCGCGCCCGGCGAGTTCGCTCAGCGGACTGTCGCGGGCCGTCGACGAGGTGCTGCGCAATCCATGACCGCAGTCGAAGCACCCGCAGCAGGGTCCGGAAGGATCCGCCCTTGGCGCCGACGGGATTGGGCCGGAAGGCTTTTCATCGCACCGAACTTGGCTGCGGTGCTCGTTTTCATGCTGTTCCCGCTCGGCTTTTCGCTCTACATGAGCGTCCACAGGTGGGACGTGTTCACCCCGGCCACGTTTGTCGGCATGGACAACTTCCGTCACCTGTTCACCTCGGATCCGCTGTTTCTGATCGCGTTGCGCAATAGTGTGATCTACACCGTGGGGACCGTTGTGCCCACCGTCCTGATCAGCCTGGTGGTCGCCGGCGTGCTCAACCGGAAAGTCCGGGGAATAGCGGTCTTTCGGACCATCGTCTTTGTGCCACTGGCGATTTCATCGGTCGTCATGGCGGTGGTGTGGCAGTTCGTGTTCAACACTGACAACGGGTTGCTCAACATCATGCTCGGCTGGGTCGGTATCGGCCCGATTCCGTGGCTGGTCGAACCGCACTGGGCCATGGTGTCGTTGTGCATGGTCGGCGTGTGGCGCAGCGTTCCGTTCGCGACCGTGGTACTGCTCGCCGCGATGCAGGGCATTCCCGAAACGGTTTATGAGGCAGCCCGAATCGACGGCGCGGGCGAGATCCGCCAGTTCGCGTTCATTACGGTTCCGCTGGTCCGCGGTGCGATGTCGTTCGTAGTGGTCATCTCGATCATCCACGCGTTCCAGGCTTTCGACCTCGTCTACGTGCTCACCGGTGCTAACGGCGGACCCGAAACCGGTACCTACGTCCTGGGCATCATGCTTTTTCAGCACGCGTTCTCGTTCCTGGAATTCGGTTATGCATCCGCTCTCGCGTGGGTGATGTTCGCCATCCTGCTCGTGCTGACGGTGCTGCAGTTGCGCGGCACCCGCCGCCGTACCTGGGAAGCGTCCCGTGGTCTCGGCTAGACGCGCCGTGTTCCGCGCTGCCGCGTCTTACGCCGCGCTGATCCTGGTTGCCTGGTGCGCGTTGTTTCCCATCCTGTGGGCGCTCTCGGGGTCCCTGAAAAAGGAGGGCGAGATCAGCGAACCCAGTTTGTTCCCGTCCAGCCCTCAGTTTTCGAACTACACGACGGTGTTCGACCTGATGCCGTTCTGGCGCATGTTCCTCAACACCGTTCTCTATGCCGGATGCGTCACGTGCGGCCAGGTGGTGTTCTGTTCTCTGGCGGGATATGCATTCGCGCGGTTGGACTTTCGTGGCAGGGACACCCTGTTCCTGTTCTATCTGGGTACGTTGATGGTGCCGCTGACGGTGACCGTGATTCCGCAGTTCATCGTGATGCGGACCCTGGGCTGGGTAGACACGCCCTGGGCTATGATCGTGCCGGGTTTGTTCGGTAGCGCATTCGGCACCTACCTGATGCGGCAGTTCTTCCGCACCCTGCCGACCGATCTCGAGGAGGCGGCGATTCTCGACGGGTGTTCGCCGTGGCAGATCTACTGGCGCATTCTGCTGCCGCACGCCAGGCCCGCGGTGATGGTTTTGGCGGTGCTGACCTGGGTCAGCGTGTGGAACGACTTTCTGTGGCCGTTGTTGATGATCCAACGCAGCAGCCTCGCCACGTTGACGCTCGGGTTGGTCCGGCTCCGCGGCGAATACGTGGCCCGCTGGCCCGTATTGATGGCGACCTCGATGCTGATCCTGCTGCCGCTGGTCATGGTGTACGCGTTCGCCCAGCGCTCGTTCGTACGCGGCATCGTCGTGACCGGAATGGGTGGTTAGCCGTGGCCTCGGTGAGCTTCGAGCAGGCGACACGGCGCTACCCCGGCACCGATCGAGCGGCCCTGGATCGACTGGATCTCGATGTCGGCGACGGCGAGTTCATGGTCCTGGTCGGACCGTCCGGATGCGGCAAGACGACGTCGCTGCGGATGCTGGCCGGACTGGAAAGCCTGGATTCCGGACGCATCCGGATCGGCGAGCGCGATGTCACCAAGCTCGATCCCAAGGACCGCGACGTCGCGATGGTGTTTCAGAACTACGCGCTCTACCCGCACATGACCGTGGCGCAGAATATGGGCTTTGCGCTCAAGGTCGCCAAAACCCCGAAAACCCAGATCCGCGAACGTGTCTTGGCCGCGGCGCAGATGCTGGACTTGGAGCGGTATCTGGACCGCAAGCCCAAAGACCTGTCCGGAGGGCAACGGCAGCGGGTGGCGATGGGACGGGCGATCGTGCGCCGCCCGCAGGTTTTTCTCATGGACGAGCCCCTGTCGAACCTGGACGCCAAACTGCGGGTGCAGACCCGCAACCAGATTGCGGCATTGCAACGCCAACTCGGGACCACCACGGTGTACGTCACCCACGATCAGATCGAAGCCATGACGATGGGTGACCGGGTCGCAGTGCTGTGCGACGGGATACTCCAACAATGTGCCGCACCGCGCGAGCTCTACCGCAACCCGGGAAACGTCTTCGTCGCCGGGTTCATCGGGTCGCCCGCGATGAACCTGTTCACCGTTCCCGTCGTCGACTCCGCCGTGTCGCTGGGTGACTTCGTCATCGAGGTGCCGCGCGAGATCGCAGGCGCCGCTGACGAAATCGTCGTAGGGGTACGTCCCGAGCACTTCGAACTCGGCAGCATCGGCGTCGAGATGGAGGTCGACGTAGTCGAAGAACTGGGCGCAGACGCATACCTCTACGGCCGGATCGCCGGAGCCGACACGGTGGTGAGCAAGCCTGTCATCGCCCGCACCGATGGTCGCGACCCGCCCGGGAGAGGCAGCCGCGTGCACCTGCACCCGCAGCCCGGGCACCTGCACTTCTTCGGTACCGACGGACATCGAATATCCTGACTTACAACCAATTTCGACCGTGCGGCGGCGCGCCGCGGCCCTGATCCCGGCTCGGGCTTCCTAGTATGACCGAGTGTCTGACCGCTATGGAAACGATGTACTGGCCGGCGGCCCGCCGCGCAAGCCCCGCTCGGTTGAGCACCAGGTAGAGCTTGGCATGGTGGTCGAGGACGCGCAGACGGGTTACGTTGGCGCGGTGGTCCGCGTCGAATACGGCCGCGTCGACCTCGAGGACCGGCACGGCAAGACGCGTGGGTTCCCGTTGGGACCGGGCTACCTGCTTGACGGTCAACCGGTGATCCTCACTCCGCCGCGGCGGTCGGGGACCGCCACCCCTACCCGCACGGCGTCGGGATCAGTCGCGGTGAAGGGGGTTCGGGCCCGGGTCGCCCGTGCCGGGAGGATTTACGTCGAGGGCCGCCACGACGCAGAACTCATCGCCCAGGTCTGGGGTGAAGACCTCAAGATCGAGGGCGTCGTCGTCGAACACCTCGGCGGCGTCGACGACCTGGTCGGAATCGTCAAGGAATTCCGGCCCGGGCCGGGTTGCCGTCTGGGCGTGCTGGTCGACCATCTCGTGCCGGGTTCGAAGGAGTCGCGTATTGCCGACGCGGTACGCAAGGGTCCCGGGGGAGCCGACACCCTGGTCGTCGGGCATCCCTACGTGGACATCTGGCAGGCCGTCAAGCCTCAGCGGCTCGGACTGACGGCGTGGCCGGCGGTGCCGCGTCACATCGCGTGGAAGCACGGCATCTGCCAGGCGCTCGGCTGGCCGCACGCGGATCAGGCCGACATTGCTGCGGCCTGGCGGCGCATCCGGTCGAAGGTCCGCGATTGGAATGACCTGGAACCGGCGCTGATCGGACGGGTCGAGGAACTTATCGATTTCGTGACGCTACCGGCGGAAGAGCGCTGTGATTGAGCTCACCGTCACGTTCGCCACTGCGTGCGGCACTAATGCTGTGACCGCACCTATGCAGAGAACTGGAGGAAGTGCATGACGAACGCGCTCGTCATCGATGCTGAGGGTCTGGACCGGCTGTCGTGTAACGCCAAGGCCGACCCCGCCACCGGAAAGAAGACCCTGAAGGCGAAGACCGTCTGTGAGGCCGGCTTCCGCAATATGACCTACGTGCGTGACCTCGCTCCGATGCTGGTCGGCGAACCGCCGGCCCTGCTCGGCGACGACTCGGCACCCAACCCTTCCGAAACCTGCCTGGCGGCGCTGGGATCGTGCATCTCGGTCGGACTGCTGGCCAACGCCACCCACCGCGGCGTGACTCTGACGAAGATCGAGGTCGAGATGGAAGGCGACATCGACATCTCCGCGGTGTGGGGCGTCGGTGACACACCCGACGGCAAGATCCTCGGCTTCACCGCAGTGCGCTGCAACGTGACTCTGGCGGGCGACGCTGACGATGCGACGCTGCGGGAGATCCACCACAATGCCATCGCGTGGTCGCCGGTTGTCAACACATTCAGGCGTCCCGTAACCGTCGACTCCGCGCTCTCCATCGGTTAGGCAGACACGATGACCACAACGACTGATCCCGTCGTCGAATTACTCGATTCGGAGCTGATGGCGGACATCCGGGCCAACGCCGGCGCGTTGGACCGCGGCGAGGCGACCGCCCGTCGCAGCTTCCCCGGCCTCGGTGCCGCGGGACTGCTCGGCCTGGGCGCGCCAGGCAACGCCGACGGCAAGCTGCCTGACATGGTCAACGTGATCAGGCTGATATCCGGCGAGTGCATGAGCACCGGATTCGCGGTGTGGGCGAACCGGCTGACGTTGGAGTACCTCCTTAGTGCCGCAACGCCTTTCAGTGTGACCGCTGCCGAGGCGTTGTCGGCCGGCACCTCGTTGGGGGTGACCGGGATGGCGGCCGCCTTCAAAGAATTGGCCGGCTGCGGTGAGCTCGAATTGACGGCGAACACGGTGCCGGGCGGCTACCACATCAACGGTGCGATCCGGTGGGCGTCCAATCTCTATCACGACTCAATGTTGGTCACTGCGGTAGCGACCGATCGTGGTGAGAAGTTGATTGTTGCCCTGCCGCTGGGCAGCGCCGGAGTCACGGTGGGCGACCACTTCAAGTTGCTGGCGATGGACAGCACGGCCTCGTCGTATCTGAACCTGAAAGACGTATTCGTCCCGGAGGAGCAGGTGTTGTCGACTGCCTTCGAAGAGTTCCTCTGTGCCGTTCGCCCCACCTTCCTGATCCTGCAGTCGGCCATGTGCGTCGGCCTGGCTGAGACGACGGTGAAGCAGGCCCGGATCGGGCTCAACGGCGTGAACGCGGTCTTCACCGCCGAGGTCGACGACCTCGCGGACCGGCTCGCCCGGGCTCAGACGACGCTGGCAGGTCTGGCGGCTGCGGTCGGGGGACCGCAACCACCGAGCAAGAAGGAACTGTTGTCTCTCCGGCTCGCTGCGGCCGAGATCGCCAGTGCGAGTGCCGCGTTGGAGGTGCGCACAGCCGGTGGCAAAGGGTACGCGAGTAAAACACCCGCGAGCCGGCGCTACCGGGAAGCGGCGTTCATTCCGGTGCAGTCACCGTCGGAGGCCCAACTACGTTGGGAACTAGGCGGATGCATGTGACGCGACGGCGCGCGAAGGCCTGAGTCAACGGTGACTCCGGCTGTAGCGCCTCTTGACGGGACGGAACCCGAGCGCCTGGTCGGCGGCATTCCGCTGGCCGACCTGGTCCGTGACTACCACCGGCCGATGGTCAATTTCGCCTGCACGATGGTGAGTTCGGCAGCGATCGCCGAGGAAGCTGTTCAAGAGGCGTGGGTCCAGGTGATCAGGTCGTCGGACGCCTTCGAGGGGCGCTCGTCGGTGGCCACCTGGCTGTTCGGAATCGTCAAGCACACCGTGTCGCGTCACCGAAGCCGGGAGTCGCGGATACGCGAGCACGAGTTGCTGGCGACCGAGGATGTCGACCCACTGGCCGGCCGGATGCATCCGCCCGGCCATCCTGATGCCGGGCACTGGAGCCTGCCACCGTCGTGTCGGTTCCTGCCGGAGGATCAGACGGTCACGCGCGAATTGGTGGGTTACGTACACGCAGCGTTGAACGCCCTGCCGCCGCGGCAGCGGCAACTGATCATCCTGCGAGACCTCATCGGTATGTCCTCGGAAGAGGCGTCGGAGGTTCTCGAACTCTCTGCGGAGGCGCAGCGCGCACTGATGTATCGCGCCCGGGGAAACCTCCGAAGTCAATTGGAAAGGCGGTATCAACGATGACCGTCTACGACAACACCGTGCCCGCCATCGACTGCGTCGAATTCGTCAGGCTCGTCGACGAATTGATGGAGTCCGATCCGCGGCAGTGGGGAGCAATCGTGGCCAAACATCTCGAAGACTGTCCGCCGTGCCTGGTCTATCTGCAACAGATGCTCGACCTCAAGGTGCTGCTCAGTCACGTCCATGACGGCGAAAAGCTCAGCGACGGGCAGATCAGCGGAGTCATCAACGCGATCACCGATCTGAAGAACGGCGACGCCTGAGCGACCTGCAACCCGGCTCGCTCGCTCACAGGCGCGGTTCTGACGCGGTGGTGGTGGCGGTGCCGACTCACGAGTACTCGAAATTATGTGCGATTCACCTGCACCGCCCGCCCCTTCAGCCGGTTGCTCTCTCCCGCCTTGTGCCACCCCGGCACAGCGCTACACCCCACTACCACACCACCCCTGGACAGCCCCCGCGTACCGATGATGTCAATCCGCCGACGCGCCCGCGCCTACAACACCATCCGTCCCAAATAACTCATACCGCTAATTCTGTTATCCGCGAACAGAACTCGGTCAAACTATGTTGCTGCGGATGCCACTTGACGCACCGATGGAAGGAAGAGTCTTTAGACCCCTACACCGACGCCATCCGGCCTCGTAGGATGAGGTCTGCAACGGCAAGGAGCATGTAATGTCAGCGGAAACAACGAAATACGGAATCCTGGTGGCTGTCGATGGTTCGGCGGAATCCGCCGCCGCCATCACGTGGGCCACCCGTGAGGCGGTTCTGCATGGGGTACCGCTGACGTTGCTGCATGCGGTCGCGCCGATCGTTGTCGGCTGGCCGGTCGGGCAACTCTACAGGGAAATGCCCGACTGGCAGCAAGATATCGCGGACAGCGTGGTTGCTGACGCACGTGAGACGGCGTCAAAAGCCTCGGATGGATCCCAGATACCGGAGGTCCGCGCCGAAATCGTCTATGCCAACGCGGTATCCGCGCTCGTCGAGGCGTCCAAGCAGGCTCAACTGGTCGTAGTAGGAAGCCAGGGCATCGGTGCACTCGGTCGCTTGTTGTTGGGCTCGGTCAGCTCGGCCCTCGTCCAACATGCCCACTGTCCGGTGGCCGTCGTCCGTTCCGGAGAGGACGCCGTTCCGGATCCCGAGGGCGCGGTCCTGGTGGGCATCGACGGTTCGCCGGCATCAGAAGCCGCAACAGCCTTGGCGTTTGACGAGGCCTCGCGCCGAGGTGTGGATTTGGTGGCTTTGCACGCCTGGAGCGACGTCGGGGTGTTTCCGGTTCTGGGGATGGATTGGCATGATCGCGAAAGTCAAGGGCAAGAAGTACTCGCCGAGCGCCTCGCGGGTTGGCAAGAGCAGTACCCAGATGTCCGTGTAGAGCGGTCCCTGGTGTGTGACACGCCGGCAAAATGGCTGCTCGAAGCTTCAGAACGGGCTCAATTGGTGGTCGTGGGAAGTCGAGGCCGCGGCGGGTTCCCGGGCATGCTGCTGGGTTCGGTCAGCTCTGCGGTGGTTCACTCGGCCAACGTGCCGGTGATCGTGGTGCGTTCCTAGGTCTTCCGGCAAAAGGTCTTTGGTCCCTGCTCGAAGTGGCTTTGGACCGAAGGTGTCGGCCGAGGCGCCTTGTAGCCTAAGCACATGACCTATGTGATCGGCAAGGAATGCTTGGACGTGGCTGAAAAGTCGTGCGTACAGGAGTGCCCCGTTGACTGCATCTATGAGGGCGCCCGGACGATGTACATCAATCCCGAAGAATGCGTCGACTGTGGGGCGTGCAAGCCGGCGTGCCGCGTCGACGCGATCCACTGGGAGGGCGACCTGCCCGAGGACGAGCTACAGTTCCTCGAGGACAACGCGGCCTTCTTCCAGCAGATCCTGCCGGGCCGGGACGCACCGCTGGGAACCCCCGGGGGCGCGGGCGCGCTCGGCCGGATCGGCGTCGACACCCCGATGATCGCAGCGATGCCGGCCAACTGCTCCTGACCGGAGGTAAACGAAATGACCTCAGCCGCAACGGGACACGACAAAGTACTGGGGATCCTCGTCGGTGTGGACGGCTCTCCGGCGTCCAACGCGGCGGTGGTCTGGGCGGCGCGGGACGCTGAGCTCAAACAACTCCCGCTGACCATAGTCCATGTGGTGAACACCGACGTGGCGACCTGGCCGCCGATGCCGTACCCGGATACCTGGGCAGTGTGGCAGGAAGACGAAGGTCGCAAGGTCGTAGCCGAGGCGGTCAAAATCGCCGAAGACGCAGCGCTGACCGACCGTAAGCTGACGATCAAGACCGAACTCGTGCACTCCACTCCCGTGTCCACGATGATTGAAATGTCCAAGGACGCAGCAATTCTGGCACTAGGTTCGGCAGGCCGGGGGGCGGTCGCCCGGTTGCTGATGGGTTCGGTGAGTTCCAGCGTGGTGCGGCATGCGTATTGTCCGGTCGCGGTCATCCACGACGAGGATCCCTTGATGCCGGATCCCCGACATGCGCCGGTGTTGCTGGGTGTCGACGGCTCCCCAGCGTCCGAGAACGCTACCGCGGTGGCGTTCGACGAGGCCTCCCGGCGAGGTGTCGAGCTGATCGCGCTGCACGCGTGGAGCGACCGCGAAGTCGTGGAGTTGCCCGGGTTGGAATGGGAGAAAGTTAAGGACGAGGCCGAAGTCACCCTCGCCGAACGCCTGGCCGGCTGGCAGGAGACCTATCCCGATGTCAAGGTCTGCCGAGTGGTCGTCTGCGATCGCCCGGCGCGGCAACTCGTCGCGCGTTCGGAGTCGGCACAGCTTGTCGTCGTAGGCACTCACGGTCGCGGTGCTCTCTCCGGGATGCTCCTCGGTTCGGTCAGCAACGCGATCGTGCACTCGACCCGGATGCCGGTGATCGTCGCGCGCGGATAGCGCGGTTGAAATGCGGCCACTGGGGAAACCCAAGAAGCATGGCTGAATTCAGAGTGATCGACCCCCGCGGCGAAGTCGTCGCCACCAAAGAGATCGAGAGCGCCGATGACGCGCACGCCTGGTTTGTGGACTCCGTCGCCGACAACTCCGAGCTGGGTTGGCGCATGGAGGTGAATGCCGACGGCGAGTGGTCGTTCTTCGACGACACCGAGGGTGCGTCGCGCTAGGCGCAGGTTCAGCCGACGCGAGTATGCGCTGTCAACAGTAGCTGGTCGAAATCCGGCTGCGCACCGATCGCCCGGCCGGCGCTACGGAAGTCCTCGGCGATCTGCTCAGCAAGCGGGCGGAGCTTGACGTTGGATTCCTGCGACAGCCATTTGAGCAGATTGAAGGCCGCGTCTTCACCGATGCCGTACACGAGCATCAGCATGCCCTTGGCCTGCTCGATACCGGCACGGTTCTCGGCGATCTCGGCGAGTCGTTTGGTGACCAGGTCTTGGCGGAGTTCTTCTTGGGAGACATCCACGTAGAAACCTTGCGTCCCGATGACGGTTCCGCGCTCGTCGACCAGGCGGTCGCCGACCACCACCACGTGGTGTTCCTTTCCGCCGGTATCGGTGATGCGGTGGCGGGTGCTGAAAGCGCAGCGACTATGCAGAATGTCGTCGACGGTTGCCACGACTTGGCCGCAGTCGTCGGGATGCTTGTGGGACAGCACCAGCTCCGTGGTCGGGGTGACCGTGCCGGGCTCATAGCCGTGCATCCGCTGGACTTGTTCCGACCACTCCCAACGCTGGTCGGCGAAGTAGAACCGAAACGAACCCACCCGCTGCGGCGTTCCGCCGGCAAGTGCTTGTTCGACTGCGGCCGACTGGCCGTCAAGATTCCAGGTCATCGCGAAATGGCCTCCTCGGGTGGAGCGCGCGCCGCGAGATGTGAGCAAGCGGCGCTGGATGTCTAACGCCGAGGGTTGCTCCAAGATATCTTGCCGTGGCGACACCCGGACAAGCCCGGTAAGCGGCAGCGGCCGCGGAACGCCGAATGCCACCGCGGCCGCTGGCTACTCACCGCCGTTCAGGCATTGATGGCTTCGCGAGTCTCGCTGCGGCCCACCGAAATCTTGCGTGGCTTGGCCTTCTCGGCAACCGGGACGCGCAGACGTAAGACGCCTTCGTCGTAGGAAGCGGCGATCCGGTCGGTGTCGAGATTTTCGCCAAGCACCAGCTGGCGGCTGAACACTCCGCGTGGCCTCTCCGAGGCCAGCATCTCCCGGTCGGGGTCGACCGCCGGTCGCTCGGCCCGCACGGTGACGACGTTGCGTTCGATGTCGATGTCGAGCGAGTCGGCGTCGATACCGGGCAGATCGAATTCGACGACGAATTCTTCCCCCTCGCGCCACGCGTCCATCGGCATGACCGCGGGACGAGCGGCTGTCCCGAGCACTTGCTGGGCGAAACGGTCCAGTTCGCGGAACGGGTCGGTACGCATCAGCATGGCAGTCACCTCTTTACTCCTCTGCTGTCTGAAGTCGTATATTTCTATGTCAAGTGACACAGATTTGTTATAACACTATCGACAGATGAGTGCAAGTGTGATAGATAGGTTTCTTAGCAACTGGGGAGGAGATGCCCGATGACCGATCGTTCAGGCGACGCGACACCCCCGGCGTCTGATCACGGCGTGTACGGGATCTCGGTCGCGGCTGAGCTTTCCGGCGTCGCGGTGCAGTCGCTGCGCCTGTACGAACGGTACGGGCTACTCACACCGGCTCGCAGTGACGGCGGAACGCGTCGTTACAGCGCTGATGACCTGGCCCGGCTTCGACGTATCAGTGCGCTGGTCGACGCGGGGGTCAATCTTGCCGGGATCGCCCGTATTCTCAGCCTTGAGGACGACAATGCCGAACTGACGGCCGTCAACAGTGACTTGAAATCGGCCAACCGCACCCTGCGCGGTGCCGTCAAAAAGGCTGCGACAGAGAACAACTCGCGCGGGCGCGGGTCGCGGCGCAAGACGTAGCGCCTCAGGCGACCACGCGGAATTGGTGTGCGGTCGGGTCAGCGGGATCGGGCAGGGTCATACCTGCGTCCACCCCGGACCGCAGGTACTCGATCACCGCAGCGTCCAGGCGTTCGCCGGGGACCACCGCAGGAATGCCTGGCGGGTAAGGGGTGATCTGTTCGGCGGCCACGCGGCCGGCGGCGCGATCGGCGCTGACCATCTCGGTAGGCCCGAAGTAGGCATCCCGCGGCAATTGCACCGTTTCCAGCTGCAACCCAGCCGGCGAGGGCAACTGAATTGCCGGCGGGCGGTCAAAGTTGTGGGCGGCCTTGCGCCACCGCGTCAGCGCGGAAACAAGCCGGTCAGCGGTTTCCTTGTCGTCGGCGAAGGACATGGTCGCCAGAATTCGGCGGTGATCACTCAGGCCGAGGTCGAGTTGGCAGTTGGCCTGTAGCCAGTCGGCGGCCTGATAGCCCGGTGGGAGAAGTGTCGCTCACTGTCCCACCGCCTGCTGGCCAGTACGTCGTCGAGAAACGGCTCCCTGCCCAGGACCTCGATGACGCGGGGATCGGTGGCCCGGCCCTGGCGGTGGCCCGGGGGCGTGAACCCGTAGCGGTCGCAGCGGTGGTAGTCGCGCAGCGCCGCTAACAGGGGGGCCTCAGACTGGTCCATGAGGCGGCGGGTACCCGGTTTACCGGGGCATAAGCCGGGTATGAGTTCGCCATGAGCGACGAGCCTCAGACTTCTGTTCGCGCACTTGGTCTGGTGTGCAGCCTCAAACCCAGTCCAGCGGCCTCAAGCAGCGCATTGATCGCCCAGCATGTAGCGGTCGAACTGGGTAAGGCCGGGGTCGAGTGTGAGCTCGTGCGGTGCGTCGACTACGACATCGCGCCAGGCGTTGAGAACGATATGGGTGGCGGGGATGAGTGGCCGCACATCAGGCGCCAGGTGCTTGATGCCGATATCCTCCTCGTCAGCACGCCGGTGTGGCTCGGACACCCGTCCAGCGTGACTCAACGTGTGCTGGAACGCCTGGACGCCGAGTTGTCCAACACCGATGACAGCGGCAAACCTGCGATGGTTGGCAAGGTCGCCATCGTCAGCGTGGTCGGCAATGAGGACGGCGCGCACAAGGTGGTGGCGGATCTTTTCCAGGCGCTCAACGACATTGGATTCAGCATTCCCGCGCAGGGTTGCACGTACTGGACCGGTGCTGCAATGGAAGCCACCGATTACAACGACCTCGATGAGGTACCCGACCAGATCGCCTCCGCCACCGCTGCGGCGGCACGCAACGCAGCCCACCTCGCCCGCACGTTGAAGACACCGAGTTACCCGCCGTACGAGGCGTAGATTGCGCCTACCGAAGGCTCTCGAGGAGTTCCATGACCGAAGTGACCACCGACAAAACCGGCGCCGGAGTCGCCGACCGGGCACGGCAGGAAGCCGACGAATACCGTGGCGACAATCCGCGGCCGCTGGGCGGGTACGTGCTGGTGCTCGCCGTCTACGCCACCCTGGTGGGAGCGACGGCGCTGGTGGCGGTGGCGACCGGTCGCCGACTACCGGTGCGTTGGCATGTTCAGGACCTGATCACCGTAACGCTGGGCACCCATAAGTTGTCCCGGATCGTGAGCAAGAACGCCGTCACGAGCCCGCTGCGTGCGCCATTTACCAGGTATGCCGGTACAGCCGGGCCCGCCGAGTTGCACGAGGAAACCCGCAACGCGAGCCAGTTCCGGCACAGCATGGGCGAGTTGCTCACGTGCCCACTCTGTCTCGACATGTGGGCGGCAACCGCATTCGTGATCGGGCTGGTCTTCGCGCCCGGGTTCACCCGCCTCGTCGCCGGCACATTCACTGCCCTAGCGGGTGCCGACTTCCTGCAGCTCGGCTACGCGATAGCCCAGCAGTGGGCGGAGAATCCACGAAGTTCCTGAAAACTGAGGTGTTTTCATGCCGAAGACGACCAAGACCGGTGCCGCGAAGAAGGACGAACTGCCAGGCACGCTAAAGCGGTCCAGCGCGAAGGCCCAACGCACTTTCGCTAAAGCCCACGATGCGGCTGCCGAGCAGTACGGCAGTGAGGAACGGGCCCACCGCGTCGCCTACGCCGCCGTGAAACACAGCTTTGAAAAGGTCGGCGACCGCTGGGAAGCCAAAGACGAGAAGGGGCCGTCCGATGCGCGCGCCGAGCGTGGCGGCCTCGACAACCCGCTGCCGTCGGAGGAAGGTGTCGACGCCAATGCGAGCAAGAAGCACCTACTGGACATCGCCCGCCGGCTCGACGTGCGGGGCCGCTCAACCATGACAAAATCGGAATTGGTGGACGCGATCAAGAAGCGCAATCGTCGTGCCCAGAGGCGTTGAAGAGTCAGGCGCACAGCACTTTCTGCCGCGTGACCGGCTGCTGAGTTCGCTGAAGCGAGCGGCGGCCGACTGCCGTGGTTGTGCGCTGTTCGAGGAGGCGACGCAGACCGTCTTCGGACACGGCAAACCCGAAGCGCCACTGATGCTCGTCGGTGAACAACCCGGGGACCAAGAAGACCGCCAGGGACTGCCCTTCGTGGGACCGGCCGGCCGGTTGCTCAGGCACGCCTCGAAGAGGCCGAGATCGACCCGGCGCTGACCTATCAAACCAACGCCGTCAAGCATTTCAAGTTCACGCGAGTAGGCAAGCGGCGCATCCATGAGAAGCCGGGCCGCACCGAAGTTGTCGCGTGTCGGCCCTGGTTGATCGCCGAGATCGACTCGGTGAGGCCCCAGGTGGTCCTCTGTCTGGGCGCAACTGCCGCGCAATCGCTGTTGGGCGCGGCGTTTCGCATCACAGCCCACCGCGGAGAGCGCATCGAGAAGCCCCTTGATATCGGCTTTAATCCGGCGCCTGTGTTGATGGCAACGGTCCACCCGTCGGCGTTGCTCCGCGACCGGAGTGCCCAACGAAAACAGAATTACGAGGCCTTCGTCGACGACCTGCGCACGGCAAGCGCCGCTCTGCCGGGCATGTTTCGGGATAATCAGCATGGGTAGTCGATTCTGATGAGCATGCGCAGCCAAGAAACCGCAGAGTCGACACGGGATACGGTTGATCGCAAACCAGAGCACGGCCGTACTCGCCGCGGGGTGGTCAACTGGCTGCTGGCGGCAATCACGGTACCGCTGGCCGCCCTGGTGATGGTCTTTGCCGTCGGGGCGGCCATGAGCATGGCGGCGTGTAGCGCCGCGCAGTGCCCGGTCCTCGGGCCGGACGGCGTGGTGTACGGCGTGCTCTTCTACGGTGCTCCGGTGGTCGCCGGCGTGACGATCGTGGCCTCGTTCTTCACCGCGTGGCGCCGCCGGGGCTGGATCGTCCCGGTGGTGGCACTGGCCCTGCTGCTGGGCGACTTCGCCGCTATCGCGATCCTATTCTGACGTTGTCTGCCAAAGGAACTCAGGCCGCGGTGCTGTTCGACGTCGACGGCACGCTGGTCGACTCCAATTACCTGCACATCGATGCCTGGCAGCGGGCATTTGCTGAAGTGGGAATCGAGGTCGAAGCGTGGCGGATCCACCGGTCGATCGGTATGGATGGGTCGACACTGGTCGCGTCGTTGTCCGACCATGCGCCCGATGAGACCCAGAAGCGACTGAAGGATCTCCACTCGCGGTACTACCGCGAAGTCGCGCCGCTGTTGCGTCCGCTGCCCGGGGCTCGTGACTTGCTCAGGCGGGTAGCGGATCTAGGCCTCGAAGTGGTGCTGGCCACCTCCGCGCCAGAGGATGAACTGAAGCTGCTACGTGAGGTTCTCGACAGTGACGAGCTGGTCGCCGCCGTTACCTCAGCGGACGACGTGGATACCGCCAAGCCCAAGCCTGACATCATCCATGTCGCCCTGCAGCGCGCGGGTGTGACCGCCGACCGCGCAGTCTTCGTCGGCGATGCGATCTGGGATGCCGAAGCGTGCAACCGAGCCCAGCTGTCCTGTATTGGGATGCTCAGCGGTGGCATATCTGCTTCGGAATTGCGAGATGCCGGTGCCGGCGCGGTTTTCGAGAATGCCGATGAACTGCTGAGGAATATCGGGCGGACGCGGATCGCGGAGCTGTCGGCCGGTTAGCCTCGCCGTCCGTTGAAATGAATGGGTCCAGGCCGATAACGGCCTGGACCCATTCTCGCGTCAAGCTACTGGTTGGCTTTCTGACGTTCCTCGGCTGCCTCGGCACCACCGCGAGCGGCTTCGGCTTCAGCTTCCTTCTTGGCAGCGTCACGCTGCGCGTCGGCCTTGTCCTGCTGGGCCTGGCCTTCGCGCTTTACGTCGTCGCGGCCGGTAACGGCCCCGATGACTTCCTTCGCCTTGCCCTTAACGCCCTCGACAACGCCTTCAATGCCCTCTTGCGGGCCACTCTTGTCCGCCATGATTCCTCCTGCACTACTTGCTCACTTGCATGGCGACCTCGCGCTTCGCTCGATTGCGCTCAGCCAACAGGGGCAGGATTGATCCGCGTCATTACGCTTCATCCTGAAGCCCCCGCGACGACAGGGTTTCCGAACCGCTGCGTCCTCAAACCTGTGGGCTGGGTCACCCCAGTCCAGGACGTGAAAGTTGGTTTTTGTCGGTCGTTTTCGCGCTTCACGGACAGGTGTCGATGTTTGGATCGGCGGATAGCGGGAATGCCGGGCTGAATCGCGCAAGGAGGAGACATGCCCCTAGGCCGTGCCATTGCGAAGGCCGTGGATTTCGCCCGCGCCGGTTACCCCAAGGGCGTGCCGGCTACTGACACGTTTGCAGTGCTGGCAGTGTTGCAGCCGACGCGGCCACGCGTGCTACATCACGACCGGCGCGCATAACCGTTCGGTCCGGACGCACGAGTGCAGCCGTCGCCCCGCCCCGACGAAGCCAGGCGTCCAGGGGGTCGTTGCGGGCGGGCATGATGATCGCCACATTGCGTTCGCGCAGCGTGGTCTCGGCGTTACTTCCCAAAGGAATTCGGGTCACGATCGCGAAGCCACGCCCCGCGATGTCGTCCAGTCGCCGGCCGTCGGGTAACACCGGATTCGGGCATAGCGTTCCGGCGAGTTGCCGGGGCAGATGGGATTTGCGCACCAGACTAGAGCGGTGCAGAGCAGGCGTGGCGGAGTCCAGGATCTTATTGCGCAGGCCCGGAATCAGGCCGAGGCGCGGCAGCACGGCGCGGCGGGTCAGATCGCCCAAACGTCCGCCGCCGGTCATCGACCAGCCGACCATCAGTGCCAACCGAATCAGTTGACGGGCATGTGGTTTACGTTCTTGCTGATAGGTGTCGAGCACGCGCGGCGGCAGCGCCCCGTTACGTACCGCGGCGATCTTCCAGCACAGGTTCATCGCATCGCGCAGGCCCGCGCCCATGCCTTGCCCGATGAACGGGGGAGTCAGGTGTGCGGCATCACCGAGAATGAAGATGCTGCCGCGGCGCCATCGATCGGCGATCTGCGCTCGGAACGTGTACTCGGCGACTCGCAGCAAGCTCAAGTCGCTGTCCGGAACGTGACTGGTCCAGGGTGAAATCAGCGGGCGCAGCGCGTCCAGGGTGCCGAAATCGCTCGCGGTCTCGCCGTCGAGTAACCGAAACTCCCAGCGGTAGCGGGATTCGCCGATGCGCATGTAGGTGCCCGCCCGTGCCGGGTCGCACATCTGATACACGCCGTCCCACTGCCGGAGGTCTGCCGCGGTCGCGACGTCGATGACCAACCAACGCTGCTTGAAATTCAAATCCCGCATGCTGGAACCGATTTGAGTCCGAACCAAGCTGTTCGCGCCATCGCAGCCCAACAGGTAGTCGGCGTCGACCTGATGAACGGTGCCATCGGCGCGGTCGGTGAAGGTGACGCGTGTTCGGTTGCCGTGTGCGGCGATCGCGGTGACGTCGGCATTTTCGCGCAGCTCGGCGGCAGGATATCGCTTGAGGTTTGCCCTCAGTAACCCCTCCAACTCGGGTTGGTCGAACATGTTTGCCTGCGGGTAGCCGTGTGCGCTGTGGGCCGGATCGCGATCGAATTCCGCCAACACGTCGAACCGTTGGTCCAGCAGCCGCAGTCCGAGGGCGGGCCGCGAGATCGCCGCGAACTCGTCCGCGATGCCCAATCGGGCTATCACGCGGTAGATCTCGTCGTCGAGGTGTACCGCCCGCGGCTGCGGGTACACGCCGGGCCAGCGTTCGAGGATCAGAGTCTGCACATCGTATTGTGCCAATAGGGTGGCGGCGGCGATCCCGGTCGGTCCCGCCCCGACGATCACGACCGGAAGCTGCCGAATCTCGTTGACACTCATGCGTATCGCACGAGGTTGCGCTGCGTGCCGAGATCGATCGCCCCGTCATCGGTGGCTACCGAGGCTTCCACGATGTCACCGTCCTGCAGATACTTGGGGTTACCGGATTGTCGCTTGAAGAACGCTTTCCACTTGACCGCGGGCGGTAACAGATTTCCGATGATCTCCACCGGTTTCGATGGGGCGCTCAACGCGGTGCCGACCGGAGTCCCGGTGAGTATCAGGTCACCGGGCGCCAGCTCCTGGAACTGCGTAAGTGATTGCAGTGCTTGCAGTGGCCGGTAGAGCATGTCGCCTTCGACGAGTGCATTTTGGCGCTCCTCGCCGTTGACCCGCAGTCGCAGCCGCAGGTCGCCGAAGCGCCTGAGCTCATCCGCGTCGAGCAACAGCAACCGCGGGCCGACGGGGGTGAACGTCGGATATGACTTGGCTTCATAGAATTGCGTCTGCGGGAGTTGGATGTCGCGCGCCGATACGTCGTTGGTGACGACAAGGCCGGCGATGAAGTCGGCGAGGTTGGAGTCCGAGATGCTGGTCCCGACGACTGTCGGGCGCCCGATCACCAGCCCGATCTCCACCTCGTAGTCCAGCAGCTGAACGTGTGCGGGCTTGACGATGTCGGCGAACGGTCCGCAGATCGAGGCGGACGCCTTCCGAAAGAAGGTCAGCGGGATCGACGCCGGGTCCATGCCCGCGTCCTTGACATGTGACTCGAAGTTGGTCATCTGTGCGACCACGCGGCACGGTCGGGTCACCGGCGAGATCAGTTCCAGAGTGTCGACCGGGACGGTGGCGGAGCTGCTGCGGGCGGCCTCGAGCGCGCTCCGGTCGGACAGCAACTGTCCGGTGCTGGCCGCCGCAGTGGCAATTCTGGCCGCTCCGGCGGCAGTCTCGACCCACCAGCCATCGCTGGTGCGGAGTACGGAAATCGTCATTTGGTAGCCACTTTCAGCAGACCGATCAGGCGGTTGAAGTCGAATTCGTTGCGCTGGCGGAGCGCACCGATCATGGAAATCATCTCCTGGCGCGCCGACTTCGCGTCGGTGCCCAGGAAGTCACGAGTGGCTGGAGGTCCCCACTGAGCCAGCCCGGACGCGGTCAACGGCGCCCAGCCGGGTTCCAGGGTGTTGTCGAACATGTCTCCGTCGGTGAAGTGTTCCACCAGAAAGCCGTCGGGATCCCGCCAGTAGTCGAAAATCTGGCTGCCTTGAATATGTCGGCCGATTCCCCACGATCGGACGTAGCCGCGCTCGGCGAGGTATTCGCCACCGGCGGCCAGCGCATCGAGATCGCTGACCTGGTAGGCAGAGTGCAGGTAGCGGTTTGCCGGGCCGAGTGCCAACGCCAGGGTGTGGTGATCGGCCGGCGTCGATCCGCGGTCACACCGGATGAAGCTCATGGTCGGACCGCGCTCACGCTGTCCGGGGAAGTACTGGAAGTCGCTGACGATCATCCCGAGGGTGTCCAGATACCAGTTGAGTGATTGCAGATACTTCGTCGACTGCAGCACCAGATGGCCGAGGCGCTGCACCCGGGCCGGAACACGGGGCGGACGCTGAGTAGCGTTCGTCCGCAGCACAGTTGGTCCGAAGTTGAAGACTGGCGGCTGTTGGCCTGGTAGAGCCGGCAGGTCGTGCATGCCGGCGACCACCCGCACCGGAGTGCCCGTCGGGTCCATGAGGTCGACGGCGATGCCGCCGATGGTCTCCGGCAGAGGCCGGGTCGGTGCGCCGGACTTGTCGGCCAGTCGTAACACATCCACCTCGTCACGGGCGCGGAAGGCGACGCCGGTGAATCGTGACCGCTGCCCGCGTCGCACGATGACACAGGGAGCTCCCGCGTCCGTGCCGCGCAGTGCCAGCTCGTCGACACCGCGTCGGGCAGTCTGAAAGCCGAAGGCCCGGGCAAAGGCCTCACAACGGGTGAGATCCGGCTTCTCGAACTCCAACCAGGCCAGGTCGGCGACTTTGATCACCGGATTTCGGGATCGACCGGAATGTTCGCCGGGCCGGGCGCCCCGCTCGCTGTGCAAGTCGTGGTGCGCGTCCGTCGGGGATCCCATCACAATTATCACCGTCTCCCATGAGTAACTGACGAAATCGTCACATAAGGTGCGACGCGTCGTCAAGAGTTTCTGACGAAATCCTCAAATATGAGGCATACTGCTGTGGTGACGACCTCAAGTGACAGCAGATTGGAGCGCAGGAAGCAGCGCACCAGGTCGGCGCTGGTCAAGGCCGCCCAGCGGTTGATCGCCGAGGGCAAGCTGAACGTTCCCGTTCTGGAAATCACGCAGGTTGCGGATGTCGGCATGGGCTCGTTCTATAACCACTTCGAGAGCAAGGAGCAGCTGTTCGAGGCCGCGGTGGCCGATGTGCTGGACGCCCACGGCGCGCTGCTGGACCGGCTGACCGAGGCGATCGAAGATCCCGCGGAGACCTTCGCGACCAGTTTCCGGCTCACCGGCCGGCTCTTCCGTCAGCGTCCTCAGGAAAGCAAGATCCTGCTGGCCAACGGCCCGGCGCTGTTGTGGTCGGATCGCGGTTTGGCGCCGCGCGCACTGCGGGACATCAAGGCGGCCGCCGCGGCCGGGCGGTTCGACACCGAAGACCCGGAATTTTCACTGGCCATGGCCGGTGGTGCGCTGCTGGGACTCGGCGCGCTCCTGAGCAACGATCCCTCGCGTGACGGCGCCGCGGCCGCCGACGTCGCGACCGAGCACGTGTTGCGGCTGTTCGGGCTCAGCGCCGAGGAGGCGCATGCCATCTGCCAACGGCCGTTGCCCGAGTTCGCCGCGGATTAGTCCACGGCCGACGTGTCAGCGCGTCTTGGCCAGCGACGCTCGCGCCACGACGATCGGCACGTGAGTCAGCAGCACCACGCCCGCACTCACCGAGCCCAACAACATCGCGGCGAAGCCGCCTGCGCCGTGACTGCCCACCACGACAAGCTGGGCCGTGCTGGCGCAATCGACGAGTTGGGGGGTTGGATCATTGCGTGCGACGACTCGTTGAACGGCGACATCCGGGTATTGTTCGCTCCACCCCGCCAGCCGCTCAGCCATGATCTCGTCTTCGCGTGCCCGAAGTGCCGGGTAACCCGCGCCGGGGAAGCTAACGATGTCATCGAAGAAACTGACGGGCTGCCAGGCATGCACGGCGGTCAGGCCCACTTTGCGTAATGAGGCTTCGTTGAACGCGATCGCGATCGCCAGTTCTGACTCGGGCGAGCCGTCGATCCCCACCACCACGGGCGCCTTGAGGCTTTCGGGAGTCAGCTTGACGTCATCGTGGATGATCACGACGGGGCAGTGCGCGTGATGGATCAGTGTCGAGCTGACCGAACACAGGTGGCGCCCGCGCAAGGTGCCGGTGCCGAGGCAGCCCACGACTACCAGATCGGCCTGCTCGGACAGGTCGGTCAACGCGAATACGGGCGTCGCACCAGGCATTTCGCATTGCACACGGCATTGCTCGCCGACGATCTGCAACGCCCTGTCCAGCACGTGTCGCCCCCGCTCGCGCTGAGTGCGCGTTCGGGCCGCATGAACCAGAGTCAGCGGCACGCCGCGCAGTGCCGCGTCGCGAGCGCCCCACTCGACGGCAATGCGGGAGCCGGGAGAGCCGTCGACGCCGACGACGATTCCCAGCCGGGTGCTGTGGTTCGACATGCCACCGGTTCCTTCCGCTCCGCCTCGGAGGATAGGGAGCCGATGGCATGCCTTCAACGAGGCAGAGGTCACCGATGTCATGGTCTTCTGGCCCTAACGGTGACGAGCGCCGTTCCTCCGCCGAATAGCAGCGCACTCAACCAGGGGAACTGCCCGTCGGGGGCGAATCCGTCAGCGGCAAAGCGAGCCAGGCCGTAGGTCGTCATCGTCGCTCCCACCAACAACATCGATGCGGCCCAGCGTTCGGTGACCGGCTGTTCCAGCACGCGCAATGGGGCGGCGAAGAACTTTCGTCCCCAATACAGCAGCGCGATCTCGGCGGCGGTGACCACAATCAGAATCCCGATCCACGCGAACCGGAAAAGCCACCAATCCGCGGTTCCTTCCGCCGGTTGGGGAAACAGCCCGGCCGGGTAGCCGACGACGGCCACGACTACCACAGGCACCATGTGCCACAGGTATAGCGCCATGACATTGTCGTTGACCACAGACACCACCCGCCGCCGGAACGGGGAGCGCAGCCCACGGTTGAGCGCGGGTACCAGTGTGACGGCGATACCGATCTGGGTACAGCCGAAGGCGAGCAGCGCCACCGTCGGCGGGGTCGTGTTCTGCACCTGCTGGCCCGGTACACCGATCATGCTGACCGGGTAGTGCCCCGCGACGATCAAAAGCATCAGCGCGGTCCCTGACGTCACAATCAGCAGGACCGGCCGCAACCCAGCCAAATGCCCTGCATGCCAGGCGATTCCGAGCTGGTAGAAGGCGCCCCAGCACAACAGGTAGTTCAACAGACCGACGTAGGGCACGTGGTACACCACGGTCGCGACGTCGACGCCCGCCGCTCCGGCGGCCAGCGCCAGCGGTGCCCAGAGTCCGAGCCGGCGTTGGGCGGCCAGCGCGACAGGGGTGGACGACACCACCACCACATACACCGCCAGAAACCACAATTGCATGGCCACAGCCCAACCCGCGTACTGCAGCACCGAGCCGGCCACGCCGGTGACACTTAGAACCACCACCGCGGCCAGAACCACCGCCACGTATACCGTCGTCGGTCCCAGAACCCGCGCCAGACGGCGTCGCAGCCAGTCCTGCTGCGACACTCCGTCGTCGCCGCGCCGGTGCGCCCAGGACACCGCAGTCGCATAGCCGGCAACCATGAAGAATGTCGGAACTGCCTGAAAGCCCCACGTCAACCACTGCGTCCAAGGCTGATCGACCAACGGGTTCTGACGGCCGAAGCGCCCGTCGCGGTACGTCACCGACGACGCCAACCAATGTCCCAACACGATCAGGATGACCCCGGAACCCCTCAGGAAATCGACCGCGACGTTACGGGCCGGCCGAGGGGCATCCCGATGGTCCACCAGCGCGAGCGTACCCGGCACAATGACGTCCATGAGGCCAAGGCGGCGACGTCCATGAGGCCAAGGCGGCGACGTCCATGAGGCCAAGGCGGCGACGTCCATGAGGCCACGGCTGCGACGTCCATGAGGCCGAGGCAACGATGAGAACGGCCCGACTCGCCGACCTGGAGGTTGGGCGGCTCGGCCTGGGCGCCATGGGCATGTCGGCGGCCTACGCCGGCGCCGGCACCGATGACGCCGAGTCAATCCGCACCGTGCATCGCGCCCTGGATCTCGGCGTAACACTGATCGACACCGCCGAGGTCTACGGTCCCTACGTCAACGAGGAGCTGCTCGCCCGTGCGTTGCGGGGCCGGCGCGATCAGGTGGTGCTGGCCAGCAAGTTCGGCATGATCTCCCACACCGGCCGCAACGGCGCCGACAGCAGTCCGGCCAATATCCGTATCGCCCTGAACGGTTCACTGCAACGACTGGGGACCGACCACGTCGACCTCTACTATCAGCATCGTCTCGACCGCGCTACGCCGATCGAGGAAACGGTGGGAGCGTTGTCGGAATTGGTCGACGCGGGCAAAATCCGGCACATCGGTCTCTCCGAAGTCGGGGTGCAGACCATCCGGCGCGCCCACGGCGTGCACCCGATTACCGCTGTGCAGTCTGAATACTCACTGTGGACTCGCGACCCCGAAGATGCCGTGCTGCCGACGTTGCGCCAACTCGGAATCGGGTTCGTCGCGTATTCGCCGCTGGGCCGCGGTTTCCTCACCGGGGCCATACGCTCCACCGAAGGCCTACCCGATACCGACTATCGCATGACCAATCCTCGCTTCGCCGCCGAGAACTTCCAGCACAATCTGCGCAGTGCCGACGAGCTGCGCGGCATCGCCGGCGATGCCGGCGCTACGCCGGCGCAGGTCGCCCTGGCCTGGCTTCTGGCCAAGGGACCCGACGTCGTTCCGATAGCGGGAACCAAACGCGTTGCGCGGCTTGAGGAGAACCTCGGAGCCGACAGCGTCGAACTGTCCGCCGAGCACCTGGCCAGGCTCGACGGCTTGACGCCGGCCGCGGGCGAGCACCACAGCGCCGCGCAACTCAGATGGATTGACCGCGACTAGCCTGCCCCGAGGAGCCTCCAGGGAGCCGCGCGATGGCCGCCCCAAACGTGCCGCCGGGATTCGATTTCGCCGCTTTTGACATCTACGCGCATCGGTTACCGGTGCACCGCGCAGGTTCACCCCCGCGCCGTGGAGCGGCTACGCGCCGATCTTGCCGAGCACGTGCGGCGTAGTGCCGCACGAGCGGCCGCTGAGGGTTCGGGTGATTTGGTCAGGCTGGTGGCCTGCCAATTGCCGTTGCAGGCGATCGCCGGGTGGCTCGGGGTGCCGGCCCAGGATCGCGGCAAGCTGTTCGACTGGTCCAATCAGACGGCCCGGAGTTCGCCGCCCACGATTGGCTGCGTTCGGCATCCGAAATGATATGGTATGCAATGCAATTGGCGCAGCACAAAGCCGGCGAGCGCTGCGACGACATCGTGACGACGTTGATCCACGCCGACGCCGACGGGCACCGGCTCACCGACGCCGAATTCGGGATGCTCGTGGTGAGGCTGGCCATCGCAGGCCCTTGAGACGACCCGCAATTCGATCACGCAGGACATGATGGCGCGCAACGACTTCCCCGAGCAGCGCGAGCTGTTCAAGGCCCACCGCCGCTTCACCACCGCCGATGAGATGTTCTATGGCTCCGCCCACTTCGATGACTCCTACCCGTGCAGCATCCTGCGCAGGCCCACTCGTCGGTGTCGGCGGTATCGGAACGCGACCTGAGGGTCAACGCGATCGCCGACGCCCTGCCCGACCTGGTTTCGGCCGGGGAGCCCGAGCGATTGCGGTCGCCGGTCATCACCGGAAAGCGCCCGGCGCGTTCGGGAGTCAATCGGGTTCGTCGTCCTCGTCGTCGGGTGCGAGCAGCTTTTCGGGATGGTGGAATGTATTGATTCGCGGTTGTCCGTGATCCAGATGGGCGGGTGGGAGCCACTCGGTGTCGCCTTTGGCGTTGGTGCGGGTGATCCAGCCTTTTTCGGCGAGGCGGTTATCGGGGGGACAGGCCAGGGTCAGGTCGGCGATGTCGGTGTAGTGGGTGGTGGTCCACCCGGACACGTGGTGGGCCTGGGAGTGATAGGCGGGGGTATCGCAGCCGGGTCGGGTGCAGCCCCCGTCTTTGGCCAGCAGCATCATTCGCTGCGCCCGGTTGGCGAAGCGGTGGGGGTGAAATAGCGCCAACGGTTTGGCGCCGTCGAAGACCGCTAGATAGTGGTGGGCTCGGGCGGCCCAGCGGATCAGTGTCGGTAGCGGGATTCGGGTGCCGCCGCCGGTGCGGGCCCGCCCGGCGCCGGCCTCGAGGTCCTGCAGGGTGGTGGTGACGATGACGCTGACGGGTAGGCCGTGGTGGGTGCCCAGGGTGCCGGCGGCGAGCAGTTCCCGGATGGCGGTGAGCAGGGCGTCGTGCTGGCGTTGGGGTTGGCTGCGGGTGTCGCGGCGGGCGGTCTGCTCATCGGGGGTGCCGTCGATGACCGGCTTCTCGTCCTCGGGGTTGCACGCGCCGGGGGCGGCCAGTTTCGCCCAGGCGGCTTCGATCAGGGCGCGCAGTTCGGGGGTGATCAGCCCGGTGATGCGTGACATGCCCGTCGTAGTCCTGGGTGCCCATCACCAGGGCGCGTGTGCGGGCGCGTTGCTGCTCGGTGTAGTCGCCGTCGGGGTGCAGCAACGCCATCACCTCGTGGGCGTACGTGGCTACCTGCTCGGGGCGAAAGTCGCAGGCCTTGGCGGCCAAATCTTTTTCGGCGGCCTCGCGGGTACCCGGGTCCACGCTGGTGGGTAGGTGGGCGAGCAAGTCGCGGATCACCGTCACCGCCACATCGCCGATGCGGCCCGCGTGTTGGGCGGCGGCGGTGGCGGTCAACAACGGCGCCAACACTTCCCCGGTCAGTGCCCGGCGCGGGCCCAGGTTCGTGGGCTTCGGCGAAGCGCCGGTTGGCGTCGGCTTTGGTGATCCGCAGCCGCTCGGCCAGCGCCGCACCCAGTTTGCCGCCGAGTTCTTCCTCGCAGGCCTGGGCGGCCAACTGGTTGATTAACCCATGCCGCGGGGTGCGCAACCGGCGCTGCACGGTCTCCAACCGCTCCAACGCCCGCATCCACTCCCGCGTGGTGAGCGCATCAAAACTCAACGCACCCAACCGCTCCGCCACCGCATCGAGGGCATCGAAGACCGCCACGATCTCCTCACGCGAACTGACGGCCATACCCCAAATTCTACGAAGGGGCACCGACAAGTCCGGGTCGGCCAAACACCGACAGATCAAGCCCCACAGAATATTTCGCTCACCGCGAACACGCCACCACCACAGCACACCGTCCCCCGCGCTGGGACCCTGCGCGATGAGCTCCCGTACGAGGATCTCGTTGGTGGCGCTCGGCGGCAGCGCGGCGCTGATCCGCACACACCGCGGCCAGGCCGTCGGCGACAGATCACCCGGCCAATACAAGCCGTGACGCATCCGCTCCTCGGTGGCATCGGCATCGTCGCAACAGCCCCGCCGGCACCGTCGATTTTCACTAGATCTTGCGGACCAGGGCTGCCGCCCGCACGTCCTCGCCGACGGTGAAATCGATGCGGACCGCGTCACCGGTGCGTTCGGAGCGGATGGTCAGCGGTTCGCCGTATTTGACGGGGCTTCGGTATTCCAGCACGGCGCGGTATGGGTTGTTTTCGAGTTCGGGAATCTCACCGAGTATTTCGTGTACGCCGTGCCAGTAGACGGTGTTGTTGACATGTTCAAAGAGATCGATGTCGGTGCGGCGCAGCGGAAACAGCGTGTCGGTCCCGACCTGCACGTGCTCGGTGATCCACGGCCGCCACTTGAGCCGATGATTGTCGGTCGTGCTGCCGAAAAGGTCGACGCAGTCGTCGGTGAGCCGCGAGGGCGTCAGCGTGTCCTTGTTCATGCATATCCAGAACCCCTGCGTCTCGATGCGTCCGCCGTCTTCGCCTTCCAGTTGCACCCGCATGTCGCACCATCTGCTGGACAATCCCGCGCACCAGCGGCGGAAGGTGATGTCGCTGGGAATCACGATAGGCTCCAGCACGTCGATCACGGTGCGCAGCACGATCCAGTGTGGGTGGACCTCAACCAGGCCGGCGTCGGCCAGATGCTCGGCTCCTACCTCCTGGATGTAGCGCGCGACTCCGTCCAGGCGCAGTCTGCGGTGCGCGTCTATGTCCGAAGTGGCCAGCCGCCAGCCGGTTTGGTAGACGTATCCCTGGTCGGGAAGAGCGACGAGAGGCGCATCCAGTTCGGGATTACCTGGCACGCGGACTCCTCTCAGGCTTCACCGAGCAGCTTTTCCAGCTGCTCACCGGCCGTGTTCAGCTTCGCCTGGAACATGGACACCACCCGGTCGCGGACTCTTGGCTTGTGCGACAAGGGCGGTAGCAGATCGGCGAGTAGATTAAGCCGTGCCGAGCTCAGCCAGTCGGTCAGCGCGGGATCGTCGAGCCAGCGCGCGAAATTTCGCAGGTCCGAGCGGGTCAAGCGCAGCCAGTCCACGTCGCGGTCGGGGTGCGGAATCGGTTCGCAGAGTTCGTTTTTCACCACGTCGCCGTCGTAGGCGAATTCCACGTGCGCGATCAACGCGGCGCTGAACACCTGCTGGCAGCCGCGCACCGCCTGCAGGGTCATCCGGCTGCCATCGAAGACCGGTGTGGCTGGGCGTTCCGGCGCCCCGTCGGCGGTGCAGTCGATGTACAGGGCCGACGGTGAGGAGGTGATCGCCCCCTCGTCGAGCACGATGGCTGTCGGGTCGATGCGTTGGACGTGGCCCATGCGGACCACGTCGTCGATGCGACGCAGTTGATCGAACTCGGGTTCTGACACCGTCGCGCAGCGATACATCCGCGGCCGCACCGACGGGTCCAGACGCAGCAGCGTGCCGGCCGCTTCTAATCTGTCGAACAGGTCCTCGATCGATATGGCGGCCTCGATCGCTTCGAGGGTGGCGCCGTAGTTGTCGCGGAACCGCTTGATGAACGACGGGCCGGGTTGTAGCGTCGCCCGGTCCATCAGCCAGGAATCCCGCGGCTTGATCCAGGTGAGTCGGTGCGGGGCGACGCCATGGCGCAGTAGCCACAAGCAGACATCCATGCCCGTCTTGCCCGCACCGATGATCACGTAGCGCTCCCGTGCCCCGAACTTCGGCAATTCATTCGGCGGAATGCAGTCGACGCCGGCAGCGACGGCGTATGGAGCCGGGCGCATGGAGGGCACGATGGCGCGCAGGTACGTGGCGTCGACGATGCGCTGACTGACCTCGACGGCGTACTCGGCGCCGGCCAGCGTGCGGAACCTGCCGTCACCGAGATAGTCGGACATCGGGAAGTATTCGACGCGCCCGGTGGGCAGGAACTGTTGCTGCATGACGGCGTCGAAATAGGCGCAGACTTCGCCGACGGGGGCCAGCTCGTTCAGCCCCTGGTTCCAGCCCACGATGTCAATGGTGTTGTTGCCCAGCGTCCTTGAGTTCACGCCGTAGTACGCCGACGGTTGGTGCAGGCGCACGAACGGGTATGCGGTGGTCCAGTGTCCGCCTGGTTGATGTGCGCGGTCGACGATGACGACGCGCGCTTCGGATTCGGTGATGACTGTGTCGGTGAAGGCCATCCCCATGGCACCGGCACCGATGACGAGGTAGTCGGTGTCCAACGTTTGGACACTCATTGCGGCTGCTCTCTCATGCGCCCACGATAGTGCCTGCGATTTCAGCGGTGACCAACCCGGTAAGTTTGCGGAGATGGGAGCCGACCTGACCGTCGCGATCGCTGACGGTGTCGCGCTGCTGACCCTCAACCGGCCGGAGCGGCGCAACGCCTACACCGCGCAGATGGGTGCCCTGCTCAACGAGGCGTATCGGGAATGTGACCGCGACGACGCAGTACGAGCGATCGTGCTGACCGGCGCCGGTGACACCTTCTGCGTGGGGGCCGACTTCGAGGCGCCCACAAGCCCTTTCGAGTCGTCACCTCAGACGTTCAGTGCTTCGCCGACCGACCCCGCCGCATTCGAACTGCGCACCCCGGTGATCGCGGCGGTCAACGGGCATGCCATCGGGATTGGACTGACCATCGCGCTGCAGGCCGACATCCGAATCGTGGCCGATAATGCCAAATACGCTGTGGCGCAGGTTCGGCGGGGTGTCATCGGAGACTGCATGTCGCATTGGACACTGCCCCATCTGGTGGGCGGAGCGGTTGCGGCCGAATTGTTGCTGACCGGCCGCAGCTTCGACGGGCGCGAGGCGGTCACTCTCGGGGTCGCTTCCCGCGCGTGGCCCGGTCCGCGGGTGCTCGACCACGCGATGACCATCGCGCGCGACATTGCCGTCAACGTCGCACCCATGTCGGCAGCCCTGAGCAAGCGACTGCTCTGGGACACGGTGAGCAGGGGTTACACGCCGCGACTGGTCGCCGAACTGGAAACGCGGCTGCATCGCCGGCTGATGGGCAGCGCCGATGCGCGTGAGGGCGTAGAGGCGTTTATGCAACGCCGCCCGCCACGCTGGGCCGGGTCGGTGGCAGGGGAGTGGGAACCGCTGCCCGAGATAGGGTCGACCGATGACCAGCTGGAGAAGCCGGGCGATGCCCGCACTGCTTCACCTGACGGGTAGGCATCGACCGTACGCCAGCGCGCAGACTGCCCTGGCGCACCTGGAACAGCGTGCTGCGCACCCGGTCCCGTTCGGGCCGCCGCCACGGTTGCGGCCCAAGGTGGACATCACGTTGCAGCATCGATCGGGTTGGCCGATCTATACGTTGACGCCGCTTGCGTCAGCGCCCGAACTTACCGTGATCTATCTGCATGGCGGTGCCTGGGTCAATGAAATAACCGGCCAGCATTGGCGATTGGTGGCGCAGATCGCGCATCAAGCAGTCGCTACGGTGATCGTGCCGATCTACCCGCTGCTGCCGTCCGCTACCGCGACCGACGTCCTACCCGAGATCGTCGACATCGCGGCTCAGCACGCTGATGTGTATCTGGCAGGTGACTCCGCCGGCGGTCAAATGGCGCTGTCGGCGACGTTGATGCTGCGCGACGATCGTGGCGTGGTCATTGCCGGGACGGTCCTGATCTCGCCCGTGGTGGACCTTTCGCTGAGCAACCCGGCCATCGCGTCGGTCGAGCCGACGGACCCGTGGCTGGGCCGCGATGCGCTGAAGGTCTTCGCCGACCTTTGGCGAGACGATATACCGGTCGACGATCCGCGGGTCAGCCCACTGGCGGCCGACCTGACCGGCCTCGGCCCGTTGACCGTATTCAGCGGCACGCGGGACATCCTGAACCCCGACGCGCGACTACTGGCCGAAAAGGCCGCGGCCGCGGGCGTCGACATCGATTACCACGAGGAGCCGGGACTGTTGCACGTGTACCCGCTGACTCCTACCCCGGAAGGCCGTGCGGCTCGGCGGATTATCGTCGAGCGGATCGGTGGCGCAACCGAATCGACGAGGAGGTAGTCGGCGCATGAACATTCCCGACCGTCAGCGGGCGATGGTGATGAACGGACCCGGTATCGCGCCGGTGGCCGAGGACCGACCAATCGGCGAACCCGGGGCGGGACAGGTGCTTGTCAAGGTCAACGCCTCGAGCCTGAACTTCCACGACAACATCAATCTGATGGGGCTGCTGCCCGGTCCCTGGCCCCGGGTGCCGATGACCGACGGGGCGGGCGAGGTGGTGGCAGTAGGCCCCGGCGTCGACGGGATGCACGTCGGGCAACGCGTCATGGGCGCGTTCACCCCGTGCTGGCAGGACGGGCCGCCGACGCCGGAAGGCAAGCGCGAGGTGCCGGGCGACACCTGCGACGGGTGGCTGCAGCAATACCGCGTCGCCGACGTCACCGGACTGGTCCCGACCCCGGATCACCTCAGCGACATCGAAGCGGCGACGATTCCGTGCGCGGCGGTCACGGCATGGGCCGCTCTTGTTGAGGCCGGGATCGGAGCCGGCGACGTGGTTGCGACCCAGGGCACCGGCGGTGTATCGCTTTTCGCGGTTCAGCTGGCCCAGACACTGGGCGCCACCACCATCTTGACGTCATCCTCGGACGACAAGCTCAAAGTCGGATCGGATTTGGGCGCAACGCATCTCATCAACTATCGCACCACCCCGGGTTGGGACGTGGAGGTCAAGCGCCGCACCGACGGTCGCGGGGCCGATCTGGTCTTGGAACTTGGCGGGCCCGCCACGTTCGCGCAGTCGCTGCACGCGACGCGGATGGGTGGCACGATCGCCGTCATCGGCGTGCTCAGCGGATTCGATACCACGCCCATTGCGGTCAGTGAGGTGATGCTGAACAACCTGCGGGTCATCGGCATCACCGTCGGCAGTGTGCGCACCCACCGTGAAGCGTGCGAAGTGATCGCGAAGTCCGGGATCGAGCCGCATATCAGCCACGTTTTCGGCTGGGAAGATCTCGGGGAGGCGCTGCGCGTGATGCGGGCCGGCGAACATGTGGGCAAGATCGCGCTCACCATCCCGTGACCCCCGAGCCGCCGTACTTCGACCTGGGCAGCTACCACCGCCGGGTCGAAACCGTTGCCCCGCAAGCGCAAACTTGGTTCGATCGCGGCCTGATATGGGCTTATGCCTTCAATCACGAAGAAGCGATTTGCTGCTTCGATCGCGCCCTCGACCATGATCCTGATCTGGCCATCGCGCGGTGGGGAATCGCTTATTCGCTGGGGCCCAACTACAACAAGGCGTGGGAGGCTTTCGATCCGGTTGATCTGGCGTCCTCGCTGTCCCGCGCCCGTGCCGAACTCGCCCTGGCCACCCAAGGCCGGGCCAGCACCGTGGAGCAGGGACTGATTGCCGCCCTGCAAACCCGCTTCCCCGCCGACGACGTGGACGCCGGGTGTCATGCCTACGCCGACGCGATGGCGGCGCTGGCTGCCGCATACCCGGACGATATCGACGTGCAAGCCCTGGCTGCCGACGCACTCGTCAACGTTACGGCGTGGGCGCTTTGGGACACCGCCACCGGCGAGCCCGCCGCGGGCTCACGCGTGCTGGATGCCCGTCGGATGTTGGAGCAGGCGCTGACGCGACCCGAGGGTCGCAAACATCCGGGCATTCTGCACCTGTACCTGCACACCATGGAGATGTCAGGGACCCCGGAGGTGGCCCTGCCGGCCGCCGACCTGCTGCGCGGCCTGCTGCCTGACGCCGGGCACCTGCAACACATGCCCAGCCACATCGACGTGCTCTGCGGTGACTACCGGGGTTCGGTGCAGGCGAACCGCGCTGCGGTGCAAGCAGACCGGCGCTTCGTCAGCCGCGAGGGCGCGCTGAACTTCTACTCCTTGTATCGAGCGCACGACCTGCACTTCATCGTGTATTCGGCAATGTTCCAAGGACAGTCGCGCATGGCCCTCGATGCCGCCGACGAGCTTGCCGCGCAGCTGACACCAGAGTTGCTCGCCATCCAGTCCCCGCCGATGGCCGACTGGCTGGAGGCGTTCGTGCCGTTGCGGACCCACGTGCTGCTGCGATTCGGCCGGTGGGATGAGCTGGTCGCGCAACCACTTCCGGCCGACAGCGACCTGTACTGCACCACTGCGACGACGATTCATTACGGGCGTGGCGTCGCGTTTGCGGCGACCGGGCAACTCTCCCGGGCGCATGCTGAGCGCGCCGCTTTCGACGAGGCGTACGCGCGGATCCCAGACTCCCGGAAGCTGTTCAACAACACCAGCCGCGACATCCTCGAGGTGGCGGCCGCCATGCTCGATGGTGAGATCGCCTATCGTGAAGGATCTTTCGAGGAGGCATTCCGGCACTTGCGGCGTGCGGTCGAGCTCGACGACACGCTGCCCTACGACGAGCCGTGGGGCTGGATGCAACCCACCAGGCATGCTTACGGCGCGCTGCTGCTCGAGCAGAATCACGTCGAAGAGGCGGCCGCGGTGTATGCCGCCGATCTCGGGCTGGATCCCACGCTGGCGCGGTGTTGCCAGCATCCGGGCAATGTGTGGAGCCTGCACGGCTATCACGAGTGTCTGCAGCGACTGGGGCGCAAGACTGAGGCGGTGATCATCGGGCAACAACTCGCGCTGGCCGCCGCGCGTGCCGACGTGCCGATTCGCGCGTCCTGCGCGTGTCGGCTCGACGTCGCGCCCTGCTGTGACGAATGAATTGACAGTCAACTCACAGCGACGACCTCCGGCAAAGGTGATCTCCCATATGTGCAGGCCACCAGTCCAACATGACGGGAGGTTGGCGGCGCTGCGGCTAAAGTACTGCGCATGTCAGAGGACTCGGCGCGCAACTTCGTTTCACTGCCGGAAGGGTCGCAAAACCCGCTGTCCGCACCGGTCGGCCGGCTGCTGATCACCGGCGTCGACGCCGCGGGCCGGTCGTGCGCGGTGCAGGACGGCCCGGTCACGCTGGACGGTTTCCCGGGCTTCGAGGGCATCCTGTTCTCCGTGCTCTATGCGACGCCGTCTGCCCCCGCGATCGCCCCCGGCGGCCGGGGCGCCGACACCCTGGACCTAGGGGTTCCGCCCGGCGCCATCAACTGGAAGATCATCGATTACCGCCCGGGCGTGGCCTTTTCGATGCACCACACCGACACCGTGGACCTCGATCTCGTGCTGTCGGGCTCGGTCGACCTGATACTGGATGACGGGGCCCACCCTCTGGAAGCTGGCGACACCGCAGTCGTCACCGGCGTCGATCACGCCTGGTGCACCGGGCCCGATGGGTGCCGGCTCTCGGTCATGTCGGTCGGGGTATCAGCGGAGACCGGGTCCACCGCCACGTAGCTCGAACTCATCGCAGGGGTCTGAGACAGCGGATCCACGGGTTCGCCGTCGACGAGCAGATTGCGGTTCACGCCGAAGACCTGCGGCGCCGCCGCGCCCTGCGGGTCGAAGACCCGCGACCCCCAGCCGTGCGCCATCACGACGAGCCCGCGGCGGGGCCGGTCGCTCAGTGCGGCCCGCACCTCGACCGCGTCGACGGGGGAGTGCACCCGCACCAGGTCGCCGTCTGCGATGCCGAGATCGGCCGCGTCGGCGGGGTGGATGAGCACGACGCTGCCCTTGCCGCCGGGGTGTAGGCCGGGCAATTCGTTCAGAAAAGAGTTCATCGAATGACGGTGGCGGCGGTTGCCGAGCTGGAACGGGTACTCGCCCGGGGCCTCGGGAGGCGGTGTGGCGAGCAGTTCGCGGGCGCGGGCCACCAGCGCGGCGGGTGCGATGTGCACTCGCTTGTCAGGGGTACGTAGCGCGTCCTTGAAGTGGCCGTATTCCCGGGGGCCGAGCACCATGCCGTGCTCGTTGGCAACCACATCGCGCCATTTCAGCTTGCGGCCGTTGACCTTTCGTGACATGGCGATCAGCAGTCGGTTGATCCAGCGGGGGGAGAATTCCAGTGCCGGGCGACGGGTGACGCGCGCCAGCCGCCGGGTCGCCTTGATGAACGCATTGACGCCCTTGATGCCGAACAGCGGGAGCTCCATGGCCAGGGTCAGGTCGACGAAAATCCGCCACGCCTCGTGCGCCGCCGCCGGTGGTTCGACCGCCCGCCGCCCGTATTGCAAGTACGGCTCGTCGTGCAGACTGCTGGTCAGCGCGAGCAGGTCATCGCGCTCGAGCCAGTGCACCGCGGGCAGCAACCAGTGCGCATGGCGGTGGCTTTCGCGCTGGACCATGTCGATGGCCACCAATAGGTCGAGCTGGGCCAGGGCCTGATCCAGGGCAGACCCGTGCGGACCCGAGATCACCGGGTTGCCGGCATTGATCAGCAGGGCACGGATTTGTCCGGGGCCGGGCGTGGTGATCTGAGCCGGTAGTTCGCTCAGCGCGTGCACGCCCGCCACCATCGGGCGGCCGGTCAGCCGGCTGCGATGATCCGATGGCTTGATGGCGGCGGCCAGCTTCATCGCGTCCAGATAGCCGGGTTCGAACCGTCGGCCGCCGGGGCGGTCCATGCGTCCGGTGATGACGTTGAGTACCTGGCCGAGCCATTCACCCACCGTGCCGGACAGGTGCAGTGACACGCCGGTCCGCGTCACCGCCATGGCGGCTGGTGCGGTCGCGAATCTTCTTGCGACAGTCTCGATTTGCCGGCGCGGGACATCGCACCGCAGCGCCAGGTCGTCCAGATCGGATTCGGCGGCCAGCGCTCGAAGGGCCGTCATGCCGGTGGTCAGGTGCGTGCAGTCGATGACGTGTTCGAGGCGTTCGTCGAGAATGACCTTGACCATCGCCAACAGCAGCGCCCAGTCCTGGCCCGGACGCACCGCGATGTGGACGTCGGCTTTGTCGGCGGATTCGCTGCGCAGCGGATCGACGACGACGATCGTGGCACCCAGCCGTTGCCGGGCCAGCGCACGCTGCCATCCACCGGGCACGCTTTCCAGCCAGTTCCAGGCGCTCACCGCGGGATTGGCGCCGACGAGCAGAAAGTAGTCGCAGTGATCGATGTCCGAGACGGGCACCATGATCGACGACCCGTACATCGCCTCCGCCGCGACATGCACCGCGTTCTGATCGACCGAGCCGACCGCGTAACGGTTCTGGGTACCCACCGCATCCAGCCAGCCGTTCATGAACATCAGATTCGACGACGAGTATCCCGCCGGGTTGCCGTAATAGGCGCCGATGGCATCGGGGCCGTCCGCCTCGATCAATGCCGTCATCCGCGCGGCGATGTCCGAAATGGCCTCGTCCCAGGTTGATTCGACATATCCGTCGGCTACCCGCCGCATCGGGGTGAGGATGCGGCGTGGGTGTTCGACGAGTTGGGCGGCATTGCGTCCCTTGGCGCAGAAATCCTGCCAGCTGTGCGGGTTCTGCTTGTCCGCCGAGATCTTGCGCACCCGGTTGTTTTCCACGCTGACCTCAATGCCGCACGAGGCCAGGCAGTAGCGGCAGAAGGTGAACACCGTGTGCGCGTCACCCGAGGGTTGTCCCATGGTCCTTTTGTACAGCACTATCGACGTTACAATCGGCCCTGCAACTGTATCGCGATGCAGATGGGGGCGACATGGCTGATGCACCGTCGGAACTGATCGACGCACGTATCGCAGAACTGGGTGACTGGCGTGGCGAGAAACTCGCGCACATCCGGAAGCTGATCAAGCAGGCAGACCCGGACGTCGTCGAAGAATGGAAATGGCGGGGTGTCCCGGTGTGGTACCACGACGGAATGATCTGCACCGGCGAGACCTACAAAAACGTGGTCAAGGTGACCTTCGCCAAAGGTGCTGCGCTGCAAGACCCCTCCGGCATGTTCAACTCCAGTCTGGACGGAAACACACGTCGCGCAATCGATTTCCACGAGGAAGACACGATCGACGACGAGGCGCTGAAGGCGCTCATTCGAGATGCCGTAGCGCGGAACGTGTCGAAGAAGGCCCGAAAGTGAGTGGCCAGCCGCGAGACATCCGAGAGCTGCTCGACGACCCCGACGCCTACCGGGACGAGTTGCAACGCCGCTGGACCGGTCTGCTCAGCTACCGGTACATCGGGCGCAACCACTCGTCGATGAACCTCGGCGAGGTCGACAACACGGTGACGATCCGCCGCGACATGCGCAACGAAGCCGGCGGAATCATGGTTGCGCCACTTGCCATCTCATCGCCGGAGGGTTGTCAGACCGACATGGTGGCGGTGCCCAACCCGGTGATCGCCTCGGTCCAGATCGTGGATCCCGGCTACGACGTCACCCGCATCGAGATCGTGGATTCCGGCATCGTCCACCAGGGTCGCACGATGGGCTACGGGCGGTGCAAGATCGTGGACGCCGACAACCCGGATCGGGTGATCGCCTTCGACGAGGGGCAGGGCGCGATCATCGGCATCCCGCCGGAAGGCCCTGACCGGATGGATGTTTCGGGTACCGAGCTCGTCATCGAGGACTACCCGAGTTGCCGCCATTATGGGAGGCTTTCGGGGCAGCCAAGCGGAAGGACGGGCACTGGGTGTTGCCGGCGTTGAGTGCCGAATACGCCTCGCCCGATGCGGCGCTGCACATCGGGCCGCAACACGTTGTGCTAGAGACGGCGGCGATCGACCTTGGCACCGAGGTGGCGGGGAGGCGCCGGCTGCAGGTCATCAGCTGGCATGTGATGTTCATGTCACATGGCAAAGTGGGCCCGTTCCGAGTGGAGGGCTCGGCCTACCCCGGCGGCGACGGACGGATCGGAGTGCGCATGCTGCTGCACGACGAGGGCAATGCCGACAAGGCGGTCACGTCGGCCGCGGCGGTGTTCGACGTCGTCGGCTGACCGCCGTCGCTGCCGGCGAACCGCGCCGAGTGTGAATCGCACGACGTGACACGCCGACGAAGTGTCGCGGTATTCCCACTCGGCGTCCGGGGAGTCAGACCGCGGTCAGCGCACCTTTCTCGGCCCGCTGCTCGCTCGGCTTCGGCCAGGGGGAGGGGACGGGGCGTTGACGCACGCGTTGCGGCCACCAGAACCACTTACCCAGCAGCGCGGCGATCGACGGCGTCATGAGTGATCGGACGATCAGGGTATCGAACAGCAGACCCAAACCGATCGTCGTGCCGACCTGTCCGATCACAATGAGCTCGCTGACCGCCATTGTCATCATCGTGAAGGCGAACACCAGCCCCGCCGAGGTGACCACCGATCCGGTGCCGCCCATGGCCCGGATGATGCCGGTGTTCAGTCCGGCGTGGATCTCCTCTTTGAACCGCGACACCAGCAGCAGGTTGTAGTCCGCCCCGACCGCGAGCAGGATGATCACTGACATCGCGAGCACCATCCAGTGCAGCTCGATGCCGATCAGGTGTTGCCAGATTAGCACCGAAAGCCCGAAAGACGCGCCCAGCGAAAGTAATACCGTGCCTACGATCACCGCCGAGGCCACCACGCTTCGGGTGAGGATCAGCATGATGATGAAAATCAGGCACATCGAGGCGATTCCGGCGATCAGCAGGTCGTAGTTGCTGCCGTCCTGCATGTCCTTGAAAGTGGCCGCGGTCCCGCCGAGCAGAATCTTGGACCCCTCCATCGGAGTGCCCTTGAGCGCCTCGTAGGTGGCCTTCTTGATCGCGTCGATATGCGAAATGCCTTCTGCCGACATCGGATCGCCGTCGTGGCTGATGATGAAGCGCACGGCGTGGCCGTCGGGGGAGATGAAGTTCTTCATACCCTTCTTGAACTCAGGGTTGTCGAACGTCTCCGGCGGCAGATAGAACGAGTCGTCGTTCCTGGACGCGTCGAATGCCCGGCCCATGGCCGAGGAGTCGCGCTGCGCCCGCTGCTGCTGCTCCAGCAGACCCTTCTGGGTCGAATACATGCTCAGCATCATGGTTTTCATGTTCTTCATGTTCTGGATCATCTCGGGCATGAGCGCCACCATCTTCGGCATCAGGGTGTCGAGGTGATCCATCACGGGCAGCAGGCTCTGGATGTCGTCGGTCAATTTGTCGATGCCGTCGAGGGCGTCAAACACCGACCGCAACGAAAAGCACACCGGAATGTCGTAGCAGTGCTTCTCCCAGTAGAAGTAGGAGCGGATGGGCCGGAAGAAGTCTTCGAAATCCGCCATGTGGTTCCGCAATTCGGCGACGTCGATCGTCATCGCGTGCATCTTGCCGACCATCACGTGCATTTCGTTGGCCATCTGCGCGGTGATGCTCTGCATCTGCTCCATGCTGTTGATGGTCGTCTGCATCTCGTCCGACTGCTTGAGCATGTCGGCGATCTGATCTTCCTGATACTTCTGCGTCATCTGCTGGGACACGCCCTGCATGCTGATCTGGAACGGGATCGACGTGTGCTCGATCGGCTTACCCTCGGGCCGGGTGATCGCCTGCACCCGACTGATTCCGGGCACCCGGAAGATGGCCTTGGCGATCTTGTCGATGACCAGGAAGTCCGCGGAGTTGCGCAGATCGTGATCACTTTCGATCATCAGCAGCTCGGGATTCATCCGCGCCTTGGAGAAGTGCCGATCCGCGGCCGCGTAGCCGGCGTTGGCCGGAAGGTCGGACGGCAGGTAGTTGCGGTCGTTGTAATTGGTTCGGTACCCCGGCAGCGTGAGTAGGCCGACAAGCGCGATGCCGATCGTCATGACCAGGATCGGGCCGGGCCACCGCACGACCGCGGCACCGATCTTACGCCAGCCGCGAATTCGCTGCGCACGCTTAGGCTCCAGGGTCTGGCGGAAGCGCGATGCCACGGCGATGACCGCGGGGCCCAGCGTCAGGGCCGCGAGCACCACCACGACCATGCCGATGGCGAGCGGGATGCCGAGCGTCTGGAAGTAAGGCAGGTTGGTGAAGTGCAGGCAGAAAGTGGCGCCGGCGATGGTCATGCCCGACCCGAGTACGACGTGCGCCGTGCCGTGGAACATGGTGTAGTACGCGTCTTCTCGCGATTCGCCGACCGCCCTGGCCTCTTGATATCGACCGATGAGGAAGATCGCGTAGTCGGTTGCGGCCGCGATGGCCAACGTCACCAACAGGTTCGTGGCGAACGTGGAGAGTCCGATGATCTGGTGGTAGCCGAGGAACGCGACCACACCGCGGGCCGCGGCCAGCTCGAACACCACCATCCCCAGCGTGAGCAGCACCGTGACGATGGACCGGTAGACCATGAGCAGCATAGCGATGATCACGACGAAGGTCACGGCCGTGATGAGTTGCAGGCTGCGGTCACCCGCCAGGTGCTGGTCGGCCTCCATGGCTGAGGGGCCGGTGACGTAGGCCTTAACCCCGCTGGGCGGTGTGGCCCCCTTAACGATGTTTTGGACGGCCTCGACCGAGTCGTTGGCCTTCGTCTCGCCCATGTTTCCGACGAGATAGACCTGGACGTAGGCGGCCTTGCCGTCGTTGCTTTGCGCTCCGGCCCCGGTAAGCGGGTCGCTCCAGAAGTCCTGGACGTGCTCGACGTGCTGCTTGTCGGCCTCAAGCTTGCGGACGATCTGGTCGTAATAGGCATGCGCGTCAGCGCCCAGCGGGTTCTGGCCTTCCAGCACGATCATCACCGAGCTGTTGGACTTGTACTCCTTGAACACCTCGCCGACGCGCTTGGTCGCGATCACAGATTGTGCGTCGTCGGGGCTCATCGAGACCGAACGCAACTTGCCGACCTCGTCGAGTTGCGGGACCACGACGTTGAGGACCGCGATCAGTGCGATCCAGCCGATGATGACGGGCACCGCGAACTTCCGTAGGAAGCGCGGGATCGCCGGGCGGGCCGCGTGTTTGGGGATGGGAGCGGTGTCGGCGTTGTCGGGCCGCGTGTCCTCGAGGGTCGTGCTCATGCTGATTTCACCAGGCAGGAGGTCAGGGCGTGCACGCCGTTGGTTATTTTCTCATCCTTGACTTCGTCGTCGACGGTGATGCGACAGCCGAGGTAATCACCGTCGGATTGCGCCGAGATGTTGGGGAACACCGATGGCGCGGTGGTGGTCAGGACCAGCGTCCAGGGCAGCGGCGCGTCGTCGAGACGCCGCGGCTCCGCGCTCAGATCCAGGTAGTTCACGTTGGCGTGGGTTGCAGAGCCGAAAATCTCGTACTTGACGACTTTGGGCTTGAACGGCTTTGAATCGTCCACCTTCGGGCTGGTCAAAGTGTCCGCGTTCTCGGCGGTGAAGAATGACTTGACCCGGTGCACTGTGAATCCGCCGATCGCCACCACGGCCACGATCAGCAGCGGCAGCCAGGCGTTGCGCACCATCTTCGCCGCCTGCACCTACGCGACCCCTTCCCGGCCAGGCAGTCCTGTTCCGGTCTGCGGGTTCGGGTTGCGCTGTGCCGCAGGACAATCGGACAGCATAGGCCGTGGCGGCGCCCCCTGCGGCGCAAAATGGCCCGGCATGAGGCGGGCGGGAGGCTCGGTCAACCGAGGCTTAGTCGAGTTCCGCCACCGGACCATGGATACATAATCTGCACTTTTTGCAGATCATGCAAGTTCATGTGTTTTCCGTCACGCCCGTCAATTAGTGAAAATGCTGTTGACCAGCGCGGCGGCCCGCTCGACATAGGGCATCGGCGTGTCGTCGGCATCCTCGGGTTTGCCACTGGACCAGCGCTCGATGCCCGAACGCACGGCCGTCAACGCCAACGCGGAGATCAGCGCCGGAATTTCGTCATCGGACGGCAAGCCCTGGCGTTTGGCAACGATGTCGGTCAAATGCTTCTCGAACCGTTCCAGCTCGGCCAGGAACGCCGCCAGCACCGCGGGGATGGTGTCGGCCAGTTCAAGCATGCAAACGGCCTGTTCACGCTGTGGGGGCATATCGCGCAGATGGTGCGCAGCCAGCGTGATCAGCTCGGCCAGTACCACGGAGTACGGGGCGGGCCCGGCGGCGACAAACTCCTCTGCCAGCTCGGTCGGCAGGTCCGACGGGCCGTAGGCGATGGCCGCCTCCTTGTTCGGGAAGTAGTTGAAGAACGTGCGGGTCGAGATGCCTGCCTGGGCGCAGATCTCCTCAATGGTGACCTTGTCCCAGCCTCGTGCCTGAGCAAGGCGCACAGCGGCTCCGCGGATGTCCGCACTCGTCTGGCGGCGGCGGCGCTCGCGCAGGCCCAACTGATTCGCCATGCTCACATATTTGCACAAGCTGCACACTTTGCAGTCAAATCGAGCGCGTCAGCGTTTGCCCCAGTCCCACGGCGGTGTCGTCAGCAAACTCTGTCCAGTGATGCGCGTCTCGCCGAAATCCTTATACAGCTCGATCTCCGTCGAGGCGGCGGAGAGAGCCTCGCGCAGCGCACTGGAATGGGTGACCACCACGACCTGGGTGTGCTCGGCTGCCACGCAGATCAGTCCCGCGAGTGGATCGACCAGGCTCGGGTGCAACGATGTCTCGGGCTCGTTGAGCACCATCAGCGGCGGCCGCTGGGGGCTGAGAAGCGCGGCCGCCCATAGCAGGAATCGCAATGTGCCGTCGGACAATTCGGCTGCGCGCAGCGGGCGCAACATGCCACGCTGCTGCAGTTGCAGGTCGAACAGACCATTGTTGACATCGACGGTGAGTGTGGCGCCGTCGAACGCTTCGGCGACGATTCGGCTCAGGTCGTCGAATCCCGCTTCGATGATCGTCTGGATCGCCGCCGCGAGATCCCGGCCGTCGTCAGAGAGCACGGGAGTTCGGGTGCCCACCTGTGGTAGCCGGGCGGGAGCGGCGGCGTCGACGCGGAATCCGTCGTAGAACCGCCAGCCTCGCAGCCGTTCCCGCACGGCTGCGAGTTCTGGAAGTGCTTGCGGATGTGCGTATTCGGTGAGGACGCTGCGATAGGAAGGGAGTGTTCGGCACAACTCGTCGAAGCCGGAATCGCTACTGATTTCTGCGAATTCGCGGGTGCGGCGCACCATGGTGGTGGCGCGCCGAAGCACCGGACCGGCGAATATCACCTCGCGTTTGATCTCCGGATCCTGCGAGAATGCCGATTGGATGCCCGCCATCTGCGGTATGCCGAGATCGACGACATAGCCGAAATCGTCTGCGGCGAAACCGAGTTCGAGCGACAGCGGACGGGTGCGGGCGGTGCCCTGAGCCTTGCCGCCCCGCCGGGCTCCGCCGAGTTGCTCCGGTCCGGCCCACAGCACTGATTCCAGTCCGCCCTCGCGGGCCAGCGAGCCGATGACCTCGCCGCGTCCGCAGTCGGCCAACAGGCGCAGCGCCCGATACACCGACGATTTGCCGGTGCCGTTGGCTCCGGTGATGACAGACAACCGGCCCAGTGGGAGCACGATCTCGCGCAGCGAGCGGTAGCCGCGCACGGCGATCGTCTGCAGCATGGAGGTGACTTTATCGGTGGGGGGTGACAGGGGTGGAACTAGCGCTGAGCAACAAATGCGCCTTGGCTAAGCGCCGTTACGTCCCGGTGTGATCGAAGATTGTGGTGCCGACTCCGGCTGGGCTGTAGCTGATGTAAATCGGTTGCTGCGAGAAGGGCCGGTACCCGGTATTCATCAAGCCCGACGAGATGACCGTGGGCTGATAGGAGGCGGTGTTGAACGAGTACAGCAAATTACCGTTAGGACTGTCGTAGACGCGGATCGTCGTATTGGGCGGAAGGCTGCCGGCGCCGCCGATCACCCACGAGGGAATGGTTCCGTTTACGCCGCCCGAATCGATGATCGAGGGGACGGTTTGGACGGGACCGTTGTCGACCCGTACGTAAAGGTTACTGATGGGCGCCCCGGTAATTGGGATGTTGTCGTTCGGCGTCGGCAGCAGCGAGCTGGGACCGAATTGCAGCTGCTGCGCAGGCATGTTGATCAGTACGCCCTGGTTCAGGTCGCCCGGTAGAGCCTGTGTCGGAATGCTGGGACCAGGACCCACGGCGTTCGGTCCCAGACCCAGAACCCCGTCCACTCCAGCCGAAGCGAAGTAAGCGTCGAACGGGGTGGTGAACGGATTCTTCAGGAATTCGGTGAAGTATGCGTTGATGGCGAATGGAGAGGTGGGGATTGACAAAAGGACCACGTTGACGCTGGTAGGTGCGGTGACTATGCCATTTCCGAAATCGATTGTTGTGGGATAGGTGGCATAGAGGTACGTCAATCCGCCGCTGTAGGCGCTGATGTTGAATCCGGTCGGGAGGCCCATACGGAGCATTCCGAGCGGGCCGCCAACGTCCGCCATCTGGACGACGAGGCCTTTGGATCCGGTGTCAACCAGAATTGGCGCGTTACCGCCGCCATTGACCGAGATGTTGACGACCGGTTCTGTGCCGGCAACGGTGGGCATCGGGATGGTCCTGCCGTCCAATCCCGCACCGCTGTGGCCAGCGACACCCCACAACAGGCCGCCGGTGCCACCGGGTCCCCCGTTAGCGAATGGCGCCCCGGCTCCACCGGTGCCGCCATTGCCGATCAAGCCGGCCGGACCGCCAGCGCCGCCCCCGGTCGGTGAGGAATAGCCGTTGCCGCCGCTCCCGTACAGCAGCCCACCGGCCCCGCCGTTGGGCGACGCGGCGGTGCCCGGCGCTCCGTCGCCGATCAGCGGACGTCCCAGCAGCAACTGGGTAGGCGCATTGATCACGCTCAAAACAGGGTCAAGCACGGACGCGGCCGTCGCCTCCGCACTCGCATACGAACCGGCCGAAGTACCCAGCAGCGATACGAACTGCTGCTGGAACGCACTGAGTTGCGTGTTGATCGACTGGTATTCCTGGCCGAACCCGGCGAACAGCGCCGCGATGGCAGCCGAGACTTCATCCGCTGCGGCGGCCGCAACCCCGGTGGTGGGTAGGGCAGCCGCGGCGTTGGCCGCGCTCAGCGATGAGCCGATGTGCTCGAGATCCGCTGCAGCCGACGCGACCCAGTCAGGAGCCACGGCTAGAAAGGACACGTCGCCCCCTATGCGTCAGTCATCGGTGTGTGCGCCAAGCGTATCGACTTCCCAGCTCCGCAGCCGGGCTTTCCCGATACCGGTTCGTCATTACATCGCATACTCACACGGATTGGCCGCTGTCGCAGCGCGAGTCGGCACTACAGGGCCGCGAGAATCGCCTCCACGCGGTCGCGCGCATCGCCGAAGAGCATCGCGCTGTTCTCCCGGAAGAACAGTGGGTTCTGCACGCCCGCGTAGCCGGAGGCCATCGACCGCTTGAACACGATGACGTTGTCGGCCTCCCACACCGTCAGAACCGGCATGCCGGCGATCGGGCTGCCCGGATCTTCGGCTGCGGCCGGATTGACGGTGTCGTTGGCGCCGATGACGAGGACAACGGCCGTGTCGGGGAAGTCGTCGTTGATCTCGTCCATTTCCAGCACGATGTCGTAGGGCACTTTGGCCTCGGCCAGCAGCACGTTCATGTGGCCGGGCAGGCGGCCGGCGACGGGATGAATCCCGAACCGGACGTTGACGCCGCGGGCACGCAGTTTGCGGGTCAGCTCGGCGACGGCGTTCTGGGCCTGCGCGACAGCCATGCCGTACCCCGGTGTGATGATCACCGAGTCGGCTGATCCCAGCAGTTCGGCGACGCCTTCGGCGGTGATCTCCCGGTGCTCGCCGTAGTCCTTGTCGTCAGCCGGGCCCGCCTCGATGCCGAACCCGCCGGCGATCACGGAGATGAACGAACGGTTCATCGCCTTGCACATGATGTAGGACAGGTACGCACCGGAGGAGCCGACCAGGGCGCCGGTGATGATCAGCAGATCATTGCTCAGCAGGAAGCCGGAGGCGGCGGCGGCCCACCCGGAGTAGCTGTTCAGCATCGACACCACGACGGGCATGTCCCCGCCGCCGATGGAGGCGACCAGGTGCCAGCCGAGCAGCAGCGCGAGCAGGGTCACCGCGGCGAGCAGCCAGATCGTCGGGTTGATCACGAACCACACCGTGAGGGCGGCGAAAACGACCAGCGCGCCGACGTTGAGGAAGTTCTTTCCCGGCAGCATCATCGGCGCCGACTTGATCCGCGCCGATAGTTTGAGGTTGGCCACGATCGAACCGGTGAATGTCACGGCGCCGATGAAGACGCCGATGACGACCTCGGCCGAGTGGATCCCACCCAGGCCCTCCGCACGCAGGGCGGCCGACTCAGCGCCGCCGGGATTGCGCTCGACGAACAGGTAACCGTTCCAGCCCACCAGCACCGCGGCCAGACCGACGAACGAGTGCAGCAGCGCGATCAGTTCCGGCATACCGGTCATCTCGACCACCCGCGCGCGCCACAGGCCGATCGCGGCGCCGATCGCCACCGCACCGGCCAGCAGTGCCACGCCCAAAGACTGGATGTGTCCGTTGATCGCCAGTGCGATGGTCGCGACCAGCGCTACCGCCATGCCGAAGATGCCGAACGTGTTCCCGGCCCGGGATGTTTCGTGCCTGGACAGCCCGGCGAGGGCCAAGATGAAGAGCAAGGCCGCGACGACGTATGCCGCTTTGGCGGCGGTTTCTATCGTGAACAAGGGATGATCCTCCGATTGGGTGCGCAGACTCAGCTGCGGGAGAACATGGCCAGCATGCGTCGCGTCACCGCGAAGCCGCCGAAGATGTTGATGCTGGCCAGCAGGATCGCCGCGCCTGACACCACGGTGATCGCGAGATTCTCCTTACCGATCTGCAGCAGAGCGCCCAGCACGATGATTCCGGAGATCGCGTTGGTCACCGACATCAGTGGGGTGTGCAGCGCGTGATGAACGTGACCGATCACGTAGTAGCCGATGACGATCGCCAGGGCGAAGACCGTCAGGTGCACCTGTAGGGCGGCGGGGGACAGCGCGATGAGGACGAACAGCACCGCGGCGGCGACGAGTGTGGTCGTCAGCCGGCGTCGGGTGGACATCGGTCGTTTGGCCTGCGATTGCTTGGCCGGCGCGGCGGCGGCCGCCGGCACCGCGGGTGTTGCGGAGACCTGCACCGGCGGCGGAGGCCAGGTGGACTCGCCGTCGCGGACGACGGTCATGGACCGCTGCACCACGTCGTCGAAGTTCAGGACGAGCTGCCCGTCCTTTTCCGGCGTCATCAGCTTGAGCAGGTTGACCAGATTCGTGCCGTACAGCTGCGATGACTGTGCGGGCAGGCGTCCGGCCAAATCGGTATAGCCGATGATGGTCACGTCGTTGTCGGTGACGACCAGTTCGTCCTTGACCGTGCCCTGGACGTTGCCCCCGTTGGCGGCGGCCATGTCGACGATGACGCTGCCCGGTTTCATGGCGGCCACCATGTCACCGGTGATGATCCGCGGCGCCGGTTTGCCTGGGATCAGCGCCGTAGTGATGATGATGTCGACGTCTTTGCACTGCTCGGCATACAACTGCGATTCACGGGCCTTATAGTCGTCGCTCATCTCCTTGGCATATCCGGTGGCAGAGACCTCCGCTTCGCTGTCGTCGACCGAAATATATTCGCCGCCAAGGGACTTGACCTGATCAGCGACCTCGGGCCGCGGGTCGGTGGCACGCACGATGGCGCCCAGGCTGCCCGCCGCTCCGATCGCGGAAAGGCCTGCCACCCCCGCGCCGACCACCAGCACCTTGGCGGGCGGGACTTTGCCGGCGGCTGTCACCTGTCCGGTGAAGAAGCGACCGAATGCGTGGGCCGCTTCAATCACGGCGCGGTAGCCGGCGATGTTGGCCATGGAGGACAAGACGTCCAGCGACTGGGCCCGCGAGATGCGTGGCACCGCGTCCATGGCGAGCACGGTGATCTTGCGGGTGGTCAACTTCTCGACCAGTTCGGGGTGCAGGCCGGGGGAGATGAGGCTGACCAGGGTTGCGCCGTCGCGCAGGGCGGCGATCTCGTCGTCGTTGGGTGCGTTCACCTTCAACACGATGTCGGCGCTCCACGCCTGGTCAGAGGGCCCGACATCAGCGCCGGCCTCGACGTAGGCACCGTCCAGAAAGCTTGCGGCGGCACCGGCCTCGGATTCAACGACCACCGAGTAGCCGAGCTTGATGAGCTGCCCGACGGTCTGCGGCGTGGCGGCAACGCGCGTCTCACCGGGGAGAGACTCGCGCGGTATTCCGATGATCACTTGCTTGAAGTCCGTTCAGTCGGTCGAGCGCCAAGGGGTGCGCGTCTGCGTTCACAAATCGCCGCAAAGCCTACGGCACCGGTAGCCAAACCTAAGAAAACGGCTAGGGAGTCCGGCCGTTTCCACGCTCCGGTTAGCCTTGCCATGACCTGGTGCCGACGTCGGGGAGAAGGTGTTGTCTGCGATACCGGTGATCGCGCTCACGGGCCATCTCGGCGCCGGCAAGACGACGTTGCTCAACCACGTGCTGCGTAGCCCGGGTACGCGAGTCGGGGTGATCGTCAACGACTTCGGCGACCTCAACGTCGACGCAGGCCTGGTGGCCGGCCAGATCGACGAGCCGGCGTCGATCGCCGGAGGGTGTATCTGCTGTCTGCCCGACGACGGTGGGCTCGACGATGCACTCGGCAAACTCGCAGACCCGGCACGCCGCCTTGATGCCATCATCGTCGAGGCCAGTGGCCTGGCCGACCCGGTGTCGATCGCGCGGATCATCGGCTTCAGCAAGTTGTCCGGAGTCCGCAGCGGCGGTCTGATCGACATTGTCGACGCCGTAAACCATTTCGACACCGTCGACCGCAGCGACCTGCCTCCGGTGCGTTACGGCGTGGCGTCGCTCGTGGTTGTCAACAAACTCGATCAGGTCCCCGACGATGAGCGGAGCGTGCTGGTAGAGCGCGTCAAACAGCGGGTGGCGCAGCGTAATCCGCGGGTACAGGTAGTGGGCACCACGGCCGGCCGGATCGACCCAGCATTGCTGTTCGACGGGACGCATGAGGATGCTGGGCAACTGTCGTTCCGGGAGTTGTTCGTGGAGACCGATGCCCCACATGAGCATGTCCATGCTGACGCCGTGACCGTCACCAGCACCGGCTGCGTCGATCTCGATGCCGTTTTCGACTTGCTGGAACACCCGCCGGCCGCGGTGTTCCGGCTCAAAGGGGTGGTGGCGATCCGCCACGGCCGGTCGGTCCGGAACTATGTCGTCAACGTGGTGGGAAGCGGCATACATATAGCCAAGGCGCCGCCGCGGGCGGTCGGAAACTGCCTGGTGGCGATCGGGATGTATCTCGACACCGATGTCGTCCGAACCCAACTGCGCGTGGCGCTGCAGCCCACCACCGGCAAGCCGCCTGCGGCGGCGCTGCGGCGGCTTGAGCACTACCGGCGGCTCAGTTGCTGAAATCCGCGAGCCACCGATCGGGCAAGATACCCCCGATGTCTTCTACGCTCGGCGACGTGCTCGCCACCCTGGCGCTCACGCGAGCCGAACCGTGGCTGTTCGTCGGCCGCCAGCTGCCCGCGCCGGCCAACCACATCTTGGGTGGCCACATCGCGGCTCAGGCGTTGCTGGCGGCCAGCTACACCGCTCCCGGCCGCACGCCGCACAGTGTGCACACCTACTTTCTGCGGTCCGGCGATTCGCGCCGGACCGTGGACTTCGAGGTGGTCAATCTTCAAGAGGGACGGACGTTTTCAGCGCGCAGGGTGACTGCCCGGCAAGACGACAAGATCCTGATGGAGGCAATGTCGTCGTTCAAAGTCGCCGATCCCGGCTCGGCTCAGGTCGTCTACCAGCCGCCGTTTCCGCAAGCGCCGGATCCGGAAACGTTGCCCTGGGTAGCATCGCACCTCGCCGAGTCCGACGAGAACACGCGGGGACGCTGGGCCAGCCTGCGCTGGTTCGAGCGACGGGTGGTCCATAGCGAGAACACACCCCCGGCAAGGTCTCTGATGTGGTGGCGACCGGATGGCGATGTTCCCGACGACGCGGTGTTGGCCGCGAGCCTGCTGGCCTACCTGTCGGCCGTCACGTTGACCGAACCGGCATTTGCTGCGTACGGGGGTATCGGCGAGTCGTCTCAACGCGACCACTCGGTCTGGTTTCACTCACCCGCGGTGCTGTCGGACTGGCTTCTCTTGCAACGCTCTTCGCCGAGTAGCGCCGACTCTCTCGCACTGGCGAACGGAACGATGTATAACCGCAACGGCGACCTGGTGTGTACCGTTCGGCAGGAAATGTACTTCGCGTCGCCGCCGGTCTAAGAAGGCAGAATCGCCACATCCGCGCCTATCGTCTCCGCACCGGCCATCAGTTGATCCAACTCGGCTTTGCTGAGGACGTCGCCGGAAAGGACAAGCTCAACCTTCGGCACATTGCCAGCCGCACTCACTCTCACGTCCTCGACCGCGCGGAACGCCTCGGCGAGCGCCACAACTTTGTTCGCGGTCTCGGTGATGTCAGCTGAGCCTTGGCGTGCCGTCGTGATGGCTCGGCCTTCGATGTGTGACCCGCTGAGCAAGGCCGGTGATCTCAGAATTTCCGCCGCTGCGACAAGGAACTCGGCGCACCACATCTCTCCCACCCGGCCAGACCAGTCGGGCAGCGAAGTGCCGGCGGGCGAATTGTCCAGTGCGGCAAGAACTAAGGGTCCCAGGACGTCGCCGAACGTAGCGCCGTATCGCGATTGAAGACCCGTCTTTTCTACAGTCCCTATCCAGGGCCCGAACACCCTCGCCAAGTCCACAGCGCCGCCGTGTTGGGCCGCAAGGTGTTGGCCGACAGCGAGCGGCGCTACCGGTCGGCTCACAACTCCGGCACGCTCCAGCGCCGTCGCACCCTCAGCGGTATTGCGCCGAGCTTCGACTTCGCGGAGGTCAAGTTGACATGACGCCACTCGTCGATAGTCCGAAGCCACCTGTTCCAGGAAAAGCTGTGCTGTCATCGCCGGGTTGGCTCGTTGGTCGGTGAGGGTGCCGTAAGGCAGCAGCGGACGAGAGAAGCGATCGACCCGGTCGAACTGGCCGTCCCAGGCCAGGGATGCGGCTGACACGACGCGAACCATTTCTGACTCTCGTGGGTCACGCGTCGACGGCGGATGCTTCACGATGCCGGCGCGCAGTCTACGCACTTCGTTTTCCAGTGTCCGCGGTGTATGTTCCGGCGTCATTCAAAGTCCCAAGATGGTTGCCACCGCCGAGGCCAACTCGGGCAGACCCGCTCTGAGAAACTCGAGTTGATCCTGATCGGGTTGATCCGCCTTGTTGGTCAACGCATCTGACGCCACCCGCAGGACGAGCACGCGCTCACACAAGCCCAACGCACGCATCGTGGAAGCGATACCGAAGGACTCCATGTCGACGAGTATGGGCTGAGTCGCGATTTGAGAGTGGAGTGCGAGCGCCAGAGAGTACGTCCAATTTTCCTTGGCGTAGATAGGGACACCCGACGCCGAATTCAACGGCGCCGGTGGGATACCTGGCGAAACCTTGATCACTTTGTCGGTGGCGAGAACGTGGGCGTCGGGAACGGCCAGCCCCCACACCGAACCTGGAGCGCCGGCTGCCCCGGCCCGCAGCTCAATTGCCTCGAGCGGAGCTTGCTCGCTGGGTTGCGTACGAACGATCCACTTGTTCTGCAGCTGGACGACTTCGCCGTCGGCGGAAGCAGCGACCACTCCCAGGGAGAGGTACGAAACCCTCTCGGCGCGGAATACTCTGCCTATCAGGTTGGGATCGACTGTTCCGCAGCAGCCGTAAAAGACGTAGTAGTCGGCCCGGTTCTCTCGGGTCGATCGGCTCAGAGCGGCCGCCGCCACGACATTCCCTTGGGCACTGAGGGCATGATGCTCCAGCCGGGCCGTCCGGCCGTCAGACAGGCGGCCCTCCGAGGCTTCATCGCCCGGCTTTGCCGGCCGCCACACCGTTGTCCCGAAGACCGGCAAGTCGACACACAGGCGGGTCAGCAACTCCGTCACGGCCGTTGCTTCGTTCTTGGTGAAGGTGAATATCGCCACCGTCACGTCCGCCACGGCGTCATCGTAAACCCGCTGCAGTCCGGTAGCTGCGGAATCACTTGGTCGCCGGAGCCGTCAAGGGCGGCCGGTACGTTAGCTTGCGGTCAGCAAGCGAATTCCGAAAAGCCGGGAAACGAAACGCGTAGACGTGAATAACCTTGAGTGACATGACTATGTCACCGTGACGATTTGGTTCGTCGGGCCGTTCTACCCGGCGTTACGGACGGTTACTGCTTCGGGGAATCGGGGACGTCCCCATCGCCGGCCTCGGCCGACTGGCTCTTGAGCTTGTTGACAAGCACGGAGGCCCCGCCGACCGCCAGCACCACGGGCCATTCGGCAGCGGCGACCAGCCCGATCGCTGCGGCGGCGACCACCGGGCGCGGACGGATGCGGCGCTCGCGGATACCGTCACGAATGTCATTTGCCGTGATGACAACACCATCGGCGATGGCGCGTCCTAACTGACTGACCGTCGCAACGGTCTCGTCGGCGACCGAATTAACGGACTTGGTTGCTCGTTCCAGCAGCGTCACAGCGGCTCTCCCTCGTTCGATTTCTGGTGCGGCCAATTGTTCGTCATCTGTTTGCTTTTCAGATTCTCTAGTTTGCTTGGTGGATCCTCTCGATCCATACGGTGAAGCCGCACACAAATCTGAACTGATTCTGCTGCCTGAATCGGTTGTGTCAAGGCTAACCATTGCGAGAGGGCGGTGCACTACGAATATCTCGATCGGGGCGATCGTTTCGGGGCTTCGTTCGGTGATCACCTGCGGCGCAGCAGCGTCGGCCGAGCTGTTCGGCGGGGAGCGTCCCCGCCGCCGATGGTCCGGCAACGGCCGGGGTTGGGTCGAGCTGCGCGTACCTGAGGGGACGTCCGTGGGGGAGTACGCGGCCGTCTTGCACAAGGTGATCGGCAGCATACCGGGTCTCGCGCGGCCACAACTCAATTGGACACTTTCGCGGCTGGTCGTCGAGATCCGCGAAAACGGGCCGACCATCGACCAATTGGTCCGGATCCTGGAGGCGATCGACCGGGTCTTCGCCGAACATGTCGAGCCAGGTGAGTCGTGCGCCGAGCCCGAGTCCTCGCAGTCTGTCCCTCTGCCCACCATCGACCTTCCGGGGGACGGCGCGGAGGTCGTCAACCGGCTGTTCCTGCTGGGGGCCAAGTTTGCGTCGCTAGGGGTGACGGCGGCGCTGCAGGTGGCGCGGATGCCCAGACTGCCTCGAGCATTCGCCGCTGTGACCACGTTCGCCGAGGCGCAGCCCGATGTGCGCAGAGTGTTCGAGCGGGCACTCGGCCCGGCGCGCGCCGATGCTGTGCTCGCGTTGGGAACCGCCGTCACACAGTCGCTGGGTCACACCCCGTCGGTGATCGTCGCCGACATCCTGCTTCGCAGCATGCGTTTGCTTGAATCGTTTGCGGCCGAGGATGCGTGGCGGGAGCACGAACCTCGCCTGGCCGCGAGCGCCGCATGCGAGCCACAGCCACCACTGTCTCGGCCGCGACCAATCCCGGACACGAAGTCGGCAAACTACGCGCGAGCCGCGACGGCGGCAGGTCTTGCCGGCGCCGTCGCCCTGTGTTTCAGTGGCGGCGCGGCACTGGCGAGTGAAGCGGTCATCGTCGCTGCCCCACGCGCGCTCAACTACGCGCGTGAATCGTTCGCCACCACGTTCTGCGCAGCCCTGAATAGGAACCATCACACCCTGGTATTACGTCCCGATGCGCTGCGGTATCTGGATGGCGTCGATGTTCTGATCGTCGACCCTGCAGTGCTGGTCAGTGACAGCCTGCGCGTTACAGAGGTCAACGGGGTCAGCGGGGAACTCCACACGAAGGTGTGGCAGTGCGCTCAAATCGACGTTGACACCGGACTCCTCGGTCCAGGAGTACATACCGGGTGCTCACTGTCACCCGTGCACCAGCTGCCCGAATTGCGGGGGTTGGAGATCGTGGTATCGCGCAGTGCGAACCCGTTCGCAGAACCGCTCGTTGCCGCGGCGCGTGCGGCCGAGCTCACGCTGGTGTCGGTGGACCACGCAGACCCCGGGCACCTGCGCGGGACGTTTGACGAACTTCTGTCCGTGGGAGACGACGTCGATCTCGGGATTCGCGACGCAGTGCGGCGGTTGCAGGCGGAGGGGAAAGTCGTTGCCGTTGTCGGGGGCGACCTCCGCCACGCCTTTGCCGCCGCGGATCTTGGCATGGGTGTCTGGGCCTCGGATCGCCCGCCCGCCTGGACTGCGCATGTGCTGTTGCCACACCTGAAAGTGGCGTGTCGGATCATCGACGCCATACCCGCGGCGAAATCGGCAGCCCGGCGCGGTGTTGAATTGGCCGCTGCCGGAACAGTACTCGGGTCACTCACGCTCCTTCCGGGCGTCCGGGCCGCGGGCTTGCGCCCGAGCATCGCGGCCGCGGCCCTTGCGTTGATCCCCGGATACGTGATCGCGCGAGGGGTGGCCACACAAGCCGATCCGCGCGCAGCGGCGGACATCGAGTGGCACGCGCTGGACACCGACCAAGCCGAAGAGCAACTCCGAATGCTGCGGGCTGATCTCGATCAGTCAGGGCCGGCACGGCTCCAAGGACCTACGCCGCGGTTGTCCGCGCTGGCGGGCAGGTTCGCTGCAGGTGCCGGCGACATCGTCGAGGCCATGTGGCACGAGATGCAGGATCCGCTCACACCGATCCTGGCGACCGGGGCACTCGCGAGTGCGCTCATCGGATCTCCCATCGACGCTGCTCTGGTCGGGGTCGTGTTGCTGGGCAGCGCTGGGATCGCTGCCGCGCAACGACTCAACTCGGATCGCCAGCTAACCAAGATGCTCAGCGCCCAGACGCCACCGGCCCGTATTGTCCTGGCGCCCAACCAATTCACGTTGATCGAGACCGAGCAACTGACGCCTGGAACCATCATCGAAGTCCGGGGCGGCGAGGTCGTCCCGGCGGATGCGCGCGTATTGCACGCGGTAGCCGTGGAGGTCGACGAATCGTCGCTGACGGGTGAGTCGCTGCCGGTCGCGAAAAAACCCGACCCGACACCGGGCCGTCCCCTGGCCGAGCGGGCTTGCATGATTTACGAAGGCTCGACGGTGCTCAGTGGAATGTGCCGCGCGGTGGTGGTCGCGGTAGGCGACGCGACCGCTGCGGGCCGGGCCATGGCGCTGGCACCCCGTCGACGGGATGAGGTGGGGCTGCACGCCCAGCTCGCCCGGGTCACCGCGAAGGTGCTGCCCTGGACCCTCACCGGCGGTGCCGCCGTGGTCGCGACCGCTCTGCTTCGTGGATCGGGAATTCGGGAGGCTGTGACCGGCGGGGTCTACTGCGCCGTCGCGGCGGTGCCCGAGGGTCTGCCACTGGTGGCCACACTGGCCCAGCGCGAAGCTGCCAGGCGCCTTACCCGGCGCCACGTTCTCGTCAGGGCTCCGCGATCGGTCGAGACACTGGGGCGGGTCGAGGTCGTGTGTTTCGACAAGACCGGCACGCTCAGTGAGAACCGCCTGGTGGTGACGGCGATTTCTGCACAGCCGGGCTTCGACGAGGGCGTGATTCTCGAGCGTGCAGCGCTGGCGACGCCGGTACCGATCCACGAGCACGCACCCCTGCAGGCCACCGACGCCGCAGTCGTTTCACGAGCCGGATCCCAGCCGAAACGGGACCGCGAGTTGCCATTTCGCGCCGGGCGGGCATATGCGGCAGGGCTGGACGACCGCACGCTCGCGGTCAAAGGAGGGCCGGAGGTCGTCCTGGCGGCGTGTGTCGAGGGCCGGGACGACGCCACCCGTGAGGCGCTGCTGACCCACGTCCATGAGATGGCCGCCAGCGGCCTGCGGGTCATCGCGGTCGCCGAGCGGACTTTGACCGACGATGACCTTGTGATCGCTCAGGAGAAGGGCCTGGAACCGCTGTGCGCCGGTGGGTTGCGGCTGTTGGGGTTCCTCGGAATCACGGATACTCCAAGGTCCGACGCGAAGGAACTGCTGCTCGGGCTGGCGCGACGCGACATCGGCGTACGCGTCATCACGGGTGACCATCCGGCGACCGCGCGCGCCATCGCTCGTCAGATCGGCCTGCTGGTCCCGGACGACTGTGTCATCACCGGAGCTCGCTGGGAGCGGTTGTCGATCAGCGAGCGGGCGGAGGTGGTCAAGAACAACGTCATCTACGCACGGATGTCGCCCGAGCAGAAGGTGCAGATCGTTCAGCAGATCAGCCAGTCCGGGCGGATCTGCGCGATGGTGGGAGACGGCGCGAACGACGCTGCTGCCATTCGTGCCGCCGCGGTGGGAGTGGGTGTGTCGTCGCACGGGAGCGATCCGGCCCGCGGCGCTGCGGACGTGGTCCTGACCGAGGGCCGCGTCGGAAGTCTCTTGATCGCCATCGACGAGGGCCAGCGACTCTGGCAACAAGCGCAGGCAGCGGTCGCCATGCTGCTTGGCGGCAACGCCGGTGAAGTGGCCTTCAACATGTACGGAACGATCGTGCGCGGCACCGCGCCACTGACTGCACGGCAGATCCTGCTCGTCAACCTGCTGACCGACGTTTTCCCCACCACAGCGGTCGCGGTGAGCGCGGTTCGCAGTCAGCGACCCCCGTCCGAGCGCGGGATCAACATGGACGACCTGTCTCACACCGTCGCTATCCGCGGTGCAGCAACGACGATCGGCTCGAGTATCTCGTGGAGCCTGGCCACCTTTACCCGCGCGAACCCGCGGCGCGCAGCGACGGTGGGTCTGGTGGGGCTCGTCACGACGCAGCTCGGGCAGACGCTGCTGGAGTCTCGCGACCCGCTGGTGGTCGCCACCTGCGCCGGAACCTTTGTGGCGCTGGCCGCGCTGGTCTCGACGCCGGGGGTCAGCCAACTCGTCGGGTGCGTGCCACTGGGTCCATTGGCCTGGCTGGAAGGTGTCGCCCCGGCCGTCGCCCTGACTTTCCTGACCGCCGCCAAGCCGGACCTGTTGCTTCGGATAGCTTCGGCGATCGGCAAGCGCGTCACCAGGTTTGCCAGTGGGGCCGATCAGGGTGTCAACAGCGTGATGGGGTCGGTCGGTACGTGGGCCCGGCAACTCCCAGGTAGTGACGACGGCGACGACGTTGACGACTGGCTGCCCGTCGTGCGCCGTGACCTTGTGCCGACTGGCTGACCGACGACTAGGAAGAAATATGACGACAGTGGATGAAAACCAGACAAGCGCGTCGGCGGGATTGCGCGCGACTGAAGAATGCGGTTCCGCGGAAGCGGATTTCGACTCGGGCGAGTTCGACTTCTCCTTACTTTCGGCCGACGAAGTTGCGCTGGGCAAGCGCTGGGCTGTGTACGCCGCCGAACACCCGAACTCCAAGCGCGTCGCTGCCTTGCGGAAATTAAAGGAGCTGGAACGACGCGAGGTCGAATTGCCGTTCGTCGGGAAGGTCGTCACACCCGTAACCCACGACGTCGTCTACGTCGCGGGTTTAGTGGGACTGCTTGCGTTAGGAGCCGTCGAATTGCCCATTGCCCTGATCGTGTTGGGCGGGCATGTGCTGGTCAAGCAGCACCAGAACCGGTCCTTGTCGGCACTTGGGCAAGTCATGGAGGATGTGCTCGGACCTCCGATCGTGATCGGCAGCCCGTTCTCAAGAAAGAGCCCGACCATTTAAGAATGCTGTGCGACCGTCACCGCGGCATACCGACTTTTGCTGTCCATTCTCATCGAATCTGGGGCAGTTTTACCAGTCCGACCTGTATTACTCAGTTCTAATGAGAATTTCGATCGCGACTTTTCTCACTGAATTTGGGCAACTTCGCTTCCGGTCAGCGTCCGAGCTCCGATTCTTGCGCGGTGCTGGCTGAATGGTCGGCGTCATCGAGTGGGCCTGTTCGGCCCGAACGGTGTTCACCGCTGATGCAGCGTCGGGCACAGCGAGAGCAGCCCGCACACCTCGCCATCCGACGGATGGGTTTCCGCTTCGCGGAGCCGTCGGTCAATCGTTCGGTGACCTCGTCCACGGGGCACGGGTGTGTTGGTCGTAGTCCGTGGCGGTCCGCTCGACATACTCACCGAACTCGTCGTCGATCCGACGCGCGAGCTCCGCCCCTGTGATTTCCTCGCGGTTCGTGTTGAATCTCGGGGAGTAGTCGGCCCGCCAAGCGAAGAGATCCTCGTCTGACGCCCCCATCCCGCCGCGGAGGTCGAACAGGTGCTCGGCGGCGAGGGCGAAGTGCGGTCGTCCGGTGGGTCCCTCGGTCACTCGCCATTCTTGGCCACAGTTGGCGGCGCGATCCAGTGTTGCGGCGAAGGTCGCTCGGGCGCCGAGCTGGTCGGCTGCGCCCCACAGTTTGTCCAACTCCTCGGGAGAAAGACCACGTGCGTTCGCCTTGCACTCTCCCAGAACGATTTCCCCGTTGCGAAGAACAACGATCACGTCGGCCTCTGCCTCGACGCGATCGTTGTCGGGCTTTCGGAACTCCACTCCCGGATATCCGCCGAACACATGTGACCTGCCGCCCAACTTATTGCACACGTACCGCATGGCTAGGACGTGCGAGAGCACGTCATGGCTCATCGCTCGCAACAGGAGTTCACTGGCCCGGTAGCGGTAGTTGATCTGGTTGTGGCCGTGGGGACTGTCTATCGTGCAGCCGCAGGCATGGCACACGAGCGACGGAATGGCCTCGCTCAGCGGCCGCCATTGCTTGTGGCCGCATCGGGTGCAGTTCGCTTCTACGCCCCGGAGGACCAGGCCGCCCGCCATCGCCCAGCTGACCCACTGTTGGGCTGCGTCGCGACGCATGCGCAACAACTGCCTCATCCGATCGAACGTGGGATAACTGAGTTCTTCGGAATCGGGAGACCCGAAGCCTCGGTCCAGGCGGTCGAGGAGCGCCTGATACCGGTCGGACGACTCGTCGGGTTGTGGATCAGCGAGGAACTGGTTCAGCCGCCGCTTTACAATGCTGACGTTGCGGCCGCGCGTCAGCTCGCTGAGCGTTTCAACGACACCCGGTGCCGCGAACATCGAGAGGTACCGTCCCGCTGCGCGGATCAGATGCTCCGCCGCCTTACCCGGAGCGCTCTCAGTCAATCGCAGCCCGTGGTCGACTGCTAGGGCTGATAGAACCTCCAATCCTGATGGCATGTGTATCGTCGTGAATCCATCGGATTGGCCGCCGCTGGTGATTGGTCCGTCGAGATAATGCGAGTCACCGTGGTAAATCTGACGTCTCATTGTCCGAGACGGCGGGAGAGGTGCGTCGACTACAACCGTCTTGCGTTTCATCCAGGTGCCTTGGTGGCTGCCGAGGTACACGCCTCCGATCGCCTGGAAGTCGCTCGGTGAGAAGGAAGCGACCCGGGCCTTGCCGCCGGTGAATCGCACGACGTCGGTGGACACTGAACAGTAGCCGCCTATGGGCCGCAGGAGTTCCCACGCGTCGACGGCGTTGAATTTGACACTCGCGGCCAGTGCTGCGACACGATCAGGTGCGATGGACATCGATGTCAGTGCGAGGTTGTGGCTGAATCCGAAGTGGTGATCAGCGCCTGCTTCGAGCAGCTGTCGGATGTCATCTTCAACAGTCGGTGTCATTGGCACGGCGAGTGGAAACCGTGGCGGGTGAAGGAATCTCGCGCGAAGATTCCATATAAG